>JAFUFW010000026.1 GCA_017469685.1 Bacteroidaceae bacterium | reverse complement strand
CATACCCGGGTCGTAGTAGATGCGAGAGAGTTTCTTCTTCTGCCACGTGCCTTCTGGATTGGTGGTGGAGAGAATCCAGCCTCCGGCATCGTTGCCGTTGATGAGAAGGTAAAATTTACCTCCGTGGTACTTCATTGAGCAGGCCCACATGCCTGCCGCATAGGCGTTCTTGTCGTTGAGCAGGTTGTAACGATCAGTCTCAGCCAACTGCAGGAGGGGCTGGGCGCAATACTCCCAATTGACCATGTCCTGCGACTTCAGGATAGTGGCTCCGGGGAAGTGGTGCATTGTGGTGCTCACCATGTAGTAGGTGTCGCCTACGCGGATAACGTCGGGGTCGGGGAAGTCGGCTCGCACAATGGGGTTGACATATTTGGCGCCGTTGTCGCTGACAGGCACGCTATTGAAGTCGGCTTTGGGATAGTTAACATTGTAATACTCGGCATACCAGTCCATGCAGGCCTTGCCGCATGCCTCCTCGAGTCCGCCAAAGGCAGGCACTACCTTGTTTTTCTGTATCAGTGTGTCTACGTCGATCAGGCAGCCAGTGCCCGAGAGTGTCATCGAGATGTTGCCGTAGTAGTCGTGAACGCCCTTGGTTATTGTACCCCAGACAGAGGTGCGGCCTGTGGCCCATGTGCCGTAGTTCGACTCAACCCACTCGTTGTGTTCGTTGTAGTGGCCCGAGCCTGGGTTCTTCGGGCTCCAGTCTATCTCGGTGATGATGATGGGGTTGGTGTCCACTACAGGAACCTGCTTGTGGAACTGCGATATTTTAGCCTTGGTGGCAGAGGCTACTGTGCTGGTCGAATTTTGGGAATCGGAGCAGCCGTACCAGCCATCGTAGTCGTGTACGGCATAGCCTACATTGACATCCTCGATGGGGTATATACCATAGTCGGCATACGAAGCCTGCCATCCGGCCCCAGGCACCCAGATTATACCGGTGAAGCCATTCTCGCGAATCTTGTTGACTACGGGCTGAAAGAAGTCGTGCAACGCCTTCGTGTCGCTTGCACCCTGGGCATTCTTCACGCTGACGGGCTCGTTGGCGAGCTCTATGCTTATCTGCCCAGGATAGCGGCGTATGGAGTCGTTCTGCGTGAAGATGTCCCACACGTCAATAAGGTATTGTTGATAATAGCCATCCACTCTGATCTCGCCTGGGCATACTCCGGGCGGACGAACTACGACGTACATGCCGTGCTTCATAGCTTTCTGCATTAGCGGGAAGTAGAGAGTCCGGAGATAAGTCTTCAGACGTGTGGAGCTGAAGTGCGAGATGTCGGCCTCGCCCCCCACCACGTTTCCTAACGGGTCCACAGTCTCGCCATTAGAGTTCTTCGTGAATCCGGTGGCAGTGATGCTGTTGTCGTTGGTCCATGCTGGTTCGAGGTGCAGGCGGAAGACGTTGCACTTGGCCTCCTCGAGTCCGGTGAACAGCTTCTCGAAGTAGTCCAGACAGCGCTGGCGCCCGGCATCATCATAGCTCCAGCCCCAGCGGCCACTGTTGAACCATGCGCTGGGAGTGTCCATGACGCCGTGAAGGACTACGTGGTTGCCGTGAGTGTCGACAAGCCAACGGCCTTCAGCATGAATGTTTGGCATGGGTTTCACACCCTGTGCCGACATCGTCGCGGCAGCGAGGAGCGTGGATGCCAGCGCGATGTTTCTGAGAATAGAGAGTTTGATAGTCATTGTTATTCTGTATTATTGTTGTTCTGTCAAATGAAGTGTGCCGTCGGCCTCATACGTCAGTTCGGCAATCTTGAGGCTGCGTAGCCATGTGCATCCGCCAGAGGGCACGCTGTCGTGGTGGAGCAGGAACCAGCGGGTTTTCGTGCGGTCGGTGATGATGCCTACGGCAGGGTCGACGAAGGCGTCAACCACGCGGGCTATCAGCAGGACGGAGCTGGCCACGGCACCGTCGAGCCCAAAGATGTCAGTGTAGAACTTCAGCTGGAATATCATCATCATCTGAAACACCAGATTGGCAGCTACGTCGCCAAGCGAGTAGCCTACCTTCTCGCGCATCGAGATATTCTTGCTTTTCACCGTTAACTCTTTCACTTCTGAATTCAAAAACTATGACGTATGGATTATGAATTACCGTTTCACCTGGTTGGCGCTGCAAAGGTCGCCATTACATGCGCACGCTTTTTGTTACAATGTCTCATTGTTTTCAAACATCGTCTCATTCGCCAAAAAGTCTTTACTGTCAAACTAAAATTCGTTAAACTAACCCGAAAGTTCGCTCACTCGCACTATTTTATGTACTTTTGCCGCCGTTTTTCAACGACAACCTATGAAAAGACTCTTTTTCACGCTCTGCACGCTCGCTCTCGCCGCCGACCTCGCGGCGCAGGTCATGGGCATCGTCGTCGACTCCAAGACGCGCAAGCCTCTGGAGTACGTCAACGTGTACTACGACGGCAAGAACTATGGCGAGATGACCGACGAGGAAGGGCGTTTCATCATAAAAGAGGACTCCACATGGCACGAACTCACGGTGAGCACCATGGGATACGAGCGTCAAGTGGTGCGGCTCGCAGCCTTCGGCAAGAACAAGGACCTTAAAATTCGGCTCAAGCCTGAAGGCTCAAACCTCAAGGAAGTCACCGTGTCCACCAAGCGCACCCGCTACAGTAGGAAGAACAATCCCGCCGTGGACCTCATGCGGAAAGTCATTGCACACAAGAAAAACAACGACCTTCACGCTAAGGACTTCTTCGCTTACACCACCTACGAGAAGATGACAGGCTCCGTCAACGAAGTTACCGACAAAATCTTCGAGATGGACGAGGCCAAAGCATGGGCATTCCTCAAGAAACACGTCGAGCGGCACCCCAAGACAGGCAACCTCATACTGCCCCTGACCGTCGACGAACAGCTCTCACACACCTTCTACCGCCGCTCGCCCAAGAGCGAGAAAGAGCTCATCAAGGCCAAGTCCAGCCGAGGCATCAACGAACTCATAAACACCGGAGAGATACTCACCACCGTGCTCAAGGACTGCTTCACCGACGTCAACATCTACGACGAGGAATGCCGCCTGCTGCAGTTCCACATCAAGAGCCCCATAGCCAACTCCGCCATCAGCTTCTACCGCTACTACATCCAGGACACACTCTTCTTCCGCAATTCCTCGGCTGAGGACAAGGCCATCAAAGAGTACAACCCTCTCGATTTTTACGTCAGCCGCGAAGAAGCCCATCAGAGCGGACTGCCACACGACAGCGTCGTAGTGCTCGGCTTCACGCCCAACAACCAGCAGGACATTGCCTTCAACGGACTCATCTACGTCATGCTCGACTCCACCTACCAGGTTAAGACCGCCGAGATGCATTTCCCAAAGCAGTCGAACGTCAACTTCATCGAGGACATACGCATAGACCAGTACTACGAGGACCTGCCAACCGGCGAGCGCGTCTGCGTCAACAACGACATGCTCGTCAGCCTAATGGTCACCAGCTGGCTGCATAAGCTCCTCGTGCAGCGCACCGTGCGCAACTTCGACTACACCTTCGACCCCATACCACCCACCGTCTTCAAGCACATCAAAGGCACTACGTACACCGAGCCTGATGCCACAATGCACACCGACGACCAGTACTGGGCACAGTACCGCAAAACAGAACTCACCGAGAGCGAGAGCCAGATAGGCGGGCTGCTCAAGAAACTCACCGAGCTGAAGTACTTCAAACCCGTCATGGTAGTGGCCAAGGCCCTCATCGAGAACTACGTAGAGACATCCGACAGCACAGCCACCAACAAATTCGACTTCGGGCCCATCAACACCATCGTCTCCTACAACGACTACGACCGCTGGCGTTTCCGCCTCTCAGGCTTCACCACTGCCCACTTCAACCCCCACTGGTTCTTCTCAGGCTATGCCGCCTACGGCACACAGTCCCGCAAGCTCTACGGCTGGGGAGAGGTCGTCTATTCCTTCAACAAGAAGGCTTATCTGGCACGCGAATTCCCGCGCAACAACATCCACTTCTCCTACCGTCGCGACGTCACCACGCCCTTCGACAAGTTCGTGCCCACCGACAAGGACAATATGTTCATGGCCTTCCACACCTCCGCCGTCGACCAGTACTCCCTCATCCGCGAATGGAAAGCCATGTGGGACCGCGAATGGTACAACGGAGCCAAGATGCAACTCAAATACACCCGCACCCAGCAGCGACCCGTCGACAAGCTCTTCTACCAGCGCCTCGGCACCGACGATGCCGTCACGGCCTCGCGCGACATGCGCAGCCTAAGCCTCGAGAACACCCTCGCCAATAGCATCAAGGGCATCAACACCTCAGAGTTCTACGCCAACGTATCATTCGAGCCCGGCGCCACCTACATCAACACCAAGCAGCGCCGCGTGAAGATCAACAAGGACGCGCCCATCTTTACCATCAGCCACACTCTCGGCCTCAAAGACTTCCTCGGAGGCGACTACAATTACAACGTCTCCGAAGCCGGCATCTACAAGCGCTTCTACGTACCCGCAGG
Organism: Bacteroidaceae bacterium; assembly: GCA_017469685.1. Classification (GTDB taxonomy): domain Bacteria; phylum Bacteroidota; class Bacteroidia; order Bacteroidales; family Bacteroidaceae; genus Physcousia. The sequence continues at coordinate 88,750 of JAFUFW010000026.1, read as the reverse complement.
CTGGGGCTACACCGACTTCGACGTGCGCGCAGGCATACAATGGAACAAAGTGCCCTTCCCCCTGCTCATACACCCCGCCGTCAACCAGAGCTTCGTCCTGCAGGACAACACCTTCTCGCTCATCAACAGCCTCGAGTTCCTCAACGACCGCTACGTACAGCTCATGTGGTCGTGGGATATGTGCGGCAAGATATTCAACCGCGTGCCCCTGCTCAAGAAGCTCCACTGGCGCGAATACATTGGCATCAACGCACTCTGGGGAACGCTCACCGACAAGAACAACCCCGCCGCCAGCGGCTACACCGACAGTGACCTCTTCTACTTCCCAGGCCACTTCCGCACAGCCGACGACGGCTCCGTGTTCTACGAGAACAACACCGTCGTCATGGACAAGCACACCCCTTACGTCGAGCTGCGAGTAGGCGTTCACAATATCTTCAAGATACTCCACATAGAGTACGTCCGACGCCTCACCTACCACGACAACCCCGGCACCCACAAAAATGGTGTCCGCTTCATGTTCCGAGTTTTTTTCTGAACAGAAACAACTGTTTCTCAAAAACACAACACTGTAGGTGGCGGGATAATCAAGTATCCTTTCGCTGCGCCATGACCCTGCTTCGAGAAAAAAACGAGGCGGAAGAATCCCTAATCCTAATCTTTTACTATCTTTGCTGCGGAAAACATACTATAACATATGAAAAATCATTATCTGCTAACACATATCCTGAGTCCGGTCTTTCTTGGAGTTTGTTTCTTCGGATGCACTGGAGGGAGACAATATCGTGCGTTGCTGGAACAGGCGGACTCTCTGATGGCTACCTACCCCGACTCAGCCTATGCCCTGCTCAACTCTATCGACTCTGTCGACCTCCATAGTCAGCGCAAGAGTGTCTGTATGCGCTATGAACTGCTGCGTGCCGAAGCGCAGAACAAGCTCCTTATCCCATTCACCACAGACTCAGTCCTTCGTGAAGTCGTACGCTACTACGACCGCCACTGCTCCAGCAACCAACAGCTCAAGGCCCGCTACCTCCTCGGCTGCACCTACCGCGACCTACACGAAGCACCCATCGCCCTCCTCACATGGGAGGATGCCATCGCTGCCGCCGACACCACCGCCGCCGACTGCGACTATGCAACGCTATTCAGGGTGTATGGGCAGATGGCAGACGTTTATTTTCGGCAGTATATGCCTGAAAGAGAATTACATGCAAGGGATTATTATTGTAAATATGCATTACAAGCTGGCGATACGTTGAATTATATAAAAGGCCTCCTTAAAATGAATGATGCCTATCTTTCTCTTGGTGACACCATTTCCATATTTGCAAACATTGAGAAGGTAAAGCAGTTCTGCATGACGAATGGGTTAGACGGAGAAATGTCTCAATGTAGTCTAATGGCTATCCGACTCTCACTGGACAACAATGAATTTCTGTCTGCAGGTGAGATGATGAAATTATTTGAGCAGAAATCTGGCTTATTTGATAATAATGGCAATATAACTCTTGGACAAGAGAGATATTATTATGACAAAGGGCGTTACTTTGCCGGAATAGGTTTATTGGATTCAGCAGAGAATCAATTCAGAAGGCTTCTTCCATATGAAGACTGCCTAATTGATGCCTGTCATGGCCTATTGTTTCTATTTCAATATCAGGCCCGTACTGATTCAATACTAAAGTACACACTTGTATATGAACAAGCCCTTGCATCGTACTTGTCTAATACTAGAACAACTGCTATAGCCCAATCAGCGGGAATGTATGACTATAGTCGTCAGGAACGAATTGCACAAAAGCGCAAGTTACAATTATGGCTAACTTTGGTATTCCTTGTGCCACTGGCTCTTGCTGCAGCCATATTAGTTGTTTGGCTTCTCTACAAGAAGAGAAGCGAAAGACGGAAATTTTTGAACCTATACAAGAAATCAGTGGATGAGTTGTTTGAGGCCAAAAGAGTATCACAACTCTTACGTCAAGCTCTATCCAAAAAGGAAGTGACGAAGAAACTTTTGGACGAAAAAGACCAGGAGGTTCAACAATTAGAGGAGGTGGTAGCTGTACTCCAGAATCAACTGGGAGCGTCGGGGGACATCAAGATTCATCAACAATTGAGTGAAGCCGAAATTATTCAAAAGTTCCACGATGTAGCTAACCCCTATATAACCAAGGAGAAGGAATCGTTGGGAACAAGGTCACGTGCAGCGACACAAAAGGAATGGGCTGGCATGAAAGAAGTCTTAACGGCTGCTCACCCTCAATTCTTCCTTTTTCTGCAGAAACATAAACTGAGTGATCTGAAAACAAAAGTTTGCATCTTATCTTATTTAGGCTTTGATAATACAGAAATAGCGACCTTGACAGGTGCGAATCCTGGCTCCATAACAAATGCACGTACGGCAATTGCCAGAGATTTGTTCAATTTAACGAGTGCTCGCAACTTGAATAGATGCTTAATTGAAATAGAATCGCCGGCGTGACATTTGTATTTTTGGCAACGTAACGTTCTGAGCTGTGCAAGTTTATCCAAATTTGATGTTTTTTTGATGTGTTTTTTCTCATAGAAAGAGTTGTTGGCATCTTGAGAAAGGTGTACCTTTGCGGCGCTTAATTCAAAATTCTCAAAAATGAGAAAGAAAATCTATGCACTCATGGCAACTTTGTTTGTTGCCACTGCCATGTCGGCAGATCCGACCGAAGGAGTCATTATTCCTTTGAACCCAATTAAAACGCAACCTACAGAGGGGGGTGGTGTACGCGCGCCTATTGTCAGCCCCATCTTATATCTTGATGGTTATACATTGACGGCAGGAGATAACACCCTCGGTTCCACCATCCAGCTCTTGGATGAGGATGGCACGATCGTCTTCTCTACCTATGTATATATAGAAGGCGACATCAACCTGCCTGCAACCCTCTCTGGTACCTACACAATCCGTGTCGTCCGCGGAAGCCAGACTTTCGAGGGTACAATCAGCCTCTAACCTTTAAAAAACGCCCATTTCATCGAGTTTTCCTCAGATTCTGAGCAACAACAATGAAACGCTATTTTTACATATTTATCTTCTTTGCGGTAGCACTGATGTCGTGCTCTCAACAATCGGAGCGCGACGGCGCTTTCCGAAAGGTTGTTGCATACTATGAGGAGCTGGGTGATTCATTAAAACTTCGCGCAGCAGAGTTCCTGCGGGCTTCTGCTGGCTATCACTATGGCATAAGACGCACTATTCCCGCTGATATCAATGGGGTTTTGTTCGTACATCAAGAGAAAGCCGACTCTGTGTTCAAACATTATCTTGACAGCATTGGTTATCAAGTTGAGGTTGGCAAGCCTGTTTGGGACATAGATGTTTTGACGGATTCTTTCCTCATAGAGAATATAGAAGAGGCTTTTGACTCTTGGAAAAAACCGTGGGCAAGGAATCTAACGTTTGATCAGTTCTGCAGGTATGTTCTTCCATATCGCAATGGAGATGAAACTTTGAGTGATTGGCGAAGCTACTTCAAGCATGCTATAGAACCCACGATTGAAGACAGCGTTGCAGACCCTATGAACCTTCAAGATGTTGTGGAGTATGTGATGCGGGTGTTGCGTCGACGTGTAGAGTATGGTGGCAGTACTGGTGCTTTTTGCCGAGAACTTATTACGCCTCTCGATATGGAACGTCTGCATTGGGTGAATTGCTCGAATGCAGCCCATTATACAACATTAGCTTTGCGCGCATGCGGAATCCCATGCACACAGATGCATATCAACTGGCGGTTCACTGAAGTGTCTCACTCGTCAGTCCTTATTCCTGAGGTGGGCACTAATAAGCACGCTTTCCGTGTAACGCTGGGCGACACCCTTATGCTGATGGGCGCCCCCAAAGACACTATGGCATGCTGGCGGGTATGGACGTTGGACTATGAACCCAATCCCGTGCTTACACATCTAATGGAAGAGAGCAGGCATCGACAGTCGCACCTATTAAAAAGTCTTGCGTTTCCTATTACACGTGGGGATGTGACCTCGTTGTTCTGCAAGACCTTCGACATCTCACAGCCCATACCTGACAGTTTGCGCTCAGAGCATCTGTTCTTCCTCTGCCGATTCTATAAGTGGAAGTGGTTGCCTGTCCGTGAAGGCTTTGCAAAGGGCGATAGCGTCTATTTCAAGGATGCTACCATACGACAGTTCTATCGTCTCGGCTATCTGCGTGGCGACAGCATCACAACCTTTGGCACTCCCTTTACCCTTGTAGGGGATGATGCTATTTCTGACGTTCAACAGCGAATCCGTCCATACGACCTCACGGGAGACACCGTACTCTTCAAGATGGTCTATGCCTGCAAGGATGACGAAACTAGGGTGTCGAGGAAGATGACCACCTACTATTGGGATAATACAAACAATTGGCATCCATATACAGGTATGGCTAAACTCTGGGGCTACAACGCATCGACTAACGAATACCGTCTGTTTGACGAGAGTCTTCGCAGCACTTTCAAACCTGTTTTCCATCTACTCGAGCTTCACCTTCCCTGCTGGACGATCTTTACTGATGACCAGACAGACCGCCCGTTGGGATACCTTGTAACCGACAGCATTACAGGTGAAGGTTGTTTCATGCAATTTTAATCATTCAAAAATATCAAGACAATGGAAAAAACCTTTCTACATTATTTTTGGCTGTTGACTGCCTTTATTTTGGCTCCAAATACATTCATAAGTTGTTCATCTAACGACACGGATGAATTATTTGATGGTTTAGAATTTGAAACTAAATCCTCTGTAAGAAAAACCAGGTCTTTTGATGCTGGTAAAATATTTGAAGGTAGCAAAGAGTATATAATTGAGGGTGTTCCGAGAATTAGGCTTGCTGTAAGTTGGACTGAAGGATATACATACAATTGTGATTCTCAATCGGTCATTTCTGTTTATCCTTTTTTAGCAGAACCATACGTAGGAGCAGTCTATCCTACCAGCCCGTTCTATCGGTGGTTAGACAATAATACAATCAGAGTTAACATGGGGTTCAATGGTCGTTTTAGCGAGGAAGGCCAATCCGAGGATATGGCTATAGAAATTCCTGTTCGCACTTATGACATACACATATAATAGCCATCATCAATAATCACATGAAAACAAGAAACACATTCAAAGCTCTATTGTGTCTGTTAATCTGTTCATTACTTGGAATCAGCTGTGCAGATGAATCGGATATATACACAGAAGAAGATTATACGGAATATGCAACATGTGCTCCCCAACGAAAGACCAGAATGGCTGATACACCATCGCCAAAGCTAGGCGACATTATAGCCGGGAGCGAAACGGTCGCAATTGGCTTTTTCTCATGTACTTTTGGTTGGCCCAACGTTTCTCGTCATGATGGCAATAATCCAAATAAAGTTCCCACTCTCAGCGTTGCTATACGCGACGGACATCCAGAAGTCAGGATAGTAGAAAGTTCCATTACGACCAAATGCACTGGCCAATGGAATTCATTTTCAATAGCATATAACATACAATACAATTACATCCAGATGGAATTAGACTCATATGGTCGCTGGGTTTCTATTAGTGACATTTTGACAGATTCATTGAAAGGTCATCACCCGATTCCTGATAATTATATCCGTTAGAAAAATGAAAAGGTTGCTATTATATTGTTTTGTGTTATTTGCAGGATTATATGCTTCTGCAAAGTCCATTAGCTTTGAGGCTCTTTTGGGGTCACATAAGAATCTCTTACTAGAAGATATCTTATTATCTGATTTATCAACAAAAGTTGTACTTTCTTACTCAGGCACCCCTTACTCTTGGATTAATCTTTCACCATCCATCTATGCCTGCGATGAAGAGTGCAACCGCCACAAAGTAATACGTACAGAGGGTATAAAACTGGGCGAGCGGCTATGGCTTGGCGATGACGGCAAGGTATCTTTCGCCCTCTATTTTGACCCACTGCCTAAGGGCACTAAGTTATTTGACATCATTGAAGGCAATTTACACGGAGGCTTCTATCTCTATGGTATTCATAGATCAAGTGCAAAGTTGAATATCCCAAGAGCCGTAGGTGTTGTGGATCAAAATGAATTAGTCTCTTCGGTTTTAAAGCCAGACAGTGCGTTTATCCGAGGGCGCTTTAATGGTTATGAAAGACGGTCGATACCGGCACTATGGGAAGTGGGTTATGAGAGTAAGAGAGTCAATCCTTTCGACATGGAACAAAGTCCCACAATCTTAAAGATTGAGCCGGACGGTTCTTTCTGTTGTGGATTCTTGGTCGATAGTTCCACATGGACTTATATTGACAACTGGTCAGGCAGAAGTATATCTTTTTATATTCGCCCCGGTGATACATTGGACATACAAATTGACCATTTTGGTCAGTGGAATGAGGTCATTTCTTACAAGAATCTCTCTGGCAAGCCTTGTTATGGTAATCTCATGAATTGCAACAAGGAGGCAGTCTGGGAGAGACTTCAGGATCTAAGAAACGAGTCTTCAATCAAGCAGTATGACGATAAATTATATTCATTGTCAGAAGAAGTTGAGAAACTAATCGATTATTTTTCTTGGAAATATCACCTTAGTGGCTGGGAAACTCATCTTTTGATGTCTGATTGGAAGCTAACGCATTTATGCGAAAAGGCTGAAATCAGAGAGAGTAAAGCTTTTAGTCTGACGGTTGAGCAACAAAAGCAGTTAGAGTCTTCCAAAGACAGCACTCAGATTAAAGTTCTCAAAGACTACTCATTCCTTAATAATGACATTTGGCAGGACGCCTCAATTCGTATAACACAAATATATGAAAGGTGTGCAGAAATAGCTAAGCGAAATGGGATACTCATTTCCGAACTCGGTGATGATAACATTGTTGCAAAAGGCAATCCGACAGCGCTCCAATTCTCTACCTATAGAATTAAAGACGCTAAAACGCAAACTCTGATTGACAGCATCATCGCTTGCACTGCTTCCAAGTATCTTGAAGTCGCATTCATGAAACCTACATATGACAAGATAACAAGCTGTTATCTTTCGTCGTTAAGGCACCTGACTGCGGACTTCTCAAAGTCAGATGATATTGCCTTCGTAGCTGTGATAGACGAGGACCTCGGCAATGAAGAATTGTCCGACTTTACCCGCTCCCTGAGTTATTATTGCCCACACATTATCACATTGACCCATGAGGACTTTCTCTCTGTCCAAACATCATTCCGTCAAATCTCAGCTCCTTTTAATATAACACTAACGAAGGATGGTGAAGTCTTTCGCTGGCCGTTATTCCTTACACAAGAGACTAGTTTCCGTGACAGCTTCCGTGAACTGCTAAAGCGGGACAAAAAAAATGCAACGAATAGAAACTAAAATAATAGTGCTAATATTAATGCAAGATATTCTTCCTGCTATACTATCTTTACTGATGACAAGACAAACCGCCCATTAGGATACTTATTCAAGGACAGCATATCACAGGCGAAGGTTGTTTTAGCAATTGTAAACATTGATTTATCACCTAATAATTAACAGCGATGAAAAAACAGTATGTCATTTACGCATTTATAGCTTCAATGTTGGGAACACCAATCTTTGGAAGTTGTAGCGTTGAAGCGGAAGACGACTTCTATGACGCACAAGAATTCTCGACATTAGCTAGTGCGAGGAAGACTAGAGCGGCTGAAACGCCTCAAACTCCTACGATAGACTTCACAGACAAAATAGTTGAAGCCGGTTGTGACACCATAACAATTGGTCATGCAATTCCTGTTGAGGTTGTAATAGGATGGTCTGAGGGATATATAAAAAGGAGCAACCCTAGTATAACAAACAATAAATCGCTTGTAAATACTTCAGAAGCCTGGGCGAAAAGTCCGAACACTGGCAATGCACACGTCGAAGTTGCTAACTTACTATGGGATCTGTTTGACGGGCATATTTATGGGCAGATTCAGATAAAAGGAAGTTTTGACCCAATAGGTGGAGGCGGCAACTACAAAATAGAATTTGAAGATCCAGTTAACTTTACGCCAAAAAATATCAACATAAAACAAAACAATTAAAAATGAGAATCAAACTATTATCTATCTCTGCATTATTCCTTGTTGCTCCTTCGGCCTTATATATAAGCTGCAACGAAATTGACCCATCTGAAGAATGGGATGATATAGAATATAGTACACAATCGGGACGCAGAGCTACTCGTGCGCCCGAACCAGCCCCCGGGTTACCAGCTCCAGCCAGCGGGCTAATCAATGGTGGTTCTACAAATGGGCATTGCATCAAAAACACCAACTGGGGTGATTTTAATTGTTCTGCAAAATTCTCTTGGCCGACAACAACGACTGGCGAATGTGGAAGAACAGATATAGAATGCTCTGCCATTAGCGTTGGCTGTGCCACCCCTCTATGCAAAGCAGACGTCATCAGTTGTTCCGCGGCTTGGGACATTCCAACATCATCAATAACTTACACTTTTCATTTCAAAATTATTACAGGAACGATTAATGTTTATACTGGAGATGTTTCATGGACAGACCAAGGTAACTTCGAAAGTCAAGGCAGCACAAGCATTAGCTCATTTATTGTTCCGTATTAATCCTAACACAGAATAGTATTATGAAGAATTGGTTGTTTGTTTTATTGTTACTACCCTTATCCGTTTACGCTCATAAACAGGATAAGGTTAGTTTCCTGTCATTGTATTCTACACAGGAGAATGCGACAGTGGAGTCAGTACGTTTTTCTGCTGATTATACTTTTGTTTCTATAAGCTATGCATCTACTCCTAATTCATGGTTCAAGATTTCGCGCTCCATTTATGCCTCCGATGAGGCGGGGGTAAGGCATCAGGTGATAGGTGCCGAAGGCATAGAGTTGGACGAAGAGCAGTGGATTGGCGATAACGGTCAGACTACTTTCACTCTGATGTTTGATCCATTGCCCAAAGGGACAAAGGTGTTCGATATCATTGAAGGGGAGGATCCTGTGAACTTCAAGATTTTCGGCATTCATAAGAAAGGAGCTAAGCTCCGGCTGCCCGAAATAGATGAGGCCGTGGACAGTGCTGAGACCGCAGAGCGATGGTTCGTGCCCGATACGGCTGTGGTTCGTGTGCGGATTACCGGATACGACCGTCAGACAATGCCTCACATCGCACGTTTGGAGTACAATAATAGTCAGGAACTACAGAACACTCATCGTTTAGAGAAGCTGTCACAGATTCATGCTGACGGCTCTTTCGAGCATTCCTTCCTGTTGGATTATCCTAAAATGACTCGCCTGTCGCTGGATCTAAGGAGGGACATACAATTCTATATCCGCCCTGGAGACACTTTGAATATTCAAGTTGACAACTACGGCCAATGGAACGAGAAGATTACATACAACAACAATGCGGGCCGACCCACATATCCAGACCTTCAAGAAATTCCAAATAATCTGTTCTGGCAGGAATTCATATATGTGCAAAGCTCAAAGAGCATTGCGTCCTTTACTGAAAGGCTTCAGGAGCTTGATGCCACGGCGAGTGAGCTCTTTAAGTATATGTCGTGGAAACACAAGCTTTCCAGTTGGGAGAATCATTTATTAATGAACAACTTCCGCTTGCGGCGTGAAGAGGCATACCAGCATTCCCGCGCTCAAAGGCAATATGAGATTAATGAATTACGCCAAAAGCAAGGCCATAAGGAAAGCGGAATTGATAATGAAATGCTTCCTATCAAGTCGGAGATTGACTGGTCAGACATGAGCCTGTTGTATTGCAATCGCTGGCAGGCTTCGCTCGTTCCCGAATCCTCAGCGTTACGCAAATTCGCCAAACCGCAAGCCATGAGCAACCCTGGCTCAGAACGTTATCCAACATACCGTGTGACGAATGTAAGAGCACAGGAATTCATTGACAGCATTACAAACCGTTCGGATGCCAGATATACGGAACTTTTTCTTACGACTCCCTACCAAAAAGATCGGTATTTGAAATATCTTGAGCTTTTCATCGATGTGGCAGCCGACTTTGAAGGTCCTTATTTTCATTTCGTCCTCGTGGTGAGTCGCGGGTTTGACGACAGTGAGTTGGAGCATTTCAAGTTCCTGCTTCAGCAAGAATGCAAGATGTATGTTGCTGACGTTGATGTCGTATACATTGGCGTGGAAGATATGGTAAATCTCCAAGAGGCTCTACATGACTATATCTTGCCTGGCAACACGACCATCACACGTGAAGGCGATGTGTTCTGCAGACCGATGTACACTTATGGCGACCAGTCGCGCCTCTTCCTTCGTGAGCTGCTCAAGCATGATAGAGAGAATGCAAAGAATCGGGAATAACACAATATGTGCTGCTATTATTGCATTGGCCTGCTTCCTGCCGGAAGTGGGCCTTTTTGTGGATGGCGACATTCTGCCCAAATGGTATCTGTTCGGCTTAGGTCTGTGTGCCATTATTATTACCTATGCCAGAGGTAGGCTTAAGGACGATATTAAACCTTACATAAAGCTTATGCTGACTGCAGCAGCTTCTATTGTTAGTATATGGGCTATCGCCGAAAGTGCTTTCAATGGCTGGGTGGCTGCTCATGGGCCTTTCGACAATCCCGCTGGGCTTGCCATTAGCCTCTGCTGCGTGATGGCATTGAATAACGGAGGAACAGAAGGTGGTATGAAAAATAAATGGGCAACGATAGCGATGACGACTATAATGGCTTGTGCCGTTATTGCATCTCAATCTCGTTGTGGAATAGTGGCTCTGATGTTGATATCAGCGAATAATACGATTCAGAGCAAGAGGTGGTTCATGGGAACGGTGTTGGTTGCTCTATTCGCCTGTGGTGCCATTGGACTGTCTACCATTAAGTCAGCCTCTACCTCAGGACGTGCGTTTATACTACAGCAGACGTGGGAGATGGTGGCTGAGCATCCCCTGGCAGGATGGGGAACTGGTGGATTTGAACGCAACTATATGCTTCGGCAAGCTTCCTTCTTCGATATGCATCCTGACGACCCAGCAGCAACACTCGCAGATGACATTCGTCATCCTCTCTGTGAATATCTCCTATGGTGGGTAAACTATGGCGTAGCAGGGCTCTTGGCTATCATCCTCCTATTGTTCTATCCCGTATTTAAAGTTCAAGATAAGGGACTCAGGCTTACATGTATGCTGATTTGCTGGTTTGCTGTAGCATCATATCCTTTGCACTACCCCTTAGTTTGGTCAATGCTCATTCTGTCTTGGGTCTCAATCATTTGGCATAAGACTGTTCATATCCTTAACAAAAAAACGATAAAAGCGACAGCCACAACAATTGCAATAATCAGTTCCGCTGGCATCTGCCTTCACGCGGCGTCCTCTTTTGAGCTGAATAAAGCAGAAAACGCCTCACTCAGCCACAGGCACAAAAAGGCCCTCCGTATTTACAAACGATTGGAACAATTGCAACAACACGACCCTTATTACCTCTACGCATACTCGCGAGAATGCTATACAGTAGGACTATTCGAAGATGCCTTGTACTGGAATGATTGCTGCAGAAATTTTTGGAGCAGCTATGATCTCGCTCTCCTGCGTGGCGACATTCTCTTCCACCTCGAACGATATACCGAAGCGAAGCAAGAATATAGGCTCGCCTCCAATATGTGCCCGTCACGCTTCGCGCCGCTTGAAGGGCTCATGAATGTCTACGAAGTTTTTGGCGATGGTGCTCGGACAAAAGAGATGGCCCGGACAATCCTCCTCAAGCCCGTTAAAGTACCTTCAGGAGATGTTGATAGGATAAAGAAAAGAGCTGAAACCGTCATAAATGGTAATCAGGAGTAAAGATCTATAAGAAACCCTGCAACTCCACTGCCACCGTAATCCTCCACAAGCGGCGGCCGATGGGAAGGAGATGATAGCAAAAAATTTGTTCAAAACAGACTTCAGCAAGGCATGAAAGCGTCCTTTCGCTGCGCCATGACCCTGCTTCGAGAAAAAATCGAGGCGGAAGAACTCTTGGGACTATTGGCAAAAAGTCTTGGGACTTTTGGCGATAACTCTTATAACTTTTGGCAGATTGTCTTAAGACATCAAGGTGTCCCACCATGGTGGGACACCTCACACGTGCGGACGTATCGGCGAATGAGACTGGGCGTGTAGGCAAATGCGACCATATGCGTTGGCTCTTTCGACCGCCTGCATTGAATGACAGCCGCCTCCATTATGAATAAAAGAAATCCCGCCGTAGGGCGGGATTTTCTTTTTAATATATGTACTGAGAGCGGTTCAGCCTTGGAAATTGGCGCGTATGGCGTCGGCCACGGCCTGCATCTCCTCGGCCGGCAGCTGCAGCTTGGGGTTGGAGAAGAGCATGTCGCGCTCGCTCTGCATGGGGATGAGGTGGATGTGGGCGTGGGGCACCTCAAGGCCCAGCACGGCTTCGCCGACTTTCACGCAGGGGATGACCTTCTTGATGGCACGTGCCACCCGGGCGGCAAACACGTGCAGGCGGGCCAGCTCGTCGTCCTCGAGGTCGAAGATGTAGTCGACTTCGCGGCGGGGAATTACGAGGGTGTGACCTTTCGCCATCGGGTTGATGTCGAGGAATGCATAGAACTCATCGTCGGCGGCGCAGCAGTAGCTTGGAATCTCGCCGGCGGCTATCTTACTGAAGATAGACATGGCATGAAAAATGAAAAGTGAAAAATGAAAAGTGAAAAATTACTCCTCTTGAGACCCTACGGGAACAAGCGAGCAGAACTCGAGCGCGGGATGCCGAGCGCGCACTGCGAAGAACCTTAAACCTTCAACTACGGGCAAAGCCCGTGAAAAAGGCTACGGCCGCAGGCCGTGCCCTACTCTTCGTAGCTGATGCCGAGCACTTCGAGGTGAATGAGCCCCTGAGGGACGCGAATCTCCACGACATCGCCGACCTTCTTGCCCAGCAATCCCTGTGCGATGGGTGTCTTCACGCTAATCTTGCCTTCGCGAAGGTTAGCCTCGGTCTCGCTGACAATGGTGTACGCCATCTTGGCACCGTTCTTCACGTTCTTCAGCTCCACTCGGGTAAGGATCTGCACCGTGTCGGCATTAAGTTTGCTGGTGTCGATGATCTTGGCATCGGCGATAGTCATCTTCAGCTGTGTGATTTTCATCTCCAAGAGGCTCTGCGCCTCCTTGGCAGCCTCGTATTCAGCATTCTCGCTGAGGTCGCCTTTGTCGCGAGCCTCTGCGATAGCCGCCGAAGCTTTGGGGCGTTCAACAGATTCCAACTGCTGAAGCTCGGCTACGAGTTTGTCGTAGCCCTTTTGTGTCATGTAAGCCATTTATAGTTAAGTCTTGTTTATTTACTATTTGAGTGCCGACATGGTCGGCGGAAAGGTTTAGTAGCTTGATATAAGGTTATTTGCAGGCAAGGCCTTATGATTAAGGGCAGGCAGCAAAGTAGACAAAAGTAAAAGAGCTCCGCTTTGGTCGCAGAACCCTTCTATTTATGCTTTTATCGTCGACAAAGATAGAGTCTTTTATTTATTCCACCAAACAAAAAGCCCAAAAATAATTCTCCGGCATCCGTTTTTGAGCTTTTAAAGACGTTTTAGGCTATCATTCCCGTAGAGCATAGTGACGAGGGTACACGAAAAACCCCTTAAGGGTTCCGGGCAGCCCCCTTACGGGGTTCTGCTGACAACCTTTAAGGGGTTTCTGCATAAGCCTTTGTCTCGTTAGTCTGGCAAGGCTTCGATAATGCCTAAAGTTCGGCGGCTATAGCCTTCTCGAGGTCGGGAATCTGCTCGCCGCGCGCCTTGAGCTCTGATCCGCGCCCTATGAGGAAATACGCCGGCAGGCTGCTGACGCCGTAGATCTGCACGATGTCATTGACAATGCCTTCGGCGCAGTAAACGCATATCCAAGGCAGCTTCTCGCACATCGTCTTCCAATAGTGCTCGTCGGCGTCGAGGCTCACCTGCATGATTTCGAGCCCGCGGCCGTGGTATTTGGCATAGAGTTCGCGCAGAAGGATATTGCGCTGCTGGCTCTGCGGCAGGGCATAGGCGGTGAAATCGAGCAACACGACATTGTCGTGGAGGTCAGTGAGGCGGCGCTCGCGGCCGTTTATGTCGGGGAAACCGAAGTCGATGACGCCCACTTCGCGCACCTTATCGCTGTCGATATTCAGTTCAAACGGCCGTCCGGGGCGGGTGTTGCGGAGCCCCCGGATAGCTATGTTGCGCAGGTTCTCAGTGCGCAGGGCTGCGGGGTACAACTCGTTCCACTGTGTTGCTACGGCTGCGAAGTACTGGACGTCGTTCTTGTCGCGCTCTGGGTCGAAGAGCATCTGCGAGCCTACGGTCTGGAACAGTGCGAAATAGGCTGCGGCCGAGGCGGGATTCGTAAGGATATAGTCGCGCTTGAGCGTGGTCTTGTACTCATCTACGAGGCCCTGCAGGCGCTCGCTTTTCTCGAGGGCGGAGAGCGAGTCGTCGGCCAGCAGGCGGTGGAACTGCTGCTGGAGCTGTATGTTGAGCAGCGAGATGGTCTTCATTGTGCGCGAGGCGTCGTTGCCCTCGACCTCGTAGGCCGTGGCCATCTGGGGGAAGGGAGCCGTGATGGTGATGGCCTCGGTGGAATCGTGAACGAAGTTAATCACCGTCTGGCCTATGCGCAGGCGGTAGAACTCGGGCGAGGCCGTGGAGTCCTGCGGCGGCAGGGGCAGGTCGAAGGCGAAAGCGCCGTCGGCCTTGAGGCGCAGGGAGTCGAGGGCTTCAGGGCCGGTGAGCGTCATGGCTTCTACGATGAGCGTTGAATCCTCAGCCCCGCTGATGATCCCGCTGACGCTGAACGTAGGGCCGCGGTCGGAGCAGGAGACGAGTGAGAGGAAGAGCCATGCTACGAGCAGCACCACGAGGGCCATGGCCACGATGCCGCGCATGATGTTCTGATTAGTGCGTTGTGCTTTACGTCGTTTCATATCTATTCTTTATTTTAATTTCTTCAATCCTCACTTTTCACTTTTCATTTTTCACTTTTCATTTTTCACTTTTCAATATCCCTATCGTCTTCTCGAGCGCCTTGTCGAACGAGAGCGTGTGGCGGAGGGCGCCGCTCTGGTAGTAGTAACGGCTGACGATCTCCGTCTCGAGGTAGGGCTGAATATGCTGACGGAAGCGCTGTAGGTCGGCAGCCAAGTCGTTGGTCTTCAGTTTCGCCTCAAGAGCTTCGAATTCGTCGCGTGTCTCCTCCTCATAGCCTTCGAAGCGGGCAAGCTGGCGCAGCTGCTTCAGCGCCGTAGCGGTGCGGCCGTTGTAGGTGAAGTCGCTGCTCTCGATCTTCTCGGCGAAAGCGTCCCACTCTGCATCAGTGAGCTTGAACGAGGCGGGGGGGGCTACCTGCGGGTGCTGGAGGGCGTAGTCGGTGGCGAAATCGAAGAAGGGGTCGGAGGCGGTGAGGTCATAGACCATCGACGGCACTGAGTCCACTGCCAGCACGGAGTCGGGCTGTATGCCGCCGCCGTCGCGCACCGTACGGCCCAGGCGGGTGTGGAACTCTCGCGTGAGGCTGTCGGGCAGAGTCGTGGCTGCGCCGTCGGCTGTGCGATGGCGATAGTCGTAGGCCTGTATGCAGCGGCCCGAGGGAATGTAGTAGCGGGCAGTGGTTATCTTCAGCTGTCCGCGATAGGGCAGCTCACGGATACCTTGCACAAGGCCTTTGCCGTAGCTGCGCTGACCAACGATGATGGCGCGGTCAAGATCCTGAAGCGCACCGGCCACTATCTCTGAGGCTGACGCTGTATTTGAGTTTATCATCACGGCCAATGGCATAAGCGTGTCAATAGGTTCTGCGGGCGTGAGATAGTCGTGGCAGGTGGAGGGCAGCTTGCCTTTGGTCTTCACCACGAGGCTGCCGCGCGGCACAAACATCCCTACGATCTCAACGGCCTCGCTGACCGAGCCGCCACCATTGTCGCGAAGATCGAAGATGAGGCGCTGCATGCCCTGCTGCTTCATGTCGAGGATGGCATGGCGCACCTCGCGAGAGCATTTGTCTGTGAACTCTGAGAGGTAGATATAGCCTACGTGGGCCTCGTCGTCGACGATGCCGTACCACGGCAGGCAGGGCAGCTGCACCTGTCGGCGCGTGATCTTGAAGGCGCGGGGCTTTCGCTCCGAGGGCCGTTGCACACGCAACTCGAAGGTTGTGCCGGGCTCGCCGCGGAGGGTCTTGCTGACGCGCGATATCTCCCAGCCTTCAACGTCGCGGCCGTCGATGCTCAAGATGACGTCGCCGGCCTTGACGCCTGCCTGCTGCGCCGGCTGACCCTCGTAGGGTTCCTCAATGATGGCGCGCTTCGAGCCTTTGGGCATACGTATCAGTGCCCCGATGCCTGCGTAGCGCCCCGTGGCCATCATGCGCAGTTCTTCCTGATCCTCGTCGGGATAGTACTTCGTGTAGGGGTCTATCTCGGCCAGCATACCGTTGATGGCCCACTCTACGGCCGTGTCTGCCGAGAGCGAGTCGACGTAGAACATATCGAGTTGCCGATAGATGTCGGCGAAGATGTCGAGGTTGCGTGAGATGTCAAAGCCCGTCTGCTGGCGCTGTTGGGCGCGTGCGGGAGCAAGGGCCGCCAACGTGGCGGCTGCAGCAAGCAGGGCTTTTCTCAGAAAAGTGGTGTTCATATATCAATTTGTGAGTAAGGTCAATTGTGAATAGGGTCAAATTCCCTCGCGTGCGTGCGCGTACATTTAAATTATATATCCACGGCCTTGCGTAGCTTCTCGGCCTCAATCTCTGTGCCGTAGACCTGAATGACTTCGCCTGCGAGGTGGTTGCCGTAGTCGAGGCAACGCTCGAGCGAAGCGCCGCTGACATAGCCATGGAGGAAGCCGGCGGCAAAGAAATCGCCGGCGGCAGTGGTGTCCACCACCATGTGCTTCAGGCCTCGGACTGCAGCGTACTCGCCATTGTGCATACCGATGGCTCCACGCGCCCCCACCTTGACGATAGCTGTGGCGGCAACGCCGGCCAGCTGACGGAGCGCCACCTCGGGGTCGCGCTGCCGGCTGAAGGCGGCGGCCTCCTCTTCGTTGGCAAAGACGATGTCGACGTAGTCACGAACGAGGGCTTCCATGAAGTCGCGCTCGGCCTCGACGAGGTTCCACGACGCAAGGTCGTAGCTCACGGTGAGGCCTGCCGCGCGAGCGGCAGAGAGGACGTCGACGATGAGGTCGTGGTTCTGCAGCAGGTAGCCCTCCACGTGGAGTATCTCGGCCTCGGGGTGAGCAGCGACGAGGGCGCAGAGGCTGCCGGCGCTGACCTGCGAGGCCGCACCGAGGTGTGTGGCGAAGGTCCGTTCGCCGTCGGGTGTGATGAAGGTTGTGGCTATGCCTGTTGGCTGCGAGGCCACACGCAGCAGCGCGGCCTCTGTGCCGCGCGAGCGCATCTGAGCCTCATAGAAATCACCCATGGCATCATTGCCTACTGCACCGGCGAAGCCTGTGTCGTGGCCAAGGACAGAGAGGGCGTGTATAGTGTTCGAGGCACTGCCTCCGGTAGCAATCTTGCTGTCGAGAGCCTCGCAGGCAACTCTCACCTGCGCGAGCCCCGCCTCGTCAATAAGCGTCATTCCGCCCTTGGCAAGAGAGAGCTTTTTAAGCATTTCTTCGCCCTCAATATGGACTAAGACATCGACCAAAGCATTGCCAATTCCTATTATTTTTGCCATAATCTTGAAAATTTTCTGCAAAAGTATTGTTTATTTTTGAGAAAAGCACTACTTTTGCCCCGCAATTCCGAGAAATAAGCGAAAAAAATCGCAAAAAGCCTTATCCCAAGGCCTTCGCCCAAAAACGAAGAACAAGACGGAAGCTTCAGTAGCTCAGTTGGTTAGAGCACCTGACTGTTAATCAGGGGGTCGTTGGTTCAAGCCCATCCTGAAGCGCCACATCCTCGGAAACACTGCTTCAGTAGCTCAGTTGGTTAGAGCACCTGACTGTTAATCAGGGGGTCGTTGGTTCAAGCCCATCCTGAAGCGCAAGGGCGTTGGTCCGCAATTCTCCTCGGAGGTTGCGGACTTTTAGAAGCTAAAATCATTCGAGGGTGTGCTCACGACGATTGATGACGACGGTTCAACACCTGAAGGATGCTATTCAATAACCTCAAAATTCATCAAACTTATTATGTACTTAGATTCAGCTAAGAAGGCCGAGCTCTTTGAGAAGTTCGGCGGCGGCGCAACCAACACGGGCAGCGCCGAGAGTCAGATCGCACTGTTCAGCTTCCGCATCGCTCACCTCACTGAGCACATGAAGCAGAACCGCAAGGACCACAGCACCGAGCGTGCACTAACTGGTCTCGTAGGTAAGCGCCGCGCGCTGCTCAACTACCTTAAGAAGCGCGACATCAACCGCTACCGTGCCATCGTCAAGGCTCTTGGCTTGCGCAAGTAAGGCGCAGCCTCTTCACCGCAAATCAAGACAAGCTGCGTTGCCGCCAAGGTTGCGCAGCTTTTTGTTTCCTAATAATACTGATTTACAGACAATGATATGAAGTACTTGAGAAGTCTCTTGCCCGACTTGTTCGCTGTGCTATTCTTCGTGGCACTCGCGTTTGCCTATTTCCTGAAACCAGCTACGGAAGGTCTTGTGCTCACGGGCCACGATCATAGCGGCGGCGCTGGCGCAGCCTCAGAGATGGAGGCTTACCGCAAGGCACACGACGGCGAGCGCACACGCTGGACCAACACCCTCTTCTCGGGAATGCCTACTTACCAGATGGCCCCCTCCTACCCTTCCACCGACAAGCTGCAGCAGGTGGAGAAAGTCTACAAACTCTTCCTCCCCGACTACGTCGTGCTGGTGTTCATAATGCTGCTGGGCTTCTACATCCTCCTGCGCGCCTTCGACTTCCGCGCCTGGATGGCAGCCCTCGGTGCCGTCGTATGGGCTTTCTCGAGCTACTACTTTATTATTATAGGTGCTGGCCACATCTGGAAGTTCTACACGCTGGCCTACATCCCGCCAACGATAGCGGGCATGGTGCTGTGCTACCGCGGCCGCTACGGCTGGGGCCTGCTCGTGACATCTGTATTCATGGCTCTGCAGATCCTGTCGAACCACGTTCAGATGACCTACTACTTCGCCTTCGTCATCGCGCTGATGGCCCTGGCCTTCTTCCAACCGCGCGAGTGGCTCCGTTGGACTAAGGCTACAGCCACCTTCGCCCTCGGCTGCCTCATAGGAATAGCCATCAACGCTTCAAACCTCTTTCACACATGGGAGTATTCCAAGGAGAGCATGAGAGGCAAGAGCGAACTGACGCAGGCCACCAAGGACCCTGCCAATCAGACGTCCAGCGGACTCGAACGCGATTACATCACAGCGTGGAGCTACGGCATAGGCGAGACGTGGTCGCTGCTCATTCCCAATGTCAAAGGCGGCGCTTCGCAGCCCCTGACGCAGAGTAAGACAGCCATGCAGAAGGCCGACCCGACCTATATGCCAGTCTATCAGAGCCTCGGACAGTACTGGGGCGAGCAGCCAGGCACAAGCGGTCCGGTCTACGTCGGAGCCTTCGTGCTCTTCCTCTTCATCCTCGGCCTTTTCATCGTGAAAGGCCCGATGAAATGGGCGCTTTTTATCGCCACCGTGCTATCTATAACACTGGCCTGGGGTAAGAACTTCATGCCTTGGACCGACTTTTGGCTCGACTATGTGCCGATGTACGACAAGTTCCGCACCGTAGCCTCCATACTCGTCATTGCAGAGTTCACAATCCCGCTGCTGGCCATGCTGGCGCTCAAGGAGATCATACAAGCCCCCAATCAAGCGGACGGGTCCAAAGACCCGGGGGGCACACTCCCCTTTAGGGGGCTTGTGGACTACCGCTCTGCGCTTCTCGCCCTCGCCCTCACCGCCGGCCCCTGCCTTCTCTTCTGGCTTATGCCCGACGTGTTCTTTGGCAACTACATCAGCTCTTCCGAGTCGCAGATGCTGACCTCGGCCGCACAGCAGGGGTATATTCCACAAGAGATGCTGGCCCCTATCATGGCCAACCTCAACGACATGCGCCGCGCCGTGTTCGCTGCCGACGCCGGCCGCTCGCTCATAATCATCCTCGTGGGCTGTGCCGTGCTGTTAGTCTATCTTTGGAAGAACAAGAAGCTGCAAGAGGATAGGAGTGGAGAGGCTGCCGATAAGGCTAGAACATTCTCCATCGCCAACCCTGCCGTCATGGTCGTATGCCTCATCGTCCTCTGCACGGCAGATATGTGGGACGTGAACAAACGCTATCTCAACGATGCCATGTTCTCCGCCCCCCACCCCCCGCAAGAGTTCTTCCAGAAGACAGCTACCGACGAAGCCATACTCCAGGACACCGACCTCTACTACCGTGTAGCCAACCTCTCTGTGTCGACATTCAACGACAACTCCACAAGCTACTGGCACAAGTCCATTGGCGGCTACCACGCGGCCAAGCTCCGTCGCTATCAGGAGCTCATCGAGGCCTACATCCAGCCCGAACTCATCAGCCTTCACATGGCCGCAGCCGAAGCTGGCGGCGAGCTCGGAGAGGTGCGTGGCGACTCGCTCTTCCCGGTGCTGAACATGCTCAATATGAAGTATGCAATCATGCCTCTGCAGAGCGGACAGACGATGCCCCTCGAGAACCCATGGGCTATGGGCAACGCCTGGTTTGTCGACAACGTGTTCCTCGTCGACAATGCCGACGAAGAGCTGGCATCACTCGGCGCCTTCGACCTTCGCACGTCAGCCATCGTCGACCGCCGCTTCACCGACAAGCTGCCCGCGGCCCTCATCAGCGCCGGTGGCGTTAAGGCTAACGAAGAAGCTGTCACCGTAGAATCCGACAGCATTGCCGCTCCCGTTGCTGCGCAGCAGCCCTCCCTCGCCCTTCTCTCCTACGAGGCCAACGCCCTCACCTTCGAGGCCGAGACCGACCGCGAGCGTCTGGCCGTATTCTCCGACATCTACTACCCTGGTTGGCAATGCACCGTCGATGGCGAGCCCGCCAGCGTCCTCCGCACCAACTACGTCCTCCGCGCCGTAGTCATTCCCGCCGGCAAGCACACCATTGCCTTCCGCTTCGACCCGCAGAGCCTCCACACCACCGAGGCTATTGCCAACGGAGCGCTCATAGCCCTTGTCATCCTCTTCCTCGCCCTCCTCGGCTGGGGGCTTTGGCAGCTAAAAACAAAAACATCAGCAAATGAATAAGCACATCCTCGCAATCGCTACGATTCTCACCATCAGCCTCAACGCCTTATCAGTCAGCGCACAGCCATCGGCTGTGATGCCCGACTACAGCGCCTATATCCTTACGCCTCCCGCGCCAAAAGCGCCCCGCATCAACAGCGCAAAAGTCTTCGGTGCCACACCAGGAGCGCCCTTCCAATATTACATCGCTGCTACGGGCGAACGTCCCATGACGTTCAGCGCCACGGGACTTCCGAAAGGGCTAAAGGTGAATCCTCAGACAGGACATATCACCGGACGTGTGAAGCGGGCTGGCACATACCACGTAAAGCTCCACGCCTCCAACGCCTTCGGTAGTGCCGAACGCGACTTGCGCATTGAGATAGGCAACACGATAGTGCTGACCCCGCCTATGGGCTGGAACTCATGGAACTGCTGGGGCAGGAGCGTCAGCCAAGAGAAAGTGATGAGCTCGGCACGCGCAATGGTCGAGAAAGGGCTCGTGAACTACGGATGGACTTACATCAATATAGATGATGGCTGGCAGGGCGTGCGCGGCGGTAAGCACAACGGCATACAGCCCAACAGTAAGTTTCCTGCCATGCGGCAGATGGCCGACTCGCTGCACGCATGGGGGCTGAAACTGGGCATCTATTCTGGCCCGTGGGTCGGGACCTACGCAGGCCACATCGGCAGCAGCTCCGACAACCCCGACGGCACCTACGACTGGATTAAAGAGGGTAAGCACAACGAGGACTATCGCTTCACCTTACCCGACGACCCAGACGCCCGCAAGCGTCACTACTACCTCGGGATGTATTCCTTCGCCCAAAACGATGCACGCCAGTGGGCCGACTGGGGCGTCGACTACCTGAAATACGACTGGAACCCGAACGACTACTACCACACAACGGAGATGCGGGAAGCCCTGGATGCCACTGGCCGCGACATCGTCTTCAGCCTATCCAACTCCGCCCCTTACGGCTCGGCTCCGGTCTGGTTGGAAAAAGCCAACTGCTACCGCACCACAGGCGACATTCGCGACAACTGGAAAAGCGTCTCAAAGATAGGCTTCGAGGGACAGGACCAGTGGATTGCCTTCAATCGCCCCGGTCACTGGGCTGATGCCGACATGCTTGTCCTTGGTATGGTAGGCTGGGGACCGAACCTACACTACACTCAACTGACGCCCGACGAACAATACACCCATATCTCCTTATGGGCGCTTCTGGCCTCTCCGATGCTCATCGGCTGCGATATGTCGCAGCTCGACCCGTTCACCATCAGCCTCCTCTGCAACAATGAGGTCAACGACATCAACCAGGATCCGCTGGGCATTCAAGCCTATCCACGCTACCGCAGCAAGGACTATGTCACCTACGTCAAGCAACTGGAGGACGGCTCCATGGCTGTCGGCCTCTTTAACCTCTCCGACAGTGTCCGCACCATCGGCTTCGTCCCCTATTCCATCGGCCTCCGGGCGCCACAGACCATTCGCGACGTATGGCGCCAGCAGGACCTCAAGACCATCGAAGCCAAGGACCGCTTTGACACCAAAGTGAATCCCCACGGCGTAGCTCTCCTGAAGCTCTATCCCGGCAATCCCCGCCGCCGCATCGTCGAAACCTCTCGAGGCGTAGAGCGCCTCATCCCCGCCACGCAGAAATAAATCGAAGCGCCGCCAACCACATACCCAACAACCACACACGCCCACAATAACCATATACGCCCGACATCATAGAAAGGAGGACCCACCAGTCCTCCTTTCTTTGTAATACCCTTGCCACACCATCATTTTTACATTTTTAGAAAAAAGTCGGATTTTCTTGCTGACTTTTCATATTAATTATTACCTTTGCGGCATCTATATGCAAAAAACTGCATTTTCAACGATGCAGCGTATGGTTTAGACATCTTTTTATTTGCTCAAATTCCGCTCGAACTACCACCTCGATCCACTAAGGAAATAGAGAGCAAGCTCATAATCATTGGAGTATGCGCATAAGCGCAGACTTCTCTGTATGATTATGAGGGCTGTGGTAGGCCTGAGCGGAATACGACGAAGGCTGCGCTTTTCTATGTCCATAGGTTGGTGTTGCCGGAGTTGTGTGAGATGAGATACTAATCAAAAAGAAATTAATTATGGACTCAATAATAAATACGCTTGACATAAGTGTAGTCATAGGCATACTCCTTGGCGGTATTTTGGCAACGGCATTACTTGGTTTGGTACTTCTTTTTAACAAAGGCCAAAAGAAGGTATCTGTTTTGAGTTCTATTATTATTGCATTCTGCGCCTCATTTCTGAGTATTCAATCCTCCCTATTTATTGGTGAATGGCGTTTAAGCAAAATGGCTGACAGACCGATGGAAATCGCAGATATGATTGTTCGGAATGCAGGCAAAGTCTCTTCAGGATTAAATGTTGGCGTTTTTATTGCCAATTTATTCCCAGGGGTGAACATTCCAGAGGTTCCAGAGGTGAATCCCGAATTGGTCACCCAGTTGAAGGAGGAGATTGATTCGCATAAGAAACGACATCTGTACTACATCCTTATAGGTTTATTAGGTTTTGGTGTAACTGTCCATGTTTCTTTGGAAACAGAAGGAGGTAGCCGCTCCAATAGTAAGAGGCGCAATCAACTACGTTCGGAGTTTTTTAACGAGTAACGAACATGTTTGGTATTTTATATAACATATTAACATATAGTGCTGGCAGTATAGTTATCGGCATCCTTGCAACAGCAGTCTGCATTGCTCTTATGTTTTACATCATAAAGTCGTGGCATAAGAATCGGTCTTTTACTGCCCTTAGCTACATTATTGGGTGCGTAGCATTTATATTTATTCTGTTCCATGCAATCCTGATTTGCGGTGCGGTTGTAATTAAAAGCTATGGAAACGATGCCGAGTCCCTAATCAATTCGTACGTAACCCCTCTTTCATCAAGCACGATCTTCACCCAAGAAGATACTCAAGAACTTTTTCTACGCTTGCGGAACGATTTGCCTATAGTAGGCTATTATATAGCCTCAGCCGACTTTAGCGGACATACACCTTATGACATTGCAAGTTCAATGAATCAGGAGTTGCAAAGACATATGAATTGGAATATTTTACGTCACTTCTTATGGTCTATCTTCTTTGTCTTTTTAGGAGCGTTAGGCATCATCAAATCCATGGAAATACATAAAAGCAAGAATACTGGCTTTAATAAAAAAAAGCGTAAATTCTATGATGAATAATCTTTAATAATATAAATAACATCAAAAATGGCAAATCATCTTATCATTGGATTAGGTGGAACTGGAGGTTCCATTATCCGCGCATTGCGCAAGCGTATTTATGAGGAATTTCGCTCTAATACGCCAGAAGGGAGTGCAAACATTGAGTATCTGTATGTGGACTCGAGTTTGGATGATTTAAACAATGAAGAAGAATGGCAGACCCTGGGAGCTTCAGTACAATTGACCCCTGCACAGCGCCTTTCAATAAACGGCATTGGCACAGGTGTTCTTGGGAATCTTGAACAATACCCAGGCATTAACTCTTTTATTAGTCGGAAAGACCAAAGTATGCTCAATGATGGCATCGGAGCAATTATTGATGCTGGTATTGGCGGACAACGTCGTCGCTTCGGACGCATGTTGATGGCAAATAATATGTGCGGGTTACCACAGGATACATTTATTGGTCAAATTCATTCCCGTGTACGTGAACTAAAAAAACGTGAGGATGTAGAGGATGTAACTTTCCATATTTGTACCGGACTGGGTGGAGGTACTGGCTCCGGATCCATCGTCGATGCTGTTGCTCAGATCCGTAATGAGTTCCAACGCACAGGCGACAACCGCACGAATTTCAAGATACAGCTTTATCTGTATGTACCAGAAAAGATCATACAGATACCTGGCGGAGAGGATCGCAACCGCTTCTACCAACCTAATGGCTACGCATCCCTGTTAGAGCTTAATGCCATGTCGGTAGACCGCTACTTCCCTACTGACGTGAAAGGTAACACAGATGAAACTGGACAAGTCCGTCGTTTACTGCATGGACAAGATGCATTTGACATGGCATATTTGTTTACCAATGTGAATGAAGCTGGTAGGCAAGTTAGTCTGTCTAAGGTCCTCCCTGGGATAGTAGGTGATTTTCTTTTCCAAAAGATTGTGGCTTCATCAATTTCCTTTGGAGGCCAAATGGCGCGATTAGAGAATAATGAAAATAATGGTTTGCTGCCTGAATTGAGTGAAGAAGATCAGCCTGTGCACAGCCGTAAATTTATGACCTTTGGCGTAAAACGCATAGAATATCCGGAAACAGAGGTCGTCGAATACGGAGCATACCAATTTGCCCGTCAAGCATCTCTACAAATGCTGTATGGTCTTTGGGACGATGCTCGTGGTTATTTGGAGGAGTGCACAGAGGACATGGTAGGCAAATCATTTAAACAGGATGTAGCGAAACCAGACGCTCTTGAAGACAACCTCCTCTCAGACGCATACCTCACGCTCAGCAAGCCCCTGCCATCTATCGAAAAGCATGTTACAAATTGGAAGCAAATTGTAGCCGGTTGGGAGTTCTATACAGACCGTTACAAGCAAGATGTACAGGATGAGAGCGACAAGAAAGAGTGGTTGGAACAATTCAACCAGCTTTGCGAGAAATTCTATGATTCTATGTATCGTGGTTCTGGTGTAAAGAAATTCTACAAAGACTACGAAAGTGAACTTAGCGGCTTTGCTGAAGAGATCTGTCGCAAGATAGAAAACAATCTTTTCGGGAAATGGAGAAACGGACAAATTTCTATTATAGAGGTTCACAAATATATCTCCATGCTTATTCTAAATTGCGATGAGCGTGTTTTAGACTTCAACAATAAAATCAGCAAACGCACCATCTATCTCAACGAAGAATTGGGAGACAATATAAAAGGGATCCGTTCTGATTGGAATAACATTGGCTGGCTTAAAGATGCTATAACAAATGCTTCTACAAAAACTTTTGGACGCTTTGCCGATGCCAAGCGAGAGGAGCTTACACTTCGAACACATATTGAAGGCTACAGCTATGCCATCAAACTTCTGAGCGAGGTGAAGACATTACTGACATTGCTGAATTTGAACAGCATTGAACCTTTCATGAAAGTTCTGGGCGAATTTGCAGATACCATGAAGCGCCAAGCCGAAGACAAGTGCAAACTGAGTGATGCAGACATCACGAGCCTCCAAGGTGAAGTTGTTAAGGAATATGATCCTAAATTTGTTCGCCAAACTGTTGTAGGATTCCTCAAGAATCAGCAGCAACAAGTTATTTATGCAACGAGTCTTCGCCAACGAATAATAGATGAAGTTGGGGCGTCAGATGTCACATTCTCCTCTCTAGCCAAGAAGATGAATGTCGGCTCTTTACGCAAGATTGCGTTGAAGGTCTGCATTGAGAACGCCACAAAAGATATGGAAGACTATTCTACTAAGAATCCCAACCAGCGTCTTGTCCATGTGAATATTTTGGATAAGCTTCGCAATACTGAGTGCAGCAGCCCCGAAAAGATGAAAAAGTTTGTCGGGAGTATTTATAATGCAGCCCAAAGCTTCCTGCCTTTCAATGGCTCTGAAGAAGGACAAGGTAGTCCTGAGACTGCTGCGAACCACCAGAAAATCGTTCAATTGTCCTTGCCCCTTTATGAGGACAACAATGAATTCCGCGATGATTTCATCAAAGCATTTGGTGAAAGCGGAAAGATTCCGTTCGACACTGATAAGGACGTGTCAGTAAACTTCAAGAGCAACCAGATAGTTGTAGTGACAGCACATAGCGGTTTCCCCTTGAGATATGTGGATAATGTCCGCGTCTTGAAGGAAAAATATGACATCCTAATACGCAACGAGGTCAACAAGATGGTTGTTCACACTGAATCCTTCTTAAAGCCGCTACCTTCACCCTATAGCAAAGACAAAGGGACTAAGCGCAAAGAGATGTTACCCATTGTTCTCCTGGCATATAGTATTGATGGACTCATTGTTGACAGGGAAGATGTCGAGACGGGCGAGAAGTACAAAGCTTTTGCTGGCGAGAAGAACAAAATGGGCCGCGTAAGCCGTTGGATTAATGTCGGCGAAAACATATTCGATACGCTCGAAGAGATGAGTAAGCTCACCAGAGCTTTGGACGCCGCAGCCTTACGTAAAGCTGTGGAGACAGAGCTAGAAACGAATTTCAAGCACGTAGAAAAAAAGCAGCAGCTCATGCAAAAGATGGGTGACACACTCGAAAGCGTTGTCCTTCCTTTGGTTAACAACAATGAGAACAACCCGAACTATATTGCATTTAATGTAGCAGGAGAGCAACTTTGCGAGAACGACCTTCGAATTTAACCTTTAATTATTTAAACAATGGCAAAACAAGGAAAATGTGTCAACATAGAATGTGACCATTATAAAGAAGTATTTGACATACAAGCAGGAGAGGAGTTTGAATGCCCATTCTGCCACAAGCCACTGGCAGAGTCCACTGATGGCAAAAAGCATAAGGATGGTAATGGCCCAAATAAAAAGTTAATGGAGCTCATTGCTGCGGCTGTAGCTTTACTGGCTGGTCTTGGCGGGGGCGTTTATGCCTTACTTAGCGGTTCTGACAACAATAAAATCCAGGAAGAACCTGATCAGCCCAAGCTCTCTGTTGAAATGTCTATTAATCATACAGAAAAAGCACTCAAGGTCGGTGAGACAGACACTTTGGCAGTCTTGCTCAATCCCGACACTATACCCGCTACTATGGTATGGTCTACTCAACAAGATAGCGCTGTAGTAGAAGTTGATAATGGTATTGTAAAAGCCACTAAGGAGGGTGAAGGGCAAGTAATCGTCAAGACCATTCTGCCGAACGACACACTGGAGGCACAGTGCCTATACAAAGTTGAAAAAGCCGAAGAGCCAAAGCCTGTTATTGAAGAGACAGAACAGAAGAAAGCCGAGCCTGTAGCGCCCAAAAAGGATGTAAAGAAGGATACAGGCGGCACGTCGACTGGTAGCTCTTCCAACGGCACATTGCACCTTTCCTACGGTACATACAAGGGTGAAATCAAAAATGGACACCCCGATGGCATTGGTCGCCTGACTTACAATCGTTCCAGGCGCATCAACCGTTACGATGATAAAGGACGAGTAGCCGATGCTGGGGATTATGTCGTCGGCGAGTTCGTTCGCGGTTTCTTTGTACAAGGTAAGTGGTTCGGTGGAGATGGTGCTCTCAAGGAATCTCTTATGATTGGTGTCCAGCCAGGGAATGACTACGAGTCGAAATAGTAAAGACATCATCATCCATGCTAAAAAAGGTATTTATAACTGTTCTTCCATTTTTATGTTCCCTCTGCGCTTATGGTGCTGACCGTGATTCCTGTCAGACAAAAGTCTTGAAAGAAATCTACCAGCACCTTAAAGCGCGAGGAGTTACTGAAAGCGGGATTGTGCGTACCAATACTCTCGGACTGCGTGATGTGCTCATTGAACGTAACCAATTTGGTGTCGTGCAACAGATCCGTACTCCGTTATTCGCACAAGAACTTCGCGACAATCTTCCTGCTCAGCTTGCTGACTTCATAGAAAGATATATGTTGCAACTCAGCCTGCTATCACCCGCAGACCGTAGCCGCCAATTCTTTGACGACTTAACTCATCTCTCACCTGAAAGCCCAAAGTTTGTGGACAGCCTTTGTCATGTGCAGATTGACAGCAACGATAAAAAATATGTCTTCACTTGGGTCAGCCCTAAAGGAGAGATTGCAAAACTGACATTTCCGAAAAGCTTTGAGCTCATAACTGGGCAGAATATGCAAGAACGTGAGCGAGTGTTTCAGGAGCAGCTAAAGGCGATTACTGACGTTCCCGTTATTGAGCCGATATCCTATTCCGAAGAGCAACTTGAAAAGAATGACACGTTGGATTACTATGTTCATCCGGGGCCTTATTACATCATCAAACCAATGAAGTCTGAGACTTACTTTCAGAAGAGTTTGGATGGAGTGTTTATTCCTGTGTTAGATGAAAACCGCCCCGAGGAGACACTACGTAATATTTTCTGCAGGGTAATAAAAACCGATCTGCAACTGCAAATTAATCATTACGTGTATGGATTAAAAAAAGAACCTATTAGTGTGAGCCTCAGCGCCTTTGATTATCTGTGCCGGCAGACGGGCTGCAAGCCCTATGTGGGAATAGAGAATATTACAAATGACGGTCTCATCAAGGCAACAGTGCTATACGAGAACACTGATTTGGATTACAACCATTTGCTTTATGTGGAAGTTGACACCCAAACTATCGTGCATCGCAAGGGTATTGTTAAAGGCTTTGTTATGAGTTATATACCCACGCATAGTTTGTCAAACCTTTACTATGAGAATGAAAGAAAATACAAGAAACGATGAATAACAAATTCCTTATGGTGCTGCTGGCTGTATTTCTGCTCGCAGTACCCGCGTTTTCACAGGATGAGGACGCCAAAAAGACTGCATTATCAATCAAGAAAAATCCAGACTTCATCTATGGCGAGGCCGCTGGAGACGACAGCGACGAGGCTCTCTACCAGATGGCTCAGGAGAAACTGATTGAGCGCATTAAATTGTACGTGGCATCAAATCCCGAATTATCTGCAGCTGACGGCGTAATAATTGATCGTGTGCAGAAAAAGACCAAAAAGATAACATATACTCGCGGTCTTGAGACCAAGGTTATGTGTCTATATGTAAAGAAGGATGAAATACTCCCCCTGGTGAAATCAGCAGGAGGAAATCCAGAGATTGTGGTTCAGAAGGAAGAGCAAAAGACAGAGCCTGTCACTCAAGAGACACCTGCTGATGATTATCAAACGGACTTCAGGAAGCGACAAGAGGCGCTTCAAATTGTTGAGCAGGGACGAACAGAGGCCCAATTGGCAACA
This sequence comes from Bacteroidaceae bacterium, assembly GCA_017469685.1. Lineage (GTDB taxonomy): Bacteria > Bacteroidota > Bacteroidia > Bacteroidales > Bacteroidaceae > Physcousia. The sequence continues at coordinate 58,630 of JAFUFW010000026.1, read as the reverse complement.
GGAATGAATGTTCACATTGACAATAATACAATCGAAGATCCAAAGGAGGTAAGTGACGATGAAGATTTAACAGATGAAGACATTGCTGAAATAATGTCTTCCATGAGCAAAGAGCAATACCAGCTATTTGAGAATTTAGCCCTTGCAGAAACTGAAGCAGAAGGAGAAGATGAGGCTTACATACATCAAAGAGTCATTATCTTGTCTGTAATTTGCCAGTTAAAGAACTATGATCAAGTAAAACGTTTCCTCATTAAACGCCAGACTAATAATAGAGGTTTGATGTTTAAACTCACGCCCAGCTTTGATCATGAGGGCTGTTTCTGGGCTATTTTCAATTCGAACCAGGAATTGGTCTCACTCCTTTCACCATCTTTAGACTATGATTTGATGCATAAAACGGATGTTGACGGCCGAAAAAAATATGCTCGCGGCGCAAAACTTTGGATAAGATTCCTTTAAGAAATCATAATATAAAGCAGATATGAAAAAGTTAATTATCTCTATGCTTGTTGCTCTGCCAGTATGTGTAATGGCAGCGAACAAAACGAGCGTAACAATAACAGATTTGAACAACAATGTTCTTACGCAAAACATTGAACGCAACCTCTCTGCATTAATCACGGAACTAAATAGCGCTTGGGAGGAAAGTCGCAACCCCAATTGGAAACAATGCCGTCAGTGGGCAGATGACCGTACATGCAATTCACTTTCCATGCTCTGGGAAAACTCAATATTCCGTTGCACTGAAGAAGAAGTCGTTGAAATAGGCATGCAATCATACGGTGGAGAATATGAGGTGCGAAATATACCTTTTATTTTCACCTCTGATGGCAGAGATGAATACCATGAGGCTGCCGTGACATTCAATAATAGAGGTTTAGTTACAAGTTTCCGTATGATGATTAGCACCACTCTTTATCGCAAGGTAATTGAACAAGGTGAGGATGTGAGAGATTACCGGCAGAGAAATATGATTCTAAAATATACTGAGGATTTCCGAACAGCATATGAGCAACATGATTTAGATTTCATGAATAAAATATTCAGTGAAGATGCACTTATTATTACAGGTAAGGTTATTAAAGTAGCACCTACAAAAGAAAACAACTTTCAAAGCACGAAGGTACAGTATAGTAAACAGGACAAAAAGACATATCTCAAGAATCTGAAAGCGGTTTTTGCTGCAAACAAGCGCATAAAGGTTAGCTTTGATAAAATTAAGGTTGAACGCCACCCTATTGAAGAAGACTTCTATGGTGTAACCCTTCATCAAGGTTATTCCTCGGATCGGTACAGCGATGAAGGTTGGCTATTCCTTCTTTGGGATTTTCGAGACCAAGATAATCCGATGATTCATGTTCGCACTTGGCAGCCCGACACCAATCCCTTCACTAAACAGAAGATTAAGGAGGAAGACATTTTCAGCCTTGCTGATTGTGACCTATAAACATCAGAATTTAACAGAAATCCAAATAATCTTACACAAATGAAGAAATACCTAACGCTAATCACTTTTGCTTTGCTCTCAGCGTCAACGTTCGCACAGACAGATCGTGAGATGACAGTAAAAGAGCCTTTGACGCCTCAGCCACAGGCTGCTGCCCAGTTCGACCCGAACACATCTCGTATGACAGGTAAAAAACAAGGCAAACCCGTTGGCGAAGATGCCATACTCATTAAAATCTCCCTACCGGATCCTCAAGTAACATTCGATGAGAAGCAGGTGTTCAGCTACACTTATAAATCGGGTGAATGGTGGGTCTATATGCCAACTAAATCTAAGAAGATTGACATCAAACATCCTTCCTACTATACCTTGACATATACATTTGATGCACCATTAACGGATAAGAAAATGGTATACAAGATGACAATAGGTCTCCCTGCAGACAAAAATACCGGACGTGCATGGGTTACAATGACATGTCAGTCTGCAGGGCGTAATGCTATTATCCTTGTGAAAGATGAAGGTGGGAACCAGAGCCAATATCGGTTTGATGATAAAGGTCAGTGGCAAGAAAACCTTCCTTATGGCCAGTATGAATATACTATCAAGGCCGAAGGTTTTCAAGACAATAAAGGAACGTTCGTTTTGGTTGGTCCCCCTGTCCCTGTCCCTATCCACATGGCCTCTGTTATGGGAATGTTGACCATTGAGACTGACAAATGGGGCACTGAAGGTAAGATAACCGTTGACGGTGAAGATGCTGCCGCCGGTGAATTTAGCTACCCAGTTGGAAAGCATATAGTCCGTTGCGTAGATCAGACAGGTGTGTACAGCAAGGAACAAACTGTTGATCTGACTCATGAAGGTGCTGTGGTAGACATGAAATTGGGCGGAACAATTACTTTAAAGAGCCCCAAAGGAGCATCTATGGTCCTTAACGGAAGAGAGTATGGTACTGGTGTTGTTGTAAAAGATGTTTTAGGCACTTACTCCGGTCGTGTGTCAAAAAGTGGCTATGACTCCAAGCCCTTCACAAGTATCGTTAACGTCAATCAGGCCGTGGATGTGTCACAACATCTTCTCCGGGCGGTGGAGTCACAGACATTCTTCGAATACCTTTATTCACCAAAAGCTGCCCTGGGTGCTTACCTCGGAGTATGCAAACGTTTTGGTTGGGGCTTCTCAATCAAATCGTCTTTCCGCTCCATCGATAAGTCTGGAGAGAAGAAGTCTAGCGACAAGAATAACTATTATGAAGGAATGCCACCGACACAGGATTATGAAAACAGCCGTGGTGACTTGCGATTTGGCCTAACTACCGGCCCGCTATTCCGCATAGCCCACTGGCTTTATATGTCAATCGAAGGAGGTTATGGTAAGTATGGCAACCTTTATTCTGTCGAAAACAAAGAAGGAGGCAAGGACTACTACTATCCTCGCTATTTAAAAGGCATTGAGGCAGATGCCATGCTCCATTTTAAGATGAAGAATTTTGTCCTATCCTCAGGCTACACCATGCTTTTTGCTGATGAGACCTTCGGAGAATTCATTTTGGGCGTCGGCCTTACATTCTAACATTATTAATATAGATGTTTGACAACAATGAAAACATATAAACCCCAATTTAACAAGCTCAAGGCATTACAGAGTCTGTTAATGCTTTTTGCTGCTTTTACATTCGTTGGTTGCATATATCCAGACGATGACTACGAACCCATTGCAGCTGATAAAATCCCAGAAGTGACAAGCCTTTGGACGAGGAGTAAAGCTATAGGCGAAGTGGAGCTCGAGGCTATTTGCACAAATCTGAGAAGGGCTGAAATCGAGGACGCTGTCATTAAGTATGCAGAGTACAATTCTTCTGGCAAATACGATGATTATACGACCTTACAAACTACTCGCACAGACACCTCCTTTATCGCGGTCGCTAAGGATATAAAGAACAATGTTAAGTACTGGTTCTGTGTTGAAATCCTTTTAAAAGGCGATTATTTGATTCAGAAAACTTTTGTGGGAACCGTCAGCGTATGGACTACAGAGGAGATTATTAAGGACCTTATTAAAACAATAGAAGTAAAACGCACTCCTGGTCTTAACAGAACGACCTTTACAGCAGACTTAACTGCTTACCAAGACTATAAATGCGATTATACCTTCTATTATGGGACTAGTACATCCAATAGGAAAAAAGCAACAACCACTAATAACAATGGTATTCTTAGTACAACACTCACAGACATAAAATCTAATGGTTACTATGTTTGGCTGTGTGCTGAAGGCGACGATTTTACTTGCTTTGGGAACGGTTGCCAAGTAGATTATATTAATACGCCTGACGTAATGCCTAAGACGGTATATATATACGAGGGTAACAAGTCATTCCGTTTGCTGGTAGATTGTTCTGATTTGAAGCCACTTTCCCCTGATGACGTATGGTTTACGTATGGCAGAAGTACCGATAGTAATTCTCAGACGAGAATTGACGATTCCTCGTGGGACAATAATACTTTCATCACTTCGATAGGGGACTTGATAGATGGAGCTACATATTATTTCTATATGAATGTCCAAGTCGATAATACGATATATAACCGTGGGTATTGGACTAAAGTCGCTCGCAGTTATGAGTATCTTGTTAATCAATGTGCCCTTAATGCCGAACCTTCTTATCGCAGTATAAAGATTTCTTGCACTTCACCGGTTGCTGACGCTGATCTGGCTAGTGCCAAATTCCAGTGGCGCCAAGGCTCTTCCGATGCATGGCATGACTTGTCACTCACTAATAAAGATGGATATTACGAAGCGACGCTAAATAACTTAGATCTTTATACCACTTACGAGTTCAGGTTGGTAGTTACTCTCAAATCTGGCGAAACCTACACTTCGAACACCAAGAAAGCAACTACACTGCAGGAACAAATGACAATCGTGCGCAATGATATTGATATAACAGAAACCTCATCTGGTAAACATCAATACACAATTAAACCCTCTACTTTTAAAATAGAAGGTGTGAAATCCGTGACCGTCTCACGTTGTCAAAACAGCAATCGTGACACAGATGGAGACATTTCAGCTACAGGTTCTTACTCAAAGGAGAACAACACCATTACGGCTATTTTGAATAAACCTGCAAGTGGAACTACAATGCGATATTGCAAGGTGGCGGTGGTTTCAACGACAGGAACAACATTCATCTCTTGGATAACATTATAATGGCTCTCTTTGTTTATTAATCATAGGCTCCCGGATAACATATTTGAAATTTCAGGATGTTTCCGAGAGCCTTTATAAATTAAAACAGTTGCACCCGACACGGATTAAGGGTCTCTTGATATGGCAATGAATAGTGTGGAAATCCCTCTGCATGGTCTGATAAAGTGATGTGGGTGACAAAATACTTTGATGACGTTTTTCATAAACGAATGATCATCACTCACCGTAAAGACCTGATAGATGGCGACTATCTGATTGATGATCGAGGTAAGAACGGCACCAGCGAGTTCAGGGGCGAGTGGATTCAGTTCGGCTCTGAGGGATTTCCTGATTGGGATGCCGTGGTTAATTATTTGTTGAGCAAAAAATAAAATGGAACTATAACATGGATAGCACCTATCACGTTTCTGCTATATGCAGCGAGCTTGAAGTCGATTACGACAAGAAAGAGGTCAGGGCCAAGTACAAGGACTGCTGGGGCGAACATGTCCTTCGCAGAGACTTTGACGTGATAACCCACTATGAGTTTGAGTATGTCAAGACCGAGTGGGTGGAGAGCGAAAAGGAGGACAGCGACAGCCGCGACCATCTCATTCAGCTCCGCGAGACAATGAGCGTCAGCGGGCCTTGCGAAGAGCTCGGTGACTTCAGCCCCGAAGAGGAGAGGCTTGCAACATTACTGCAATATGAGGTCGGTTTGAAGCTCTGGTACTTTTATTATCAGGACTCGGAGGTGAAGAAATCTTCCCTTTACTTCTCGCAGAAGGATGCCTTCGAGGCGCGGCGGAAACTCAAACCGCTTATCAAGTATATATGCAACCAAGGCTTAATGGATAAGAATATGTTTGTAGGCCGTGAGCATTCGCGCATTGCAGACATCGTTTCTTTGGACATTCCACAAAAGGAGTTTAACCTTACGGTTTCCTTATGGCGAGAGAAAGAAAACGTGACTCCCCCAATATCATATTGCCACAATTCGGAGAATGCACGTTGTATATTAGTTCCAAGGAGAATGTAGGCTACGTGGAACTTAAGACAACAAGGAAGATGACTGAGGAGGAGGTGCTACCGTTGTTTGATTACATGAGGGAGAGCATGCCTGTCGGCGCCCGCTACGACGACGGCGGCTATGGAGTACCTGCTCCGCCCCATGAAAATAACCCTTAGTTGTTTCGCCGTTAGTGTTTTTAACAGATAATAAGAAGTTGTGCCCTAAACGTAAAAGGGATATTTATAAATATGTCAAAAGATTTTAATAATAAAACAATAGTCTGTGATGACAATTGTGCCTCATTTCAAGAAGAAATAGGTGGCAAACTGATTACATTTGAGAATCTCATAGGACTTCACTATCGGGAACATTATACGTATGACCCGACACCACGTATTGTGGGCGACGTTGATTATCCGACATGTGACACCATAGATTGTGATATATTTGGTCGGGATGAGGAACGCTGGCATCAGAGGGCACATTATTCACAAGCCTGGTGTGGTGTGAAGCCTGATTGTGCATACTTGTCAGTAGAATATTTCTATGGCGACCGTGTACAAATGGTTACCGTACGGGAAGCACAAGGGGTTTGGGATTTCTTGCAACAGCCGCCCGAATCGCCTAAAATTGGTTCGTTACGTCAATGTGCAAAGAGGTTGATGCGAGTAATACGAGTAAAGAGAAAGGGGCAACCCAATGCCGACCCTATGCAAATTGAAATATTGGGAGAACCGAAGCCCGAGATTTACAAACATGCAATGAGAATAGCTGTGGAAGCTCACAAGGGACAAAAAGACAAATCAGGAGAAGATTATGTGCTCCATCCCATCCGGGTTGCTGAAAAATGTAAAAGCATAAACGCTAAGGTCGTGGCATTGCTGCACGACACGATTGAGGACACAGACGTTACGCCAGATTATCTTCGTGAGCAGGGCTTTCAAGAGGAGATTATTGAGGGAGTGCTGTCAGTAACGAAACAAGAGGGTGAAAGCTATGAGGACTTTGTGCGCAGAGCCTCAGAAAATACTCTTGGCAGGGAGGTGAAGCGGGCCGACTTGGAGGACAATATGGACGTGCGCCGGCTGAAGGAAATCAATGAAGATGACGTGGCGCGTCTGAGGAAATACCTGAAGGCGTGGCTCTATTTGAATAATCAATGAACATTGCCGGGCAATGAGGCCGGGAAGAAAGGGTGTCCCACCATGGTGGGACACCTTTTTTGTGCAGACTATTTACGCTACCATTCTTCGGTAATTAATCATCAATTATATTCTTGTAATACATTTCATTTAAGCTTTTTATAGTTTAATGCGCATAAAAACACAATCAAACTTTATTTTGAAAAGGGCGCTCCATTGGGGCGAGTTTTCTTTTGGATCAGAAAAAGCTTATCAGAAAGTGAGCTTCCGATGGTCTGGAGGGGTTTGAAAGAAAAAAAGTCCTGTTTCGTTTTCCTCTTTAAGCAATAATTCATACCTTTGCAGCCGATAACGTTGGGGCCCTGTAGTTCAACGGATAGAATAGAAGTTTCCTAAACTTTAGATAGGGGTTCGATTCCCCTCGGGGCTACGCAATAATTGATGAATGACAAATGGGTTATTGAAGATTGAACTACGACTATCAGTAGTATTCTTTAAACTATAAACTTTAAACGAAAAGATATGTCTCCCTTAGTCTCAATAATAATGGGCAGCACGAGCGACCTGCCTGTCATGGAGAAGGCGGCGAAGTTCCTCGACGAGATGGAAGTGCCGTTTGAGATGAACGCCCTCTCAGCCCACCGCACCCCCGCAGCCGTAGAGGCTTTCGCCCGCGAGGCAGAAGGTCGCGGCATACGTGTCATCATCGCAGCAGCAGGCATGGCAGCAGCCCTGCCTGGCGTCATTGCCGCGCAGACGACGCTGCCCGTCATCGGCGTGCCAATCAAAGGTATGCTCGACGGCCTCGACGCCCTGCTCTCCATCGTGCAGATGCCTCCGGGCATCCCCGTGGCCACCGTCGGCGTCAACGGCGCACAGAATGCCGCCGTGCTGGCCTGCGAGATGCTGGCACTCACCGACGAAGCCCTCGCCGTGCGGATGCACGAGTATAAGAAAGGGTTGGCAGAGAAGATTGTCAAGGCCAACAAGGAGCTGGCAGAAGTGAAGTATAAGTTTAAGGTATGAAACGTCGCTTAACTCACGAAGTGCGCGTAGGCTCGATCGGCATCGGAGGTCAGAACCCGGTGCGGGTGCAGTCGATGTGTACCACCTCGACGATGGACACCGACGGATGCGTGCGCCAGATCCTGGCCATCGCCGAGGCTGGCGGTGAACTCGTCAGGCTGACTACGCAGGGCGTTCGTGAGGCAGAGAACATGCGGGTCATCCGCGAGCGTGTGCGTGCTGCAGGCTGCGACGTGCCCCTTGTGGCCGACGTGCATTTCAATCCTGCCGTGGCCGACGTGGCAGCGCGCTACTGCGAGAAGGTGCGCATCAACCCAGGCAACTACGTGGATGCCGCTCGCCAGTTCAAGAAGCTTGAATATACCGACGAGGAGTACCGTGCCGAGCTGCAGAAGATAGAGGATCGCCTCGTGCCCTTCCTCAATATCTGTCGCGAACACGGCACGGCGGTGCGCATCGGCGTGAACCACGGCTCGCTCTCAGACCGCATCATGTCGCGCTACGGCGACACGCCCGAGGGCATCGTGGAGTCGTGCATGGAGTTCCTTCGCGTATGCGTGCGCGAAAAGTTTAAAGATGTAGTAGTCTCAATCAAGGCCTCTAACACCGTCGTGATGGTGGAGAGCGTGCGTATGCTCGCTAAGGCAATGGACGCCGAGGGCATGACGTTCCCTCTGCATCTGGGCGTGACCGAGGCTGGCGAGGGCGAGGACGGGCGTCTGAAGAGCGCCGTGGGCATCGGTGCCCTGCTCATCGACGGCATCGGCGACACCATACGCGTAAGCCTCAGCGAGCCGCCCGAGAACGAGATACCCGTGGCCTATAACCTGCTGCAAGCCGCCCGCGTGCGCATGACGAAGACCGAATATATCTCCTGTCCGGGCTGCGGCCGCACACTCTACGACCTGCCCGCCACCATCCAGCGCATCAAGGCCGCCACCGCCCACCTCACAGGCCTGAAGATAGGCATCATGGGCTGCATCGTGAACGGCCCGGGCGAGATGGCCGATGCCGACTACGGCTACGTCGGTGCCGCCCGCGGCAAGGTCAGCCTCTATCGCGGCAAGGAATGTGTGGAAAAGAACATACCGGAGGAATTAGCTGTAAATAGATTATTAGAACTCATACATGCTGACGGCCGATGTTGACAGCCAGCTTATTACACCATCATTTTCCTCAAGACATTCTTTCACATCAATATTCTTACAATCATGAACCAACCATTGTTAATATATAATACGCTGAGTAGGACCAAGGTCCTGTTCAAGCCTGTCGTCGAGGGGCGCGTAGGCATGTACGTCTGCGGTCCCACAGTCTATGGCGATGCCCATCTGGGCCACGCCCGCCCGGCCATCACCTTCGACCTCCTGTTCCGCTACCTGCAGCACATCGGCTACAAGGTGCGCTACGTGCGCAACATCACCGACGTGGGCCATCTGGAGCACGATGCCGACGAGGGCGAGGACAAGATCGCCAAGAAGGCACGCTTAGAGCAGCTGGAGCCCATGGAGGTGGCGCAATATTATACCAACCGCTTCCACGATGCCATGCGCGCCCTGGGCTGCCTGCCGCCCTCGATAGAGCCGCACGCCACGGGCCACATCATCGAGCAGATCGAGCTGGTCAAGGAAATCCTTGCCAACGGCTATGCCTACGAGAGCCAGGGCTCCGTCTACTTCGACGTGGAGAAATACAATGAGAAGCACCACTATGGCAAGCTCTCGGGCCGCAACCTGACGGACGTCATCAACAACAGCCGCGAGCTGGACGGGCAGAGCGAGAAGCACAACCAGGTGGACTTCGCCCTCTGGAAGGCCGCACAACCCGAACATATCATGCGGTGGCCATCGCCCTGGAGCGACGGCTTCCCAGGCTGGCACTGCGAGTGCACGGCCATGGGCCGCAAGTACTTAGGCTCGCACTTCGACATCCACGGCGGCGGCATGGACCTCGTGTTCCCGCACCACGAGTGTGAGATTGCGCAGGCCGTGGCCTCGCAGGGCTCAGACATCGTAAACTACTGGATGCACTGCAACATGGTAACCATCGGCGGACAGAAGATGGGCAAGTCGCTGGGCAACTTCATTACGCTCAACGAGTTCTTCACCGGCCAGCACGAGAAGCTGTCGCAGGCCTACTCGCCCATGACCATCCGCTTCTTCATCCTGCAGGCCCACTACCGCTCCACCGTGGACTTCAGCAACGAAGCCTTGCAGGCTGCCGAGAAGGGTATGCAACGCCTGATGAACGCCATCGCCGACCTGAAGCGCATCACGCCCGCAAAGGAGAGCGACGCCGAGACGCACCGCGTGGCTTCCGAGCTGCGCCAGAAGTGCTACGACGCTATGAACGACGACCTGGCTTCGCCCACCGTCATCAGCCACCTGTTTGAAGCGGCAAGCACCATCAACCGCCTCATCGACCACAAGGGAACCATCAGCGCCGAGGACTTCGACGAACTCTCCTCCACAATCCACCTTTTCGCAGAGGACATCCTGGGACTTCTCCCGCCCTCGGAGGGACAGGGAGGAGGACAGGCCCGCGAGGAGGCTTTCGGCCACGTCGTCGACATGCTCCTTGAGCAGCGCGCCATAGCCAAAGCCAACAAGGACTGGGCTACGAGCGACAAGATACGCAACGAGCTAAACGCCCTCGGCTTCGAGATCAAGGACGGCAAGGACGGCGCCACATGGACGCTGAACCGATAAAGAAAATTGAAAATTGAAGATTGAAAATTGAAATAACGCCTAAAAATAAAGAACTATGCGAGTTATCATCGAACAGAACTATGACCAGCTGTCGAAATGGGCAGCTGAGTATGTCGTCAACAAAATCAATGCTGCCAAGCCTACGGCAGAGAAGCCTTTCGTACTCGGCCTGCCCACAGGCAGCAGCCCTATTGGCATGTATAAGGCTCTGATTGAAGCCAACAAAGCCGGCCGCGTCAGCTTCAAGAACGTCCTGACGTTCAACATGGACGAATACGTGGGTCTGCCCGAGAGTCACCCTGAGAGCTACCACAGCTTCATGGCCACTAACTTCTTCGACCACATCGACATCCCGAAGGAGAACATCCACATCCTCAACGGCAATGCCAGCGACCTCGAAGCCGAATGTGCCCACTACGAGCAGATGATAGAGCAGGCCGGAGGCATAGACCTCTTCATCGGCGGCATAGGTCCCGACGGTCACATCGCCTTCAACGAGCCTGGTTCAAGCCTCAACAGCCGCACCCGCCAGAAGACACTGACGACGGACACGCGCGTGGCCAACAGCCGCTTCTTCGGAGGTCGCCCCGAGGACGTGCCCGCAACGGCTCTGACCGTTGGCGTAGGCATCGTGATGGCCGCCCGCGAGGTGCTCATCCTCTGCAACGGCCACAACAAAGCCCGCGCCCTGCAGGCAGCCATCGAAGGCCCCGTCACGCAGTGGTGGACTATCAGCGCCCTGCAGCTCCACCCCCACGGCATCATTGTCTGCGACGAGGCTGCCACCGAGGAGATCAAGCACGGCACCTACAAGTACTTCAAGGACATCGAGAAGGACAACCTGTAAGCGGGTGCCGCAGGCACTCTCGCCGCGTCGAAGACGCCCGCCACTTTTCTCTGCTTCCCCCCAGTCGTTAAGGAACGATATAAGAGAACGAGGCTTCCCTGCATAAAAAAATAAGGATTGCGGGAATAGCTGAGGTAAGCAGGAGTGGACGGAGATTATTTGGGTATCATATAAAAAAGAGGCTATGCCGCGGTGGCGACATAGCCTCTTTTCATATTGCTTATAGGATTACTTAACAAAGAGTTTGGTTGCAGCCTGATGGTTGCCGCTGATGGCTCGCAGGATGTAGATGCCAGGACGCAGGGAGGCCGGCACTTCGAGGTCGCCGTCGCGCACGAAACTCTGCTGATAAGCAACAGCTCCGGAGGCTGAGACTATCTGCACGGGCACTTGCCAGCGGTCAGCTCCAGCGATGACGATGGGCAGGCGTTCGCCAGCGCGCACGACGTTGCGGGCGGGCTTCAGAGCGAACTCGGCAGCCTCCTCGGCCGGCGTCTCGTCGATGCCTGTATAGTCGAAGCTGCTGTCCTTGATAGTCTGGGCGTACTTGTACCACTTGTAGTTGGGCGAGGCGGGTTTCCAAACGTTTTGTCCCATGCGGATGTGGTAGTTGTGGTGCGTCTTGCGGGTCTGTTCGCCAGCGTAGATGTAGTCGGTGTTGATTACGAGGGCAAGGACGACTCCATTGGCCGGAGCTTCGGGCATGAGCATCGAGACTTCAACGTCGCGGTTGCGGCGCCCGTTGACGGGCTGGCTGTAGTAGATCTTACCTTCGGCGGTGCGATAGCAGAGCATGAAGACCATATTGTTAGAGAAGGCCTTGATGGTCATCTGCAGGCGGTCGCCGGCACGTCCGCTGGTGTGCAACGGAATCTGGTTGGCACCGCTCCAGCCGGGCGTAGTGCGCCATTCTGGCTTGTACCAGTCGGCACTGTCGGGATTGGCAATAGCAGTCATCTTAGTATATGGCGTGGCACGCCATACGTCGCACTCTATCCAGTTAGTTCCAGAAGCCGTGTTCTTCTCGCCTTTGACGGTGATGAGCCAGTTGTTGTCGATGAGCGCCTCGCAGGCTTTCGACCATTTGCCTATGTCGATCATAGCCTGACGTGCACGGTATTCCACTATTAGGTGGCGCATTTGCTGCTCGCCGAGGCCCGGCACTTTCTTTCCGTTCTCGGTGACGCCTTTAGCCATGCCCTCGAGCACGCGACTCTTGCAGTAGCGCCAGATCCAGGGGACGGCGCCCTTGCCAAGGATGGCATTAAGCACGTGGGGGAAGAGTTCGCCGTACTGCACACCGCCAAGCAGATTGCGCCATGTGCATATCTGCCCGTCGGAGCCGTACATGTTGACGCCCTCGGCTGCGGGGCCGCCGAAGCTGTCGTCCTGCAACCAGCCTGAGTAGCACTCGATGGGCATGAAGGGAGCTATCATGTTGCCGGCGCTGAGGAAACCCATTGATTCGGGGTCGCGCCCGCTCTTGCGTACCTCGGCCTCGGCCTGCAGCCATGTGTTGCCTGCCTCATGGAACCACGATGCGTTCTTGCAGCCTTCAAGGTCGGCAAAGGTGGCGTGGATGCCTTCGTGGACGCAGGCGTTCTGCTGCCCGATGCGGTCGCCGTAGGTGCAGGAGGGATCAAAGCTATAGATGGGATAATAGCTGAGGAAGACCATGGGCCACGATGAGCCTTGATAATTTGTGGCACTCTGCCAGCCACCCGTGGCGGTGTTAGGCGTTCCAGAGTCGAAGGAGAGGCCGCTGCCGTAGCCATAGACCTGACTGTAGTAGCCATTGCGGGCACGCTTGTCGGGCGGCCAGCCCATCTCGTTACGGAAGTAGGCGAAGTCCTCGTCCATCTTCTTGGCCAGCAGGCGCATCGACTCCTCTGTGATGAGCGGGTTAGCCTTGGGACCTATGGCTACACTCCACCATTCGCCGTCGACCTGCTTGGCGACGTTGACATTCTCGGGCAGACGGCCCTTCGTGGGAGCCGGCAGTGAAGGATATTCTGAGCGGAAGTCATAGTCGAGCGTGGGTGAGTAGCTGGGCCATTGGTAGCCCATGCGCTCGTCGTACTCACCGTCGATACTCACGGTGAAGGTCATGAGCGCAATGGCGCCGCATGGACGCTCGTAGCAAAGGGTGTAGAAGCCGCTGGAGGCGACGGTCATCGAGGCATCTGTCGACGTCACTTCACCTTGTTCATCCAGCCAGTACCAGTTGGGTTCTTCAGCGACGTTACCAGGAATAGTGAGTGCGGCAGAGAGTTCGACGGTCTCGCCACGCTTTATCGTGACTTTTTCGAGGTCGGATGTAAGCGTGGGCGATCCGCAGTCATCGAGGGGATAGCCCTGAACGGTGAACTCACGGATGCCGCAGGCGGCATCGCTACGCATATAGATGCGCAGGCGGTTTGTCTCAAGTTCGAGTCCGGTATTTGACGAGGCGCCGGAGCCGTTGGGCTCTTTCAGGTCCAGGGCGCGGCTCCACTCGTGGCCATCCCAGACTGCGAAATAGGCCTCGGCGGGGAATTTGATGTTGGAGCCGTCGGCTACCCAGTTGACAACTGCGCGGTTGATGACGCAACGCGTAGCCCAGGCATACTCGACGTATTCCCACTGCCCGAGTTGGTCGTCGCCGCGGTAGCAGCTCCAGTAGGGCGAGGTGGTAGAGGTGGCGCCATCGTTGATGGCAGCCAGTCCGTGTCCGCTCTCGCTATATGATGCCCTCACGGCAACTGTCATCTTCTGCAATGCCTGACGAGTGTCGGTAGCAGCAGAAACTTTCGTTGAACAGGCAGCAAGCGCTATCAGCAGAAAGCTTTTAGAAAGAATACTATTCATGAATGTAGTTAGTTAGTATACGAAAAAACGAGAGTCAACGCCCAAATGGCGTTGAACTCTCGTTTTTTATTTGGTAAATTATTCAGCAAGCGGCTCCATGACCACGCGTACGCGGTTGCCGTTGGCCTTGATGCTCTTTGCCATCTGCCGAATGTCGGCAGGGGTGATGGCCTGGATTACCTGCTCGTAGTTCTCCGACGGGTCGTAGTCGCGGCGTACGATGCTTGCGATACGGTTCATCCAGTAGCCGTTCTCGCGCTGGTTCTGCGTGAATGTCTTCAGCATGTATTCCTTTGCCTTGTTGACACTCTCCTCACTGACGCCGTTCTCGCAGACATTATCGAAGACGTCCTGCACGATTTGCAGGCAGGTGTCGGTCATCTCGGGCTTGAGGGGGAAGGCTGCCTGCAGGACGTAGCGTGGGCGGTCGTCGCTGCCGCGAGTGACCATACCCTGAGCGCTTGTCGAGTATGCAGCGCCGAGCTCTTCGCGGATCTTCTTGAGATACTGCTCACCCACGCATGTGCCGAGGATGCTCATCAGGGCGCTGTTGCGAACGGTCATCTCGGTGTCGCCTGTCCAAGCGCTGACGATGAAGCTCTGCGGCGTCTCCATCTTCTTCTGGTAGCGGTTGGTGACGTCGCCCTTGACGAAGTTCAGGCCCGGATCGACGGCCTTGTCCTTGCGCTTCATCTTGGGCAGCGTGGCCAGATACTTAGCAGCGAGATCACGGATCTGAGCCTCATCAATATTGCCGAGGAACATGAAGGTGAAGTCGCTGGCATCAGCGAAGCGGTCTGCCCACATCTCGAGGATGCGGTCGTAGCTGACCTGGTCCACCTCAGCCTCTGTCATTGGTTGCAGGCGCGGGTTGTGGCCATAGAGGGTTGCCTGAATAGAATCGCTGAGGCTCGACATCGGGTCGAGGTCCTTGTTGCGGAGTTCTTCACGCATACTTGCGAGGTATGAAGCCACGGCCTCCTCATCCTTCTCGCGGGGCTGGAAGGTCATGTAGATGAGCTCGAAGAGCGTCTGGATATCTTTCTTAGACGAGAAACCAGAGAAGCTCTCCTCGCGCAGGCTTACGCCAGCATTGCTGCGTACGTTCTTGCCCGCGAGAGCCTTGGTGAGTTCGGTGCTGGTGAAACCGCCAAGCTTGCTGCGCCCCATCACGCCGTCGAAGGCTTCGAGGTTGACACGCTCGCTGACGGGATAGCGGCCCATGCCACCTTCGCTCCACGCCATCATGCGAATTTCATCATCCTTGAAGTCGGTGACTTTCATGATCACCTTCACGCCATTGGAGAGGGTGAGTATCTTTGAGTCGAAGGGTCCTGCCGCCTCTTTCTTCACTTTGCCGGGCTTGGGCTGGGTGGCAATCAGCGGACCTGTCTTCACGTTGTCTACCCATGCTGTAAGCTGACTCTGCTGTGCGGCATGGATGGCGTCGAGGAGCTGCTCCTTAGAGGGGATGGTCAGGCCTTCCTTCTCGGGGTTGAGCGAGAGCACTACGAGGTTCGAGTCGGTGCGGCTGATGAACTGCTGAATGGTCTGACTGAAAGCTTCTGCAGGGATTTGCGGGAACATCTGCTGCATGAGCTGGTACTCTATCTCAATGCCGGGAATGGGTTCGTTGTTGAGGAACGAGCGGTAGTACTCGCGAGCGTAAGAGATACTCTGCTGCTTGTCGCGGTTGTTGAAGAGTTGCTCCATGCCTGAGAGGCGGTTGAGCACGGCGCGGTCTATCTCGCCCTTGGTGAAGCCGAACTCATCCACGCGATACACCTCTTCCATCACAGCCTTGATAGCCTCTTCGACGCGACCTTCCTTAGGCGCAATCTCAATGTTCAAGGCTCCCGTTACTTTCGATGACAGCAGGAACGCACCGTCGCTGACGCCAGCACCCTGGAAGGGGCAGTCGGCCTTGAGCGAGAGTTCATGCAGACGCTGGTTGAGGACGCTGGTGGCTGTGCCTAAGATATTCTCGGCCAAGTAGATAGGAAGAGTGTTGCGAATACTGTCGGGGAAAGCTTCATGCTTCATGGAGATCATGACGACCTGTGATGTCACCTCGGGGTCAGTGTCGGCCACGACTATAGCCTCGGCATTGTCGGGTACGCTGTAGTTCACGCGCTTGGCCACGGGCTGTTGAACACTAATGGGACTAAAGAGGTTCTTGATCTTACCTTCAATCTGATCGACATCTACGTCGCCCACGACGATGATACCTTGCAGGTCAGGGCGATACCACTTGTGGTAGTAGGCACGGAGTGTATCGTAGGGGCACTCGTCAACCACCTCCATCAGGCCGATGGGGAAGCGACGGCCGTAGCGGCTGCCAGACATCAGCTCCTCGAGGTGCTTCACAAGAATGCGTGTGAAGCCCGTGTTGCGCATTCGCCATTCACCGTGGATTACGCCGCGCTCCTTGTCGATTTCCTTGCCGTCGAGCGTCAGGTCGTGGCTCCAGTCGTGCAGTATGAGCAGGCAGGAGTCGATGGCTCCCTCGCGCGCGGGTACATTATCTATATTATACACCGTCTCCTCAACGCTTGTGTAGGCGTTGAGCTGTGCACCGAACTTCACTCCGATGCTCTCGAGGTACTCTACGATAGAGCTGTCGGGGAAATGTGTCGTACCGTTAAAGCACATGTGCTCGAGGAAGTGTGCAAGGCCACGCTGGCTCTCCTCTTCCTGAATGGAGCCCACTTTTTGTGCGATGTAGAAGAAGGCCTGGTTCTTAGGCTCTTCGTTGTGACGAATGTAGTAGGTCAGCCCGTTGTCGAGATGCCCTACGCGCACCTTCGGGTCAACGGGAAGGGGCTGCATCATCTGGCTCATATCCTGCGCCATAGCGCTGAAGGCGCCGAGGGCGAGGACGACAGATAAAAGAATCTTTCTGAGTTTCATAGTTAATAAAATGTTATTTGTTTATGTTTTGTGTCGTTTCTTTATGTTGTGAGGCATCCTAAGTGACCCCGAACAAGCAGGGATAATGATGATACTACGCCCCCACTTAGGAGTGAAGGGACAGAGGTGGCCTCTACCACCACCAGCCCCCACCGTCGCTTATAGTGAAGTGCACGGCAACGTTCACCTTCAGACGTTTGCCATTGACGGGGTACTGGTATTGCATCGTCACTGTGTGCTCCTCGCCGCTGAAGCAGCGAGCCTGTTCGAGACCGCAATTCCACGAGAAGAGATCGTCGAAGACTTCGATATAGACATGTCCGTCGGCATACTTGCCAGGGTTGTTATCGCCGTCGAACCATCCGCCGAAGACTCCGTTCGTTCCGTTGGTGCCTTCGCTGCCGTCGGTCATCAGCGGTACGATGTTGATCTGAGCCTCGCTGAAGTCGTTGTCGCTCACGCCAAACAACTTGAGCAGCTCTTCCTGGTCAATATCCACGGTTACGCTCTGGTTGTAACCGTTCCAATAGCTCATTTCCACGTCCACGTTTATTGTGCCTTTGAAGTCCTCGCCGGTAATGGGAGTGTTGTCCTTTGGCACTGGAATGTTCTCTATCAGGTTGTCCATGAAGGCACGCCGGTTCTCGAGCCAGGTGTGCATCTTCTCGAGCTCGGCCTCGAAGCTCTTCCCGCTTACGGGCCATGTGCGGTTTTCTCGGCGCATGGCTCCGCGGCGCAGGCCGTCGGCATAGCGCTCCACTTCAGCCCACGGCCGCGAGACGATGCTGTCGGCGTAGGTGCGCCAGGTCTTCTTGTAGAGTTCCACAAACTCGCGCGTACCGAAGAGGTCGGTGAAGAATGCGGGCACATAGGAGTAGTTGCCGTTGCGGCGAACGGGGTTGGTGCCCATGACCGTCTCGCGGTAGTTGGAGAAGAAGGTGTGACCGGTGTACATATTGCCCCAGTCGAAGTCGTAGCCAGCGTCGAAGTCCCACAGCGGGCCCATCACCCACGGGCCGTCGCCGTCCTTATGCATGAAGATGCTGCGCGGCGCAGAGAGTTCTACGTTGTAGATGAATTCCTGTATGAGCACGTAGCGGGCGAACGACTCCATGTCGAGCAGTTCGGAGGCTGCGGCATAGTCCTTATTCTTGATAGCCGCCTCCAAGGAGGCAAACACATCGCGTATGCTGTCGCGACGGGCGGAGGTGAGGAGGTCGTCGTCGGGGTACTTAACAGCTGCTGGCATACCATAGACCTTCGTATTGAAATTATTCTGAGCCGAGGGGTCCTCTGAAGGACCATCATCCACGTCGAGCGTGAGCAGTATGCCGCGGTCGTCGCTGACGTTGACGCGGTTGGAGCCCTGCTGCACTTGCTCAGTGAGCTGATAGACGCCAACGTATTTATTGTTGACAAAAAGCTCCACGTAGCGGGTGTGGTTAGTATAAGGCAGGCCCATCATACGGCCGAGTTCGAAGACGTAGGTGTTCATCATGTCAGTTACGTCGCGGTAGTTGGCCAGCAGCACCCACGACTTGGCCTTGGCCATGCCCAGCATCTTGTGTTTCTTGTTGAGCTTGATGCGGTAGGGCTTCTTGTCGTACCACTCCCAGGTGGAGTTTCCGCGGCCGCGTATGCCGGCCGAGAGCCAGCGATGGTCGTAGCTGTCGGCGCCGTTGAGGGCAATGTAGCAGGGGATATAACTCTCCTTGGTGTCGATGGCATGGCCGTTCTGAGTGAAGACAAACATTTGGAAGGTCTGATACTTGTTCTTCTCGACAGGTTCGGCTATGCTGTCGAATGCAAGGCTGTCAATGCCCTCGACATACATCGGGAGGGTGAAGCCGCTCTTCATATGCGTTGCCAGCAGCGAGCCGTCAGCCGTAATCTCGCCAAAGTCCACGCTATCTACAGCCACGGGAAGCATCCAGTGGGTCGATTGTGCCTCATGGTGTATTTTCATCCACTGCTGAGCGGACGCCGAAGTCAGGGCCGCCAGAGCTGTCAGGAAAGCCAAATAAAGTTTTTTATTCATTCGTCAAACAAATAACTTACATTCGTTTTGCTAAGGCGCTTACACTGTGAAAAATGTCATCGCCTCCAAGAAAAGCCTTTTCGGTGGCAAAAATACACTCTTTTCCGCAAACGGCCATTGTTTTTTCCAAAAAAAAGCGTTTAGCAGGCTATAAATGAGCCTGAAAGTGGGCCAACCTATCGGCCGACAGGGATAATGAAGCGGAGAAACGTAATCGGCCGTCGTAAATAGCGACTCAAGGGCTTCTGAAAAAAAGTTAAAACCTCTCGACCAAAAGGCTTGCTCCAATTGCCCGACGCTCGGCACTTACGTTGCTTCTTAGAGCAATGCGAGTATTGAAGCTTGCATAAACTTACTTACATCCATCCCTAAGGTCAAAAAAAGGTGGTCACCCGTGAGGATAGCCACCTTTGTTTTGTCTCATTAGGATTTGCGCAATTCAATATAGACTTAATTCAGGAGATAGTTTATCGAATAAGAAACTTATGAGAGTCCACAGTGCCGTCAGCATAGGTCACCTGACGTATGGTAAGGCCTCGATAGAGACTATCGTCGGGAAGGCGGCGACCCTGCATATCGAATTGCTCTGCGCGGATAACATGGGAGGCGGAAACCTGTGGAAAAGTGACTGCATCGGATTCGGGATGCAACAGGCACAAGCGGACTACGCTCACGTCCTTAGCGGGAACGGAAATGGACAGTTGGGAATTGGCAATTGACATGGGAGAGCCTGTCCAGAGTTCCTTGACTTCGCTCAACACCTCATCCTGTGCCAAACCGAGGTCAGCAAGAGGGATGTTGTAGGACGTAGCGCGGTTGGTGTAGTTGAAGGCGGCGACGTAGATGAAGGAGTCGGCCTGATGTGTGAAAAGGCTCTGGGCGTGGTCGTGCTGACCGTCGTACTCCTTATGCCCGTAGAGGGGGCGGAAGGAGCGGCCGAGGTCGGCCATGCGGTTGATGTCGGCATTGAGCATCACCAGTTCGGCACGCTTGCGGCTGAGGGTGTTGTTGCCGCGCCCCGACTTGTCGTTGGGGCTGAAGTTGTCGGCCACGAGCATCATGCCCGTGACGGCTCCCGAGGTGAAGCGGGCGCGGTTCTCGCCCTCGCTCACCATGCCCTTGCTAAGGGAGTAGTACTGGTCGCCATTGCCCACGAGCACGAGGTGGTCGGGGTCGTTGTACTGGTAGAGGCGGTCGGTCCACCATCCGCCGGAAATGGCGTTCATGCAGTATTCGGTCTGGTCGATACGCCCCCAGGTGTCGCAAGCCACACGGCGCGAGTTGGCATAGCCGTGGGGGAAGAGCGGGGCGATGGAGAGGGCCACGAAGATGCCGTACTGCTCGCACTGCTGCTGCAAGTAGCGCATGCCGTCGTTGTAGGCCTCCACGGCGGTGGTGATGCCGTCCTTGTAGTAACTGTCGGCCTGGATGATGCCGCAGTTGAGGAAGTCGGCCTTTATCCATTTGGTACCCTTGGCGGCCTCGCTGCGCACGAAGTTCACGATGCTCTGCTTCGTCACGGGGTGCGTCGGGTCGGCACAGTAGGCACCATCGTACTTGATGGGCTTTCCGTTAATCTTCAGCACGGCATCGCGCATGACACCGGTGACGCGCTCGCCGTCCTTGTTCCACGAGATGGTGTAGGTGTTGATGCTGTTCTCGTCCCACCACAGGGAGAAGGGGGTCGTATAGCAACCCACCATCTGGCCGTTGGCCTTGGCGTGGGCGATGAAGTCCTTCTTCTGTGCCTCGCTGTGGCCGTCTGAGGCATCGAGGCTCATGACGATGTTTCCCTTGGAGTTGATGAAACCGCCGGGTTGCAGCACCTGAGCATAGTAATCGCTGATTTCGATGTTGGCCTCGTAACTGTTCTTCTCGGCCAGCACACCCCAACTCTGCCAGCCGAAAGGCGTGCCCGCTGTCCAGTTGGACATGGCGGGGCGTACCGTGGCACAGGCATCGG
The DNA here is from genome assembly GCA_017469685.1 of Bacteroidaceae bacterium. Lineage (GTDB taxonomy): Bacteria > Bacteroidota > Bacteroidia > Bacteroidales > Bacteroidaceae > Physcousia. The sequence continues at coordinate 37,492 of JAFUFW010000026.1, read as the reverse complement.
CAAAGGTCTCCATGCCCACGCGCCAGTCGTCGAAGAAACCGACGAGGAAGCGGGCCGAACGGATGGTGTCGCCCACTAGTTTGCCGTGGGGCAGATGGCCGTAGTCGGGCTGGTTGTCGCGCGTCTCGGTATCGCTCATGCCAGAGATGAGTTGAAGGCTCTTGATGGAGGCATTGCCGGTGGCATCCACGCAGATGCCACTCTTCCAGTGGTCGTGGTCGATGCTGCCATAGACGGCACCGAAGCCGTTGGCCCCGTCGAAGATGCTGCCCACCTCGTATGAGGTCATGCCGGTGGTGAGGCGATAGGTGTGGTAGCGACCGAAACCATCGTTGTCGAAGGGCACCTTCAGCATGCGGTTGTCGTCGCTCTCGTTCATCATGCGCCACTGCACGGTGGTGCTGATGGGTTCCAGATGGTTGGAGCGGATGGGGCCGCCCTGGCTGATGAGGGCCAACTGCGTGAGCACGAAGGGGTGGCCGGGGTACTCGAAGACGGAGAACTGCATCGACACCTTGTCGCCCTGGTCGGCATCGGGATCGGTGAACGTGAAGCGGTGGGCCGTGCCCCGTCCGAACTCGTCGCTGACGGCCTCGGTGGTGTAGGCCATCGTGGCGTAGCGGTCGGTGGTGAAGTAGTCGCGGCTCACGCCAGCGGCGTTGTCGTAGGTGGCCTTGGGTTTGCTGCGCGTGGCAATGCTGCGCGTGGTGCCGTCGGCCTGCTGTCCGCGAATCGTGAAAGACTTGTACTGGTCGCTCCATGCGATGGTGAGGTTGGCCACCTGCAAAGAGATGTCCTCGGCGTACAGCGATGCACTGAGGGCGAGGGCTACGAGGGAGGTGATATACTTCTTCATTGTTGTTTATTCTGCTATTAGTTCAACGACGCGACTGTTGAGTTTATTGCCCGTGAAGAGATCGAGACCGATATTCATCAGGTAATCGCCGCTGTAGGAGCGGTCTTTGACCCACGTGTCCTGACCAGGCATGAGGTTAATCTCCTGCACACGATAGCGACGGCTAGGGTCGAGACCGCGCAGCACCACGTTGTGGCGGTGCTCCACGGCACGGGGCTGCACGTCGAAGGTGAAGAGCACGGCGTGGCTTTTGTCCTTGGCGATGTAGGCCGAGGCAGCATGTGTGCCCTGATAGGGAGAGACGAGGCGGTAGAGGTCACCGTCGAGGATGACGGGCTTCAGGCGGTTATAGTTCTTCACGGCCTCCTGAGCGTAGGCGATGTCGTCAGCAGTCATGTCGGTGAGTTTGATGTCGAAGCCGAGTTTGCCCATCGAGGCCACGTCTGTACGGAACTTCACACTGGAGAGTTTGTTCCACGTCGTCACGTGGGCACAGATGGTCTTTGCAGGATAAAAGAAACTGTAGCCGTACTGGATGAAGAGGCGCTCCACGGGGTCGGTGTCGTCCGAGGCCCAAAACTCGGTGAAGTACTCCAGACCCTTATAGTCGATGCGACCGCTGCCGCCTGCGCACATCATCATGGGCAACTGGGGATATTTCTGCTTGATGCGTTCCAGCACGCTGTACAAGCCACGCACGTAATCCACGTAGAGGTGGGTCTGCCGGTCCTTCAGGTAGGGCGAATAGGGGTTCATGATGGGCGAGTTGCAGTCCCACTTGAAGAAGGCTATTTCGGGATACTTGGCCATTAAGCCGTCCACCACACCGAACACGAAGTCCTGTACCTTAGGGTTAGAGAGGTCCAGCGTCAGTTGGTTACGAAACTCCCGCGGGTCGCGGTTGGGGTACATCAGCACCCAATCGCGATGCTTCTCAAAGAGCTCGCTGCGCTGGCTCACCATCTCTGGCTCTATCCAGATGCCGAACTTGATGCCCTTCTCGCGGGCGGCGTCGCACAGCCGGCCTACGCCGTTGGGCAGTTTGCCGGCGGTCTCCTGCCAGTCGCCCAGGGCGGTATCGTCGTTGCTGCGCGGATATTTGTTGCCAAACCATCCGTCGTCGAGCAGGAACATATCCACACCCAGACGCACAGCATCGTCCATGAGGTCTACGAGCTTATCCTCATTGAAGTCGAAGTACGTGGCCTCCCAGTTGTTGAGCAGGGTCATGCGGTCACCCATGCCATCCTGCACTTGGTGGCGACGTGCCCAGTCGTGTAAGTCGTGGCTGGCTTTCTCCAGACCTCCACTACTGAGAGTGAAGAAGAAGTCGGCCGTCTGGAACGTCTCTCCGGGTTGCAGCGTGCGCTCAGAAAACTCGTTGTTTATTCCCGAAATGACGCGCAGCCAGCCCTCGCGGTCCACCTCGAAGGTGAAGCGGAAGTTACCCGTCCAGCCCAGTTGTCCGAGGAGCACGTCACCCGTGGTCTCGGTGGCAGGCTGAGAGAGCGAGAGGATGAACTGCGGAGAGGCAAACATGTCGGCACGACTGCCGAGGTTCGACTCCAGCACCTTCTTGCCGAAGGCGAGCGGGAGCGTGGTCATTTGCGCCTCGTTAATCCAGTCGCCGTTGAACTGCGTCAGGTAGTAGGCAGGTCGATAAAAGTGGAGCATCGACGACGCGAACTTCTTCAGTTGGATGGCTTTTTTCTGGCGGTTCACGATTTCCGTCCATGTCTTGATGACGTTCTCGCGAGTGTAGGCCACGTAATGCAGGCGGACGGTGAGGGGTTCCTTCTGGTCCTCCAATGTGATAATGGTTTCCTGCACGCCAGCCTTCGGCGACGTGGTCGTATGGCTCGTATGGCGCAGGAAAGTGGATGGGTTGCCGTCGGCGTGGATGATGTCCAACGCAGGTTCGAAGTAGACTTCAGGTCCGTGGGTGATGTAAGCCTCACGACCGTCCTCGAGCCAGCCGAGGTCGCCCGAGTCGCGGAGGGTCTTGCCCAGGTAGGCCTGCGTCAGGCGCCCGTCGTCCTTCACATTGAGGATAAGGTCGACATTGTCCGTCTGAATCTTTACCAAGTCGTCGGCCATTGCGCTCGCCGCTGTCAGGACGAGGCAGCCAAGGATGAGTGTTCTGAGTTTCATTTCTGTCTATACTTATTTATTATTTCCAATTGTCTGTGCGGAATGGCGACACGTCGAAGCCTTCAGGAGTCGCAAGCGTGCACTCTGGGTTGTCCGCCCACCCGTATCTGACGGCAATGGGCACGGCTACCTCGGGTGCAGAGACCACGACGCTATGGTCGGTCAGCGTGCGTGCCTGAGCCTTGTACCACTTTTGGTCGGGACCAGCGATTGTGAAACCCTTGATGTCGGGGTTCGTGGCCAGACCCTCGGCACCCTGCGGCAGGGAGAAGACCAGGAAGGCCTTGTCGCCCACGATGCTCATCTGCTGGAACTCGGGTGCACATCCGGGCTCAGGCTGGCCGTAGGTCCGGTTAAGGGCCAGTCGGGCAAGGCGGCGGCCCACCTCCTGCTTGTTCTTGGGATGGATGTCGCCTGCGTCACCCAGAGTGATGTTCACCATCATGCCCGTGCCGCCAATCTGCAAGGCACTGCGCTGGGCTTCGCGAAGGGCGGCCCACTCCGATTCGGGCTGCACATCGCGCCGACTGAGGTAGTTGGCCAGTTGGACGAAGTAGAAGGGATGCTCTCCGAAACGCTGTTTCCAGTCGTGAATGAGCGTCTGGAACAGACTTTCATATTGCTCGGCACGACCTACGTTGGCACAGCCCTGATACCAGATGGTGCCGCGGATGGGCATACCGAGGAAGGGGGCCACCATGGCATTGTAGCACGCACTGGGCCACCACGAACTGGTGGGACTCATCGGGCGTTGCGGCAGTTCCTTCAGGCTGACGCCCACGCGGTACTGCCAGAGACCGGCCATGGAAATCTTGCCGTCGAGGGTCATGTCCTCGGGCTTACCGTAGATGCCGCCCTCACCGCCCGTGTCGGTGACGCGCACGAGGATGACGTTCTGCCCGGCCTTCACCAGTCGGCCGGGCACGGTGTAGTGGCGCTGCTGGTTGAAGCCCGAGCCTTCGGCCACCATCTCACCATTCCAATAGGTCTTGTCTTCGTCGTCAATCATGCCAAGGTTCAGCATCAGGTCCTTTCCAGCAAGATCGGCTGGAATATCTACAACACGGCGGAACCATGCAACGCCGTCGAAGCCGGGAAGCCCTTGGTCTTCCCACAGGGCAGGCAGCGACATGGTCTGCCAACCGTCGGTCTCGGCGTTCCACTTTGGGCTATGGATGTCGGCGTCGCGCAAACCCTGGTCCTTCGTCAAGAACTGACGGTTCCAGTCGGCCATCGATTCTTCGTAGACGGTCTGTACGCGTTCGGGACCTATCTCTTCGATGCGCTTCAGCATATCCTCAAAGCCCGTGACATGTTTTAGGGCTTCGTGACTCGTCCAAGTCTCGGCCGGCGTGCCGCCCCAACTGCTGTTCACCACACCCACGGCGATGCCCAGCCTTTCGGACAGCGTGCGGGCAAAGAAATAGGCCGTGGCGGAGAACTCCTCCACCATCTCGGGCGAACAGACGGCCCACCCGTTGGTGTGGCCGTAGGGCACCTCGGTCTGGGGCGTCAGGGCCGTGACCTCCTTCACCTGAAACAGTCGGATGAGCGGATGGTTTGCGTTGGCCACCTCCTGCTCGAAGTCCTTCACGCGGCCCCAGCCCTTGACGGGCATCTCCATGTTCGACTGGCCGCTGCAGAACCACACCTCGCCCACCATCACATTGTCGAGAACGGTCTTCCGCCCGTCGTTGAAGGTGAGCGTGTAGGGACCTCCAGCCTCGGGGATGGCAAGGTCTAGGGCAAAGCGTCCCTCCGCATCGGCCCGTGTCTCCAAGACCTCGCGGTTCCAACTTGCCGTTACTTTCACTTTGGCCTTAGGCTTAGCCGTGGCCTTCAGGTGCAGCGCGCTCTGTTGCTGCAGTACCATATTGTCAGTCATCCAACCAGGCAGACGCACTTCGGCTGTTGCCGAGAACGACAACACGGTCAGCATCAGGGTTGATAAAAAGATTCGTTTTTTCATCGTTTGTATGAATTATTGTTTGTTATTGCAGCACGAAGACCTTGGTCTCGTGGCTCTGGACGGTGCCGTGCCACGCACGCGCATTCCTCTTTATATCTTTATGCAGCCAGACGTCTCGCAGGGTGTATCTGCCCGTGAGACCGAGGTTGGCGAGGCTGAGGCGGACGGGCTGGACACGGTCGCTGCTGGGGCCTCCCTGGCCGTAGAGTCCCACGACCAGCATGTCCATGTCGAACCAGCAGCCGCGCCGCGCGTAGGGTTGTAGGGGGGTGATGATGTTGATGATGTCGAGGATGCCCATGCCGCCCTGTCCGGTCACGTCCTGCCACATGTCGCGCACGTCGCCGCTCGTGCGGAAGACACTGCCGCCAGCCTCCGGGGCCCACGCCTCGGCGTTGTGCTGTCCCCACTCGCAGATGCCGACCACGATGGGTCGCCCACTCTTGTCCTGCGCGTCGGCCATCTCGCGGATGAGTTGTTCGTCGATGCGGTCCTGGAAGAGGTTCCACGTCATCCACCCCATCGGGGGCGTGGGGGCAAGGGCGAGTCGAGCATCCTGGGCCTGCATGTTGCACAAGCCTACGGCGCAGAGGAGGGTGAGGAGGATTCTTTTCATTCCTTATTCTATATTATGGGTTATGCACCTAACCAGTACTTTGACCGGGGCAGGCGCGAGAGGAGTTTCACAAGGAGATAGGTGACGGCGAGGGTGAGAAGGCTGATGAGGGGTATCTCCAGGAGTACCGTGCCGAGGCGACCGGCCAGACTGTCGAGGAAAAAGTTCAGGACGATGATGTGGGCCAGATAGATAGCATAACTCGTCAGGGCAATATCTGTTAGTAAGCGATGCTCCCGCTTGACGGACAGACGCTGGACGAGAGAGAATATGCCCACAGCCATCATGGCCACGTTGGCAGAGCAGAACTCCCAACTCAACTCGGCCTCGGAGGCCCATGTGGCACCGTCAATGCGCAGATAGAAGACGAGGCAGGTCACAGCATAGCCCACAAGCAACAAGGCGAGGGAGGGCAGAGCAGCGGGCAGTCCGTAGCGCCGGGCATAATGGCCGAGTAGGAGGTAGCCGACAAAGCCGTTGTAGTAGTAGAGCATCGGCGACTGATTCCAGAAACATTCGCCAAGAACCTCGGGGAACAGCAGGTGGACGTAGGGCAGCAAAGTGGTCAGCCCCCACAGACCGAGGTAGCCCTGCAACTGGTGCCGGCTGCACTGCCGCAACCAAGGCGAAAGCACGGGGACGAGCAAGTAGAGCCCCAAAAGCATATAGACGTACCAGAGATGGCCCACCTCCGTGCCGTAGTTGACGGGAATGTGGGCGATGTTGCGCAGGCATTGGCCGAGGCTATGATGCCAGTAGAATACGTAGTAGATGGCATAGCCGACACACCAGACGATGAAGGGGCCGAGGATGCGTGTCAGCCGCTTACGCAGGAAGAGGGTGGCCGAATCCTTCATGGGCAGCAGGAAGTAGCCCGAAATCATCACGAACAGCGGTACGCTACAGCGCGACAGGCTGTTGAGAAAGGCAATGATGGTCGTGCTCGATTCGTGGGACAAGTGACCGTCGTACATGATATAGTAGTGCTCGCTGGCGTGCTGCCAGATGACAAGCAGACAGGCCAGGACGCGCAGTACGTCGAGGGGATAGTTGCGTGAGGTCTTCATGATTGCTGTTTATGGATGTGCTTAACTTAGTAATACGTGTCGCCGAGGGAGGTGATTTCCAGTTCCTGCCTGAACTGGGCGAGGGACTTCGTGGTGCGCACGGTGATGGTGCGCTCCTCGCCGGGGAGCAGGTCGAAGTAGTTGTCGGAGAAGAAGTCGCCGATGCCCTTGGTCTTCAGAAAGACGGCACGGGCAAAGATGTCGGACTTCAGGCTGATGCTGAAGCCGTCAGTTGCGGGACGGACTGAGGTGGCGATGTGCGCATGGCGGTAGTGCATGTCCTTCTGCCGTTCGGGGTAGGCGATGTTGTAGTAAGTCTTGCCACCCGTGGTGTAGGTGATGTAGAAGAGGACGTTGCCGGGCTGCTCACCGCCGAGGAGGTCGGTGACGGGCAAGGTCTCCACGTCGATGGCGCAGTTCTTGGGCAGGGCGATTTTCTTCGTCTGCTCATAGACCACACGACCGTCGAGGGTCATGGTCTGGAGGCGGAGGGTTCCGTTGGCGGCAGTGCGCCGGTCGTTGACGAGTTTCAGTTCCAGCACCTTCTGGGCAAGGGCGATGTCAGCCGATTGCTTCACACCCGTGTCTTCCTGCCCGGGCAGGGCTGCCACCTGCTCGGTGGGGGTGGGAGCGCTGTTGTCACTTGCCGACCCGTCCTTCACGCGAGGCGAGACGAGTATGTCGTCGTAAGCCTTCTTGGTGACATAGTGCAGGGCCTTCCAACGACCGTAGTAGTCGCGGCTCGACCACGAGGCCACGGGCCAGCAGTCGTTCAGTTGCCATACGATAGTGCCCATACAGTAGGGACGGTCTCGGCGAAAAGCTTCCATTCCCATCTTCACGGCGTCGGCTTGCAGCACCTGGCCGACGTAGAGGAAATCCTTGAAGGCCGCCTCGCGAGCCTCGGGGGTGTCGTCCTTGGGCGTGGGCACACGGTAGTCGCGGCCCATGTATTCCTCAATGCGGTGGTTGGCGTAGGTGCCGGCATTCTGGTGGGCCATCATCACCTCGGAGTAGATGTCGTGGTCGCGCGGGTCGGGATTGTAGAGCAGGACGCTCTCGTACTCGGGGAACGACTGGAAGCCGTACTCGCTCTCGAAGCGGACGTGGTGGTCAAAGTAGGCCTCGATGGGTTCACCGCCATGCCATACGCCCCAGTAGTGGTCGTCGCCGTTCACACCGTCGGAGGGCGTGTTCTCGAAGGCCCAGGGCGAAGAGGGGCGGTAGGTGGTGCCTCCGGCGTACTCCTTCACGACGTCGGGCAATACCTCATAGAATATCTGGTGTTGCATTTCCCAGACGCGATCGCCCTCGCCCAGTTCGTCGAAGTAGCGTTTCTTGCCACCCCAGCCAAACCAGACATCCTGCGCCTCATTGTTGCCTGTATACACGGCCATGCAGGCGTGGTTGCGCAGGCGGCGCACGTTGTATATGGCCTCTTGGCGTATGTTCTCCAGGAACTCGTCGTCCACCTCGTAGGTCATGCAGGCAAACATGAAGTCCTGCCAGACGAGGATGCCCATCTGGTCGCAGTAGTCGTAGAAACAGTCGTCCTCATAGATGCCGCCGCCCCAGACGCGGATGATGTTCATGTTCACGGCAGCCGCATCGGCCACCACTTGATGGTAGATGCTGTCGGTGACGCGGGCGAGGAAGTTGTCGTTGGGTATCATGTCGGAGCCTTTGGCAAAGAGCGGCTCGCCGTTGAGCTCAAAATAGAGGTTGTGGCCGAACTCGTCCTTGTCGTTGTGGAGGACGAGGGAGCGGATGCCGAGGGGAGTTACGGTCTCACCTCCACCCTCTACGGAGGCAACCATCTCTGTCAGATAGGGCTCGCCGAGGCCGTTGGTCCACCAGAGGCGGGGATTCTTTATCTCGTAGTCGAGGGTTATCTTGTTGAGGCCGGGGGCGAGGCGGGCGTCCTTTCTGGCCACGGGCTTGCCGTCGGCGGTGATGGTGACGTCGGTATGGGGAATGGCTTCGTCGGATTCCACCTCCACGACTGTGCGCAGCCGGGCGCGTTTCTTATTTACGTCTTGCTGGATGTACCAGACATCGGCAATGCGCAGGTCGCTCCACGTTTCGAGGAGGACGGGCCGCCAGATGCCGAAGGTGACGAGGCGTGGTCCCCAGTCCCAACCATACTCGAAGCCGGCCGTGCGGGCAAAGGGCGAGATGGTCTTGTCGAAGATACCCCCCATCTGCGAGTGGTCGGGGCCCGTGTTGTGGCGATAGGGCAGCGCGTCGAACTTCGGCACGTTGCGCTTGATGGGGGAATGAAAAAAGACCTCCAGGAGGTTGTCTCCCTCGTGGAGAATCCCCTTCACGTCGCAGCGCCACTCGCGGTGCATGTTGTCGGCCACGAGGATGCGCTTGTGGTTGAGATAGACGTCGGCGTAGGTGTCCAGTCCCTTGAAAACGATGGTCTGGTGCGAGGCCGCCAGTTCGTCGGTCGTGGGGGTGATGTGCGTCTCGTACATCCAGTCCTCCTTATCGACCCACTGCACGCTGCGCTCGTTGAGGCGGAAGAAGGGGTCTTCGATGATACGTTCTCGCATTAGGTCGAGGTGGGTGTTGCCCGGCACCTGTGCTGGATGCCATAACTCAGAATTGCCCTGACGGAAGCGCCAACCTTCGTGAAGAGGTCGGAGATTAACTGATGCGAGCAACGTATTGCTCATCATGGACATTAAGAGAGTCGAGAGTGTCGCTACTTTGCAAAATCTGATCATGCTTGTTGCGTCTTTTAAGCTCGAAAGAGCGATTACCGATGCAAAGGTAAGCTTACAATCCACCAAAACCTTAACGCCACTGCACCATTTTGTACAACAAATGAAGCAAAGACGATGAAACGGGCTATTTTTGACGCAAAATCTTTGCTTTCAAGCGTTGTTCTTCTATTTGCTTCTCGAAGTCTTTTGGGGTCATGCCAAACTGTCTGCAGAATAGTTTCGAGAAATAAGAATGGTTGCTGAACCCCACCATCAAGCATATTTCGCCCATACGATAGCGCCCTTTCTGAATGAGTTCGGCGGCTTTCTTCAAGCGAATAAGCCGTATAAAATCGAGAGGTGGCATATCGAATAATGTCTTTATTTTACGCAGAAGGCTACTACGGCTCATACAAAGCGCCGACGCCATGGCCTCAACATTGAAACTATCATCTGAGAGATGTTTGTTGATGACTTCAAGAGCACGATTCATGAATTCCTCGTCTTCGTGACTCATCTGCATCCCGTTCATCGGGAAGAAAGGACGCTTGGCAAATGCTTCACGTTCCTTCTGTCTGTTGCTGAGCAAAGAGATGACTTGCGAACGAAGAAAGTCCCAAGCAAAGGGCTTCTCAATGTAAGCCTCAGCCCCAACCTGAAGGCCAGCGATTTTCGTGTTGGTATCGTTCTTTGCCGTGAGGAAAATGACGGGGATATGGCTGAAATCTATGTCCTGCTTGATGTGGCGACATAGCTCTACGCCGTCCATTACGGGCATCATGATGTCGGTGATGACAAGGTCGATGTGGTTGGCTTTCAATATGTCGAGAGCAACTTGTCCGTTTTCCGCAACCTCGACGATGAAATCTTCACGGAGTCGCTCAGCGATGAAATCGCGTATACCTTCTTCGTCTTCCACGAGCAGGACATTGGCTCCGCGCACGTTTCCCTGAGTCAGCAAACCATCATCGGCGAGAGCTGTATTGTCGGGTAAAGTGTTGTTTCCTGGAGCGTCGGAAGCTTCATCGGTAATCATGGCTTTGCCTAAAGGTAAGTCAAGGACGAAACAATTGCCTTCCACAACCGTGTCATCTCCCTTTACGGCAGGCTCCACTGTCAGTGTTCCATTGTGCATCTTGGCCAGTGAGCGACAAAGTGCAAGGCCAATTCCAACTCCACCTATGGGTTCCTCTGTTGTCTCTCTGTGAGTTTTCAACTGAACGAATGGGTCGAAGATGGCTTCGCATCGTTCGGGTGGTATAAGAGCACCGTCGGAATACACCAAAATGCGGAAACGATTGGCGTAAGTGACAAGTTCCACCTCACAGCAGCTTTGCCCATACTTCAGGGCGTTGTTGAGCAGGTTGCTGAGTATCTTTGTGACGGCTTCACGGTCGATGAGAGCCAGCACGGCAGGTTCAATATGTTTTGTGGTAAGTGTTTTTCCGCGAATGCTAAAGGTTGGTTCGAAGCGTTCCATTGTGTCGCGTAGCAGTTCGCTTACGTTCACCGTCTCCAACTTTGGTTTTGTTTCGCCCGAACCTAATTTTTGGAAATCGAGCAATTGCGAGGCGAGATTCAGCAGACGATTGGTGTTCTGTTGAATGACTCCTAAGTTCCGTTCTATGTATTTGTCCTTAACCCCCGCCTTCTGAATAATTTCCAATGGCCCGTTGATTAGAGTGAGTGGAGTCCGTATCTCATGAGCTATCTCGGTGAAGAACTGCACTTTCTTCTCGCCCAGTTCCTTTTCTTTTTCTATCGTAAAGAGGCGCTGACGTTCCTGAAACTGTTGCTCCTTCCTACGGCGATACCAAAGAAACCACATAGTGGCAATGAAACCAACACATATTATATATAATAGTATGGCCCACCACTGGCGCCACAACGGCGGACGTACAACTATAATCAATGTGCGCATCTCATGGGGTGTATCCTCATCAGTCAGGTTGCTGGAACGCAGCCGAAGAGAATAGCTGCCTGAGGCAAGGCTGGCCAACGACAGCCCGCCGTCGGGCACTACGTGCCATTCAGTGTCGATAGGTTCGAGGCGATACTCGCAGATGGTCTCCATTCCTGAGGCATACGATAAAAGAGCCACTCCAAGGTTAATATTAGTGCGATTGTAGGGTAACACTATTCGTTTCGTCTCCATGATGGAAGTCTTCAGAGGAGATCCGGATGTGTTGGGCGTGACGTCTTGACCATCAATACTCAGCCTGGTCAACAAAAGGCTTGGCTGATAATCGGCTTTGGAATCGGCAACTGTGGCCACATTGTCTGGCTGACAGAGCACTAGGCCGTCAATGGTGCCAAAGAGCATGTCGCCATTTGCTAAGCTAAGAGCAGCTTTGTAGTTGAATTGATTACTCGGCAGCCCCTGCTGTGTAGTGAATAGATGAATGAGCCCTGTCTGCGGGTTCATCTGCACCAGCCCTCGGTTCGTTCCGAACCATAATCGTCCATGAACATCTTCGACAATGTCGTAGGCAACGTCATCTGGCAAACCTTCTGGCGTGCTTATGCGTTCAAAATCATCTGTCTCAGGGCGATAACGGCAGATGCCCCCTCGGTCTGTGCTTAGCCAAATGTTACCACGGCTATCCTCAAATACAGCACTAACGCTACCCGAAGAGAGGCTATGTGGATTGTTAGGGTTGGGCGTATAGTGTTCAAGCCGACCTTGAGCATCCAAACGGTAGACTCCACTTCCCATCATTGCCATCCACATTGTGCTTTTATGGTTGAAATGTATATCGTAAACCCAACCTTCCTCAAGCCCAGACAAATGCGTAAGGGGTCCGCTTATCCCTTTACCATACCATACACCATGGTCTGTGCCTACCCAGGCCATTCCTTGCGGGTCGAATACGATATCATAAACCGTTGTCTCACGAGGCAGGCCTAACTGTGCGTTGTCAATAATATGCGCCTGCCCATCTCGGACATCCACAATCTTAATGCCTGTTTTATTGATGCCAGCGTAAAGCATCCCTTGATAGTATGTCAGACAGATGGTGAAGTTATCATCCTTGCCTGACGTCTGTCCTATGTGCGGGGTGATGTGGCCTGTTTGCAAATCTATATTGTTGATACCACCATCCTCTGTGCAAAGCCACAAATTCTGTGCCCCGTCGGTTGTCAACTGTCGTATGCGATCGCTTGAGAGGCTATGTCCTAATTCGTCGGTTTGTAAGATGGTGAACATTTGTTTTCGTGTTGGCAGATAGGCGGCCCCACCAAACATTGTTCCAATCCAATAGTTTCCTTCGCGGTCGCGAAAGGTCGTGTAGACAATATCGTCAGGTAGGCTATTGGGGTTTCTGCGGTTATGGGTATAGTGTACACTCTCCCCTGTAGTGGTGTCAATGCAGAAGAGACCGTCATAGGTGCCCACCAAAAGCTGACCATCATAAGCCGTAGCACAACGCACAATGGTAGATGAGAAGTCCTGCCAGGGGTTGTCGATCAGTTCGCCTTTCAGTGGAGAATAGAGCACAAGTCGCCCGTTCTGCACAGCCATAGCAAGACTGCCGTCTGGCAAAGCGGTTAGAGTATTAGTCTGTATGCCAAGGATAGAACGTCCTGTGACATCTTGGCTGATCTGTTCGAAACGGTCAGTCTTTGCATTTAGCCGCCACAGCCCAATGTCCCAACCGCTTGCCCAAACTTCGCCACTCGACGTTACACACAGACATGTGAAGTGGCCACTGCTGGCCTCGCTGATATTGGGGTAGTGGCGTATGGCTGCCTTCGATAGTTCACTTGCGCCAGTTAGTCCTGCCGTCTCGATACGAAAGATGCCCTCGGCAGGCACCACAATCCAGACACGTCCTTCATGGTCGTGCCGTATGTCGGCAACCCAGTTTGTCATGCGTTGTCCATCCTGCGCCTCGGTGTCAATGTGAAAGAAGCGGTCGGCAGTCTCGTCGTATATGAAGACGCCCTCGTCCGTGCCCACCCACACCAGATGCTCCCGAGCAGCCATCAGGGCAGAAATGTTCTGGTTGGCCCGTCCCGTCCTGAAATCCATAACGCTTACGAGCCGCGTCTGCCGCCCGTCATAGCGGCAGAGTCCGTTCTTCGTGCCTAACCATATGAATCCATAGTCATCCTGCGCGATGCTTTTGACATTGTTCTGCGACAGCCCAACGCGGCTGTCTACGGTCTTAAAAATTCCTATGCGCGGAGCAGCGACCACAGTCAGAGATACACACAGGAGGAGGAGGCCTGAGAGATACTTATTCCACACCATATTGTTTTTTTTCTGCTGCAAACATACACATTATACCCGACATATCACACTTTTTTTACCAAAAACTTTTCAAAAGTCCTTCTCTCGACATATTGGTTTAACCCTTCCTGTCAAAACCCTTAAGGGTTATTGCCAAAAGGGTCAAGGGTTATTGCCAAAAGGGTCAAGGGTTATTGCAAAAAGCCTTAACCCTTTGGCCTGGGTGGATATTGGATGGATTTGGCGCATACGTGGCAAAAGATGAAGCATGCAGATGGCCGCAGTTTCGGCTGTAACCTCTACCTTTGTACACCAAAAGTCAAGAAATATAAACTAACCACTGAATGAAGCATCACACATCACTTATCACACTCTTCCTGCTCATGGGGGGGCTGTTTACGGCACACGCCCAAGTTGCCCAATACGTCAATCCCCTCATCGGCACAGGCCGAATCGAGGATGCCCTGCGGGGCAACAACTATCCTGGAGCAACGGTGCCCTTTGGGCTAGTGCAGCTGTCGCCAGACACACGCGAGGCACCCGACTGGGACTGCCCCGCTGGCTACGCCCACGAGGAGGAGACCCTCTATGGCTTCTCACACACCCACCTCTCTGGCACTGGGGCGGCCGATCTGGTGGACATCGCTCTGCTGCCCGTGAGCCAGGACCGACGCGTGGCCACCATCGATCACACGCGGGAGGTGGCTCAAGCGGGATACTACAGTGTACTGCTGCGTGAAGATGACATTCTGGCCGAACTGACGGCCACACCACACACGGGCGTTCATCGCTACACCTACGCCCCTGAACAGCCCCGCTGCGTGTTCCTTGACCTCGACCACTCATGTGCCAAGGGTTCCTGGGGACGGCGCATAGAGCGGGCCCAACTGCGCGTGGTCGATGCCCACACGGTCGAGGGATTCCGCATCATCACGGGGTGGGCACCACTGCGCAAGGTGTGTTTCTCCATCCGCTTCTCACAGCCCATCACACGCTACGGGCTATGGGGCGACGGCCGATGGTATGAAGGTGCAGATACTCCTTTCTTCCTCAACGGCACCGACCTGAAGGGCACACTGACCTTCGGTGGCGAGGGACGGCAGGTGGTGGCGCGTGTGGGCATCTCGGCTGTCAGTGTGGAAAACGCCCGGCAGAACCGTCAGCAGGAGGCCGACAGACAGACCTTTGACCAGCTACACGCTGCAGCCCGCCAGCAATGGGATGACGCGCTGGGCGGCATCATGGCCGACTTCCTCACCGCCGAAGAGGCCACCATTTTCTACACGGCCCTCTATCACGCCATGCAGCAGCCTAATGTCTTCAGCGATGTCAATGGCCAGTACGCGCGCGCAGATTATAATATAGGTACCGCGCGCGAGGGACATGACATCTACACTATGTTCAGCATTTGGGACACTTACCGGGCTGCCCACGCACTCTACGACCTATTGCAACCCAAACGCGCCTCAGACATGGTCAACTCAATGCTCGACCATGCTGAGTACTATGGCTACTTACCAATATGGGAACTTTGGGGTGAAGATAACTATTGCATGATTGGGAACCACGCCATCAGCATTATTGTAGAGGCAATACGCAAAGGCGTGCCAGACATAGATGAGCACCGTGCATGGCATGCCATCAAACAGACATTGACCACGCCACATCGCGATTCACCTTGGGCTCTGTGGGAGCGTCTCGGCTATATGCCGGAGAATGTGCAGACGCAGAGTGTCAGCATCACTCTTGAGGATTCCTACGACGCATGGTGTGCTGCGCGTCTTGCCGAGCTGCTCGGGCTGACTGACGAAATGGAGCATTTCGACTCTCTCGCCCATAATTACCGAAACTTATACAATAAAGAGACGCAACTCTTCCAGCCCAAGGACGACAAAGGAACATGGTTGCCAGATTTCGATGCTCTGCGCTATGGCTCAAATGGTGGAAGCGCCTTCACCGAGGGTAATGCCTGGCAGTGGCGCTGGTCTGTACAGCACGACGTGAACGACCTTATAGCACTGAGTGGCGGCACAAAGAATTTCGTTAACCAGCTCGACTATTTCTTCACTTGCCATGAGACGAGTGGCCAGCGCAACGATAACGCATCGGGGTTCATCGGCCTCTATGCACATGGCAATGAGCCCAGCCACCACGTATCTTTCCTCTACACGCTGGCCGGACAGCCCTGGAAAACTGACCAAATAGTCAATCATATTCGTCGCACGATGTACAATACAGACGTAAGCGGATACATAGGCAACGATGACTGCGGCGAGATGTCAGCCTGGTATGTCTTTGCAGCCCTTGGCCTTTACCCCTTGAACCCTGCATCTGCCGCATACGTTTTGTTCGCACCTTCTGTCAGGCAAGCTACTATCCACCTGCCCGGCGGAAAGACATTCCGTATTCAAGTCGACCGACATGGGAAAGAGGCTCTTTTCGTAAAAAACATTCGATGGAATGGGCAAAAATTGAAACATCCCGTGCTCTCTCATGATGAAATAATGAAGGGAGGAACGTTGCATTTCGAGCTATCCACTAAGCCGGCAGGAAAACTGCTTCAATTTGACAAATAATAAGAAATTGGAGCGAATGTGATAAAAAACGACGCATCGGTATGCCTTCTGGAAGTAACTCACATCATACCTTTGCAACGAAAAAAGAATAACAAATCCAACTCATGTCAAATCTAATGCAACAATCAATTGCCAAGTGCCTATTGCTGACTATGGCTTGTATAGGATTGCTCACAGCTTGCAAGGACGACTACTCCTACGACAACGAGGAACCCTCCTGGCTTGGGGCTAACATATACGACTGGTTACAGCAGAATGGAAAATACAGCACGTACCTGACCCTTGCCGACCGTCTCGGGCTTGACGGCACTCTCACCCGCACGGGAAGCAAGACGCTATTCCCTGCCAGCGACGACGCATACAAATGCTATTTCTCTCAGCAGGGACTGACGGGCGACAACCCTCGCGACATCGTCAACCAGCTATCTCGTGCCGAGGTCAGCTATCTTTTTAATGCTTCAATGCTTAATATGGCTTATCTGGATAATATGCTGGCAAATGTACCCAACACCAACAGCGACAATGATGGCGAAGGCACAGCAGTAGTGCGCGACGCTTCTGCAACCATTTATGACAGAATACAATTATTCAGTTCTCAGGATGTTCCAAGTACTGAATGGTGGGAACGCTTTCACGTGCGCAAAGGAAAATGGATAGTAGATAATCAGGCTCGCCCAGATGTAATCTTCACGCCAGCCTTCATGGTTAAGCAGGGCATCACTGAGGCCGACTGGGCTGTTGTCAGCGGCGGACTCGCATACGATGAAAAAGGCTTCTATATTAATGGCGCGCACGTTGGCGAGGCTGACAAGAACATAACATGCAAAAACGGTTATCTCCATGTGGCTGACGAGGTAGTGGCACCTTTGCCAAATATGGCTGAAATTATAGAGCGAAACGCAAACACCAAAACCTTTGCCCGTCTGATGAATAAGTTCTCGGCCCCTTTCTATGATGCTGATATCGATGCCACAGTGCGTGCCGACGAGATGAACGACTATGTAACAGATTCTGTTTTCGTCCGCCGCTATTTCAACGATAATGGAGTAGGAGCTTGCACTCAGACACCTTGGCTGCCAGGCCGTGAGACGGAGACTCTAACTGATGACCGCATGCTATATTTCGACCCTGCCTACAACCGTCTGGGAGCGCCAACGGATATGGGCGTTATGTTCGTACCTACAGATGAAGCAATGCAGAATTACTTCGTATCGGCCAACGGCGACTTCCTTCGTAAAGTTTATGGAACATGGGACAATGTGCCCCTCGATGTGCTGTGCAAGTTCATCAAGAACCATCAGCTGAAGTCTTTTGTTGGTTCACTGCCTAACGGATGGGACAATCTGGCAGATCAAAAGGGCAACTTAATGCACATGAAGAAAGACTACATTGTAGGTACTCAGCTTGGGTGCAACGGTCTGGTCTATTTCACCAACACCGTATTTCCACCCATCGACTACAAATGCGCCTATGCTCCTACGCTTACCTCACCCATCACTCGTGTAATGAAAGCTGCTATTGACGAGAACGACGAACTGAAGTTCCACCTTTACCTGCGTTCATTAGAGAATCAATACAACCTGCTTGTGCCGACCGACTCGGCTGTGCGATATTATGCCGAACCCATTTCATGGAGTATCTATGCAAATACAGGCGTTGATAATCGTGAGATTTGGGGATTCAAAGTTGCCAATGGGCGCATCTTAGCCGATGTGTTTTCAGTGAACGAAGATGGCAGCCGTGGTACACTACTGCGAACCATCGGTAATGCCTCGGCCGACCAAAGTCGCATCCAGAATCGATTACGTGACATCCTTGATATGCACATCGTGGTAGCAGACACAGAAGGCGAGCCTATGTCTGGCTTCATGGACGAAGGCGACAAGACCTTCTATCTGACGAAGGGCGGCTCCATTATCCAACGGGCCTCCGGGAGCAACTTATCCACTACGTTTACCGGCGCCGGCGATGCTGAGCTTAGCTTGCCTGCAGCACGGCTTAAAGATAGCATCTACATCACAAACAACAGTCATACCTTCTTTATCGACCGCATTCTACAAGATCCTATGCTCTCAGTCTACTCGACTCTCAAGGGAAATCCGCGGTACAGCCGTTTCTTCGAGCTTCTGCAAGGCGACCCCACGGTCTATTCTTATTTCAAGGATGATAAGGACATTCAGGCTATATTCGACCAGCAGACCACAGAGCAGAGCAGCGGTGTAGGGCAGATTGTAACATCGTTCAACAACTACCGCTATACCATTCTTGTACCCACTAATGAGGCCATCGACGCCGCATTCCATGCTGACCAGAACCTCTGGGAGTGGGATCGTATATCAATGGAAGACAACGAATCCACAAAAAAAGAACGATGCATGTACCTCCTCAACTTCCTGCGTTTCCATTTCATCGACGGAGCTATACCTGTTGGTACAGGTGCTTGGACAAAGACCTTCTACACGGCAGCTCGCAAGGCGAACGGGCAGTTCATACCCATCACCGTGACCTCAACAAGCAACAGCCTAAGCTTCGGGACAGACTCGCCGGCATCGGTGATGACCGATGACCCATCGACTTTCAATGTCTGGGCGCGCGACCTAATCGTAGACAACAAGGATCCCTTGAAAGCAAGCAACATTCTTGCATCGAGTCGTGCCGTCATCCATATAGTGAACCGCGTAGCACCATATAACAAGTAAAGGAGGCCAACATCATGAAAAATAGAATTATTATTTCACTTATACTTCTGATTTCGACGGCTGTCCTTCATTCCCAAACGATTGTGACAGGGCGCGTAATCGGCGACGATGAGCCCGATGGACTTATTGCTGCATCCGTCGTAGAACAAGACAAGAATGGGCGTATCATGGCAGCAGCCCGTACCGACTTCGACGGCAATTTCTCCATCTCTGTGACTTCAACAGACAATATGCTCGTCTGCAGCTACGTTGGATATAAGAAACAATCATTTCCTATTGGTAGCCAGAGAAAGTTTAATGTTACCTTGAAAGCTGAAAACGTAATGACAGAGGTCGTTGTTAAAGCCACCCGAAATGTCAGCTCAGGTGGCATGGCTATCCCTGAACGCGAGTACACAGGAGCGATGCAACGCTTCACTACAGAGAAGCTTGATGGAATGTCCGTTTCGTCTATCGACGATGCACTGCAGGGGCGCATTGCAGGCCTCGACATTGTGGCTAATTCAGGCGACTTGGGGAGTGGCACTACGATGCGTATCCGTGGCATCACAAGCATCAATGGTAACAACGAGCCACTCATTCTCGTCAACAATATCCCATTTGAGAGCAATACCGAGGGTTTCGACTTTGCCAACGCGGACAATGAGCAGTTTGCCAATCTTCTCAGTATCAGCCCTGATGACATTGCAGAGATAACCGTTCTCAAAGATGGTGCTGCTTGTGCCATCTGGGGCTCTCGCGGCGCCAATGGCATCATTAACATTACGACAAAGAAAGGTGTTACGGGGCCTACTCGTGTTTCCTACAGCTATCGCCTCTCCGGCAACTGGCAACCGAAAGGTGCGCCATTGCTCAACGGCGATGAGTACACGATGCTGATGAAGCAAGCCTACTTCAATGCTTACCGCCAGGACGTGAACATCCCAGAGTATAGCTACGACCGCCAACAGTTCCTGAATATCTATGGCACCGCATCCGATTTTAACAACTTCACGCAAAATACCGATTGGGTGGATGCCGTTCGCCAGACAGGCTGGACACACGACCACCTCCTCTCGATTCAGGGAGGCGGCGAGCGCGCCCGTTTCCGTACATCTTTGGGCTACTACAACCAGTCTGGCACCATCATAGAACAGGGCTTGCGCCGCTTCACAGGCATGATGAATCTCGAGTACAATGTCAGCCGTAAGCTGATGTTCGGCTCGGAGTTCAATATCACCTATACCGACAATGACAAAAACTATGGTGACGGTAGCGTTGAGGGGCTATTGAGCATAGCCTATCGCAAGATGCCTAATACCAGCATCTATCGCCGAGATGCCGACGGCAATCCTACGGGTGAATTCTTCAACATCGCCCAAACCTCAGTGCTAAACGGCGATCAAAAAGATCTGGCCAATCCTGTGGCAATAGCCCGACTGGCCTCATACCAGCAGACCAATATGCGCATCATGCCTACCCTGCGGTTGCGCTACGACTTTATTGACCCTGACGATGGCGGAAAACTGCGCTACCAGGGTTACGTAAAGTTCGATTCAGAGAACGTGAAGGATACTAAGTTCCGACCCCGCGCCACCTCCACCAAGCAATGGACAGACGGCGCAGTGAATCGTGGCTATCAGCGTGAGAGCGAGGCTATGACTATCTACACCGACCATAATCTGACGTGGATGCCGAGACTTGGCGAAGACCACAGCCTGATGCTCTACGGATCATGGCAGATGGATGTGAGCCACAGCAAGATTCAGCAGTTCGAGCGCTACGGTCTGGCTTCCAGCATCGCTAATGATGTCTCCAATGGAGGCCACATGGTCCCTGAATCATTCTATAGTGCCAAGAATCAGGGGCGAAACATGGCTTTCCTTGCCAGTGGGCATTATATGCTGTTAGACCGCTACATTGTTGATGCCAGTGCCCGTTGGGATGGTAGTAGTCGTTTCGGATCAGATAACCGTTGGGGCTTTTTTCCCTCCATCTCAGGAAAATGGATTTTCACCAGCGAGCCATGGATGAAACGGGTTAGTGAGAAGTGGTTCTCAGAGGGAAGTCTGCGCGTCGGATGGGGCGTAACAGGCAACCGTCCTGACTATGAATATCTTTATTTCAGTCGTTACGACAGCTATGGTTCGAACTATATCAACATGCCCACCATCAAACCTGCAAGCCTACAGCTGAGCAATCTCAAATGGGAACGTTCTTCAAGTATCAACGTTGGTCTTGAGTTGAGCCTGCTGGACTATCGATACCGCATCGTAATGAACGCCTACCATCGCCGTACCAGCGACCTGTTGTTTGCCAACCAAACGATACCTTCAAGTACAGGCTTCGGTAGCATCAGCTACATTAATGCCGGCACAATGGACAACGACGGCTGGGAACTGGAGTTTTCCACCAGTCGTCTGGTGAAGAAGGGTGACTGGCAGTTGGACGTCAACGTTAACCTTTCGAACTACCAAAACACTATCAAGGAGCTGGATCCTATGGTGCTTAGTTCGTACCAGAGTGATTTCTCGCCAGAGAACGGTAGCTACCTGAATCGCATACAGATTAATAATTCTTTCGGAAGTATCTACGGCTTTCACTTCAAAGGAGTCTATCAGTATGACAAGTACTCGCCTATAGAGAATCCGGGCGTGTCAGGCCCCAATGCCCCCATCGTGCGCGATGCCGATGGTAACGCCGTACTCGATGCACAAGGTGCTGCGGTGCCGATGTATTTCGACTATGGTCGTACAAACTATCGTTTTCGTGGTGGAGATGCCATTTATGAAGACATCAACCATGATGGTACCATCGACGAACTTGATGTGGTTTATCTCGGCAATTCCAACCCAAAGCTTGACGGCGGTTTTGGCTTCACACTACGCTGGAAGAAGCTAACACTCAACACATGGGCAAATTTCCGTCTTGGATCGAAGGTCATCAACTACGGCCGTATGTACAATGAGAATATGTACACTACAAGCAATCAGAGCATTGCCACCAATTGGCGCTGGCGCAAGGACGGCGATGCGACAGAGATGCCACGCGCCCTTTACCAAAATGGTTACAACTGGCTGGCCAGTGATCGTTTTGTGGAGAGTGGTTCGTTCCTGCGTCTAAAGCAAGTGACCCTCAACTATAGTTTTGACACCAATCTCATCAAGCGCATAGGCCTGAATAACCTGATGCTCAGCATGACTCTGAACAATATGCTGACGTTGACTAAGTACACAGGTGCCGATCCTGAAATATCACCAAAAGGTAGCGACTTTGGTGTAGCCAAGGACAACAATCGCACACCTCGCGCTCGCTACTTCACACTGGGCGTGACCGTAGGATTTTAAAACAGATATAGAAAAGTTATATGACTATGAAAATGATAATGAATATAAAGAACAGGCTGCAGGACTATGCGCACCTCTCCTTAACAGGGAAGGGCTGGGGGATGGTTCTCCTACTTAGCCTCTGCCTCACCACCTCCTGCGAGGATTGGTTTTCTACGCCTCCCGAGAGCGAGATGGTGCGTGAGGATTTCTGGAAAAAGAAAAGTGACGTGGAGGGAGCCATGGGAGCCTGCTATCGGACACTGGCAGATCAGGGCGTAATCAAACGTCTGATAGTATGGGGGGAAGTGCGCAGTGATAATGTCCTCGACAGTCGCAATCGAGAGGACAATATCTTCAAAATTCTCACAGCTGATATCACTGCTACTAATGAATACACTCGCTGGAACCAGTTCTATACCTGCATCAACCAATGCAACACGCTTTTGGCTAATGCGCCCAATGTTCGAGATGAGGATCCAGACTACTCAACTACTGAATTGAGCCAGCACCTTGCTGAAGCCACCGCAATCCGCGCATTCTGCTACTTCACATTGGTGCGCACGTTTAAAGATGTGCCCTATGTGACGGAACCTTATGAGGATGACAGCCGCCCGTTCATGGTTCCGCAGACATCAGGCGACGAGATCCTGGCACAGGAGCTGTCGAATTTACAGGCAGTCGATACACAGGCTACAACGTTGTGGACAGAGAATACTCCCTATACTAAGGGCCGCATCACCCAGAAGGCTATATGGGCCCTTGAAGCTGACATTGCACTTTGGCTCAATCGCTATCAGGACTGCATTGATGCATGCGATAAGGTCCTTTTAACTACCAATAATCCCCTCTCCTTGGAGCGTTCTTCGACATACTTCTCAAGCGTCTTCGTGAAAGGGAACAGCAACGAGAGTATATGGGAACTGCAACTCGACCAGAATAACATCAACTACGCTGTTCGCGATTTCTTTGGAGACAATACTACTGATGCATGCCTGTCGAGCTATAACTTCTCAAATGTCGGTGGAAGTGCAGACCTCTTCCTCGCCCAACGCGACCTAAGGCGCATGAATGCATTCGTATCTGCCGGTGCTTACTACGCCATCAAGAAATACATTGCCATACGTACTAACCAGACCAACGTCTCCGGCCGCGAATCAGACTTCGTATGGGGCGATGCCACATGCAACTGGATTATCTATCGTCTGCCTGACATCTATCTGATGAAAGCTGAGGCAATGGCGGAACTGGGCGGAGCCGACCAACTGGCTGAGGCCGTGCGCCTCTGTGGGCTCACCTATGATCGTGCTAATCCCGACCTTGAGCCTGGTTCTTTAATCGGTAACTACAACAGTCAAAACGAAGTGCGTAATTTGGTCTTTGACGAACGGCAGCGAGAATTTCTCTTTGAAGGGAAACGCTACTTCGACCTACTGCGCAGAATGCGTCGCGAAGGAACACCCACACAAGTTCTGGAGACATACCTGCGCAAAAGGTATGAGGAGATAGTCAGTATGTGGTCGGACGTTCGCCCCAAACTCAACGACGTGGATGCCGTCTACATGCCAATACACCGCGATGAGTTGCGTGCAAACACTCTTTTGAAGCAGAACAGATTCTACCAGACATCTAACGATATAACAAGGTAAAACGATGAATACTGTCAAAAGTTCTTTATGTCGCCGTTGCATGGCGACCATTGCAGCCCTTACAGCAATAGCTCTCATCGTCTCTTGTAACAGTGACGATATCCAGGACGAAGCCATGTACACCTTCACGGGTGAAACGGTGGCCAGCTTCTGTCAACACACGCCTGAACTGAGCAACTTCTATCAGATGCTCGAACAGACGGGCAACACGTCGCTACTGAGTATCTATGGTCATTTCACCTGTTTCCCGCCAACTAACGAGGCTATCGAGCGCTGGCTGGTCAATCGCGGACAGACCTGGAATGACCTAACTACCGAGGATATGCAAAAAGTAGTGTACAGCAGCACAATCTCCAATAACACTCAGGAATTTCTGACAACGGATTTTTTGGGTAATGCCACCTCCCTGCTGAGTATGCAGGATCGCACAATACAAATCAGCTTTGTAATTAATGACCTTGGGCAGCGCGAAATAGTGGTAAACAGCGTAGCAACAATCGTCAGTGCAGACAATGAAGTGCATAATGGTGTGGTACATGTGGTCGATTGCGTGATAGAGCCTTCCGAGGAGACCTTCCTGCAACGCTTAAGCCAACAGCCAGCTCTTAAGGTCTTCACCCGCGCTTTCGAAGCTTCTGGCTTCAACGAGCAAATGTCTGACATATACGACCCCAACTACATCGGGCCTGCCGGCTATGACGGTGAAGACCCGTCGCAGAGCCACTTCGAACACTGCAAATTAGGCTGGACTGTCTTTGCTGAAACCGACGAAGTCTTACGAGAAGCAGGACTTGACATTGAAGGAGTGGACACACTGACGGCTGTAGAGCAGTTCGCAAGTCAGTGGTATGGCACAAAGGACCTGGGGGATTACACGTCCGAGCACAATCCGTTGCACCTGTTCATCGCCTATCACATCTTGAATCGCCAAATGAATACAGGCTCGATGGTATACACTGGTTTTGCTTGTGCACCAACCTATCGTTCAAAAGCATACGAATACTATGAAACGATGCTGCAATACCGCTTGATGGAAATAAAAGCGGGCCCTGAAATCAACCGCCGACGGAATGGCCAGAGTGTGCATCTGGACGAGACTGCCTGTAACATCGAAGTCATGAACGGGTATATCCATACACTACGGGACCTATTAATCTATGATGAAGACGTCATGAGGACTGACGTCTTACACAAACGCATCCGCTTCGACTTCTACAGTGTACCACCTCAGCTGACCAATAACCATATCCGATGGAATTGGGACTATTTGAGTAGCGCCCGAGCTTTCCCTCAGGATTTCTGTGGTGACTATTTCAAATATAACACAGGTTCGGCTCTCACCCTCTGGGCCTCTGATGGCTGGACAAACTATCAAAGTGACGAGATGCTCATCGCCGGACCGATGTACGACTTCACGCTAAAGATGCTCCCTGTGCCTCCTGGCAACTATGAGATACGCCTTGGCTATCGGGCAGAAAACTGGCGCGGTATCGCACAACTCTTCATCGACGGGCAGATAGCAGGCATCCCTGTTGACCTGACAATCGGCTACAATGGTGCTGAAAACGACCCGCGTATCGGCTACGTTCATGATGAGGACACCAGCGACGACGGCATAGAGAACGATAAGATGATGCGCAATCACGGCTATATGAAGGCTCCGACCAGTATGTACACAGGGCAGGAAGGCGGCAAGTCGCTGCGAGATATGTCGGCATGCCTGCGCATAATCATCGGGCAGTACTTGTTCCAAGATTATGGTTACCACTACTTCCGCGCTAAGAACATGGACGACAAGGGTGGAGGACGCCAGTTTCACGCGGACTATATCGAATATATCCCCGTTGATCTGTTAAGAGATGAGGATAGGGAGTGAAAAGCCCACCCCGGGGAGAGAAAAAGGGTTGGATATTTAGGAAAACTGTAAACGTAAAAGATATGAAGATAACAAGTAATATAAGAAGGGTATTATATCTCCCACACTTTAAAGGAGCACTGGGGTGGGTCTTTGTATGTGGAGCATTCTGCCTATCATCATGCCAGAATGAGTGGGATGAGCATTACGGTAGGACGGGAGGTTTGGGCGATAAACATCTTATGGCCCTCATTTCAAGCGATGGAAGACTCTCTAAGTTCACAAAGGCTCTCCGTCAAACAGGTGTTGATGCGTTGCTGACGAATGACCAGACTTACACGGTATGGGCTCCCACCGACGAGGCTTTAGCGGACCTCGATTTCAACGATACTGCAAGTGTACAACGGATTGTCAGCAACCATATAGCCCGATTCAGCAACCCAACTTCAACAGAGGGGCTCATCAAGATGCTCAACGGCAAGCGCATGCAATTCTCTGATTTGAGTACGTTCAATGGAGCACCTATCGCCAATGCCGATATTACGGCGAGGAATGGTCTGTTGCACATCCTCACGTCGCAGATACCTTATAAATATAGTATACGCGAACTATTGGATGCAGACAAGCGTTTTGCTGACGTTGCCACATTCGTGTCTCAGTTCGACCAAAAGATCTACGATGAACGTCGCTCCACAAGCTACGATAGCGTCTTCATTGATTACAATCCACTGCTTGAGGATGGCCGGTATGGCATCGGAGACATTGCCGATGAAGATTCGCTGTTCACTATGATACTGCCCTCCGATGACGTTTGGGCTGCAGAGATGGAGCGCGTAGCACCAGCTTTCACTGCTTACGCCGCAGCTCCATTCGAAGCCGATAGTATTCAGCATGTGCAGACGGGTCTAGCTATCCTGGGTGGTTTGACTTTCCGTGGCATCGTTGATGAGACTGCCGACAGCCTTGTCACAGTAACGGGTAAAGTTATCAAGCCAGTTAAAGCCTTTCTGGCCGGTTACGAACGCATTGAAGGTTCAAATGGCATCATTTACGTGGCTCCAACCCATCTGAACGCTAACGATACCTGTATTTGGAATCATAAGCTCATGGTTGAAGCAGAGGACATGGACAGCCGCGTAGCCCTTTCGGGAACCAATTGTTATGTCCGCAACACTGATGTAGAGAGTTTGGTACAAGGTGTAAGCGACGATAGCTACCTCGAAGTGTCTAGTGGCAATGTCGACGGTGGTGTAACATTTTACATTGCTGATGCACTGGCCACGAAGTACGATGTGTACGTTGACTTCGTTAACCCGATGGTTGATGGATTTAATTTGACCGGCGAAAAGACTAAAGTAGTCTTCCAGATGATGTATCGCGGGAGCAATGGCCGTTCTACAGCAAAAAATATGAGTACGCCGGTGGAGATTAGCGGCCTTACATCAGACGGAGAAGTCTTGTCTGAGATCATCTCGGTTAAGGCATTCGAGGGTGTAGAGTTTCCGGTATCAGACTACCACGATGGCATGTGGCATTTGCAACCGGGCAATGCCTCGCTCGACGTAACACCAACAACTACGCTGCAAGTGCGCACCCGTGTCACCGCTGCCGATGCAAGGAACGGATACATACGCAAGTTTCGTGTGGACTGTGTTCGCTTTGTGCCTGTTGTTGAATAGTATTATTATTAATGAGAACAGATTAAAGAAAAAGAGATATTTCATGCTTATGAAAAAGACAGGAATCATTCTCTGCTCCTTTGTGCTTATGACCATTTCAATGGTTCAAGCTCAGGAAACTGCTATCACCGTGCGTGGTCGCATTACCAGTGCCACAACGGGCAAAGGCTTAGTCGGTGTGAACCTAACATCTCCCAATCTAAAAGTTAGCGCCATGACTGGCGACGATGGCACTTACGAGATTCAACTGCCATCGCTTGACGTGCCTCTCTTGGTTTCGGCACCTGAGTGTAAGAGTCAGATAGTGCCCGTGCAAGGACGCACGGTCGTGGACATCACGATGCTTGATGAGTTGACAACAACAGACCCATCGGAACTTAATTTACACATTGACGGGATGTTGCGCTCGTCACACCAGAGTGGTCAGCCCAGTTCGAGTGATACTTATTTTATCCGTGGTTTACAGTCAATTAATCTCAGCAGTCAGCCTTTGTTTATTATTGACGGTGTGGAATGGCAGATGGGGGAGGATGCCCAAAGCCTGGTGACAGGATACAATGGCAGCCCACTGAACATGCTTGCTCCCGACGATATCGAGCGCATTGAGGTTATGCGCGATGGTTCCGCTATTTGGGGTTCTAAGGGTGCCGCGGGTGTAGTAGTAATCAGCACCAAACGCGCCAAAGACATGGCAACAAAAATAGAGGCTAACATTTCAATGGGATTTCAAATGCCTTTCCGCTCAATGCCCATGATGAACGCCGAAGCATACAAACGCTACGCCTCTGATGTCATGCGCGGTCTGAAGACCGAAGAACGCGAGCAATTCCATTTCATCGAAGATGATATATTAAAGTCGTACTATTGGGATTCTCATCAGCAGACCGAATGGCTCGGCGAAGTAATCAAGCCGGCTTTCCTGCAAAACTATGGCATCAATGTGGCTGGCGGTGACGACATTGCCCTCTATCGTTTCTCGCTCGGCTACGGTAAGAACAATGGTAGTATTGAAGGCACCAGCTTCGGACGCATGAACGTGCGATTCAACAGCGACATCAAGCTAACACAGCGACTTTCCCTCGCTGCTGACATCGCCTATGCACAGACCATGACAAACGCCGCCTTCGACGGATTGGACGAGGTGCACAGCCCTGTTTATCAAGCACTCATTAAGTCGCCCCTATATGGCCCATGGCAGCACAACTCGGCAGGACAGGCCACCATCCGCATGAATGACACTGACGAGCTGGGCGTAGGCAACCCTGTAGCGCTGACAGGCGACAATATTCCCAGCATCGACCGCTATCGCTTCAACCTAAACATGCGCCCGTCATACCGTTTTACCGACCGCCTACGGCTAAGTGCTATCCTGGGTTTCAGCTGGGACAAGACAGCAGAGGACGTTTTTCTGCCTGATCATGGAGTGGCCGATATGCCTCTGGTGAACCAGCAGAAGGAAGTCTACAACACAGCGTTGAACATGGTCGCCAATCTTATGGCACGCCAAAGTACGCTGAGCGCTGAAGGACGACTTGATTGGACGGCACTCAATAAGTATAGCCATGATTTGCGTCTGGCAGCAGGCGGACGATTCTATAACACATATTATAAGTGGAACTCAGGCCTGGGATACAACACGGGCTCGGACTTCATGCGAGCCCTTTCCAACACGAACAGCAACTTACGCTGGATTGAAGGTGACAACTACAAAGAACGCGAAGCAGCATGGTTCATCACTGCTGACTACAGTTATTTCAACAAATATTTCCTCAACCTCGGATTGGAACTCTCCACCTCATCTCGCTACGGACTGGATGCAGGAGGATTGAAGATGGCAGGCGTCAGCTGGGCGTTTAATCCTTCACTCTCGGCTGCATGGCTGATTAGTAGTGAGCGTTGGATGAGTAGCCTTAGCGCCATTAACGAAGCTCGCCTGCACGTCTCTCTGAGCCAAACGGGCAACGACCGCCTGCCACTTTTTGCCAATCACACCTATCAGCAAATTGCCTCATCACTACAAGACGCGCAGGGTCCCTACCTGAACAATCTCGGCAACGAAGGCCTAAAATGGGAGACTACACGCCGAGCTTCGTTAGGCTTGGACCTGTCGATGCTTCACAATCGTTGGCAGTTGGGGGCAGATGTATTTTGGGCACGCACCAGCGATCTCGTCACTCGTAAACGCCTAAATGACATAGCAGGAATGCCCTACTACTGGGACAACAACGGCGTACTGACTAATCGCGGCTTCGAGTTCTCAACCTCAGCTCGAATTATTGACGGCAAAGACTGGAGACTGATACTCGGCATCATGCTGGGGCACTACGACAACAAGATCCAAGACCTCCAAAACGGCTCGTTCACAACAGATGTTGCCGGAGCTACCATACTAACCGCTGTGGGCAAATCTGCCGGAGTTTTTTATGGCTGGCAGACCAACGGCGTACTACGCGATGCTGCAGAAGCTGCACGCGCCAACCTCCGCATCGTTGCCGAGAATGGTGAAGAGGTTACCTTCAAGGCAGGCGATGTCCGTTTCGTTGACCAGAATAGCGATGGCATTATAGACGAATCAGACCGTGTCGTCCTTGGCAATCCAAATCCCGATTTATACGGCAACTTTAACTTGCAGCTCCGATGGAAACGTCTGACGCTGGATGGTATCTTCGGCTACAGCATTGGCGGCGAAGCCTATAATGCCTTGCGCCAACAACTGGAATCGGGTAGTAAGCTGTGGAACCAGACTAAAGCAATGGAGAACCGATGGACGGCTGGCGGTCAGGAAACCGACATGCCTCGAGCTGTTTACGGCGACCCTATGGGTAACAGCCGCTCAAGCGACCGTTGGGTTGAGGATGCCACTTATCTGAAACTTCGCCGTCTGCAACTCACTTATGATGTACCCCTGAATACCTCATTCCTGCAAGGCCTATCATTGTGGGCCAGCGCTAACAACCTCTTAACCTTCAGCCGATACTTGGGAGCCGATCCTGAATTTTCCATGTCTACTTCTGTCCTCTACCAAGGTGTTGACTCTGGCCTCGTGCCATCCTCCCGCTCATTCCAGCTGGGTGTGAAGATTAATCTGTAAATCGTAATTAGTAATTCATAATTGAAATGAAACGTTATTCCTTATATATGATTGTTGGTCTATTGTCCCTGACCTCATGTGAGGATGTCTTCTACATGGAATCGACAAGCGTCGTAGTCGACAACGGCGAACGTATCGAGCATCCAGGCGATTCTCTCTACAGCGTGATGGGTATCCTCTCGCAGTTCCAGCGACTGGGCGAACGCTTCGTGTTGCTGGGCGAGCTTCGAGGAGACCTGATGTCAGCCACTAATGATGCCATAAAGGACTTGCAAGACATTGCCGACTTCTCCGTTACAGAAGGCAATATCTACGCCGACCGTATGGACTACTACTCTGTAATCAACAACTGCAACTTTGCCCTTGAGCGTATGGACACATCACTTGTTGATTACCAGACGAAGGTGCTGTTGCCTGAATATGCAGCCATACGAGGCCTGCGGGCTTGGACATACTGGCATATGGCTTTGGCTTTTGGTGAAGTGCGATACATTGACAAACCTCTGCTCACGCTGGAGAGCACGTTAGCAGACTATCCCGTAAAGGGTATTGAGGAGATGGCGGAGTTGCTAATTGACGACCTCACACCTTATCTTGGCGTGCGTCACCTCGATTATGGCTCCGTTGACGGTATCCAGACCCGTACACTCTTCGTTCCGCTACTGCTATTCGTTGCCGACCTGCATCTCTTCCTCAACCATTATGACCAGGCAGCTCAGCTCTACTACGACTACATCCGCCAGCATCATCTCACAATCAGCGAGGGCTATAGCAACGATTGGAACAACAACACACGCACCGATGCTTCTATGCCCCACACCTCAAGCTACACGGGTGAGATGCTGTTTCAGATGGCCTATAGCAGCGATGCTCGGGATTATCATCCTTCACTCATCCATCTGGCTTACAACACAGTGCCAAGCATCGTTCCAGCATCATCATTCGTTGAAGCTATGCGTCAACGCACCTATTTTTTCACCCCTG
Organism: Bacteroidaceae bacterium; assembly: GCA_017469685.1. Taxonomy (GTDB): domain Bacteria; phylum Bacteroidota; class Bacteroidia; order Bacteroidales; family Bacteroidaceae; genus Physcousia. Next base: position 6,050 of record JAFUFW010000026.1, on the reverse strand, counting down.
TCAACGGGCAAAGCGTCGGCGCATACTTCCTGAATGACCTGCGCGGACAAGCTTTCAACCGCCGCGGAAGCAATCTGCCTGCTGCTTATGGCACGTTCTCCTTCGCAGGTGGACAGGATATACAACTCATTAATAAGTACAACTATGCGCAGGCCACCGACGGCAGTGGCTACGATCCTCTAAACGAAGCTAACGCAGCGCTGAATTACACTCGTCAATTACCCCTTCTGCGCACTCCTCACGTCTACCTTCGCTTTGCTGAAGCCCTGAACCGCTTAGGCAAACCATCGCTGGCGTTCGCTGTGCTAAAATACGGCCTTACTGAAGAGACGCTGGCAGACACATTAAAGGTCTCACCATGGGAACTTCAAGGCGAGGCGTACACCGATTTCTCATGGTCGCACACCTATGGTGACAATCGCAATGTTGGCACTGCACGTCGGGGCCTTGGTCGTGGCGTAAGTTTCGACAAAGATAATTATACGATAGGCGAACAGGCCTCTTTGCAGGACAGCATCACCGTCGTTGAGGAGATGATTCTTGATGAAATGGCGGCCGAAACTGCTTTCGAGGGAAATCGCTTCTTCGACCTCTTGCGCGTCAGTCGCCACCGTGGGCAGTGGCCTGCCTTTGCCGCTAAACGTGTAAGTCTCCGTCTTAGTGACCATGAGAGTGCGCAGATTCGCTTGGAGGACGACCGTTCATGGTGGTTAAGAATAGAATAATAGTTCAAAATAATCCCATTTCATCGACTCAAAACACCTTTTGAGCATTTGTTGTAATCTTAGGAGCAAACGTGTTACGCATACATAGGCGGAAGCTCTTACCTTTGCAGCATCAAAAACAGACCATTCAATAACTCACAATTATTCTCGTATGAAAAACTTTACGCTTAAGACTTTATTGCTCGGAGTCGTGATGATGGCTTCGGCAACGATGAATGCACAGGATGCAAGTATCACCTTTCAGCTCGACCAAGAGATGTCGAAGCAGCTACGTCAGACACACCGTACTGTGCCCATCTGGGGTGATTTCACTGGCAATGGCTACTATGATATATATTATAGTGGTACGTCATGGGCCAATGGTTGGACCTCAGGAGGTTGGTTCTTGAAGAATCTCGGAAATGGCAAATTCGAGATGGTTACCGAAAAGATATATGAAGACTACGAAGACACCGTATGGCAGCGCGACGAAGACGGGAACATCAAGACTGATGAAGACGGGAACTGGCTGCCAGAACTGAACGAAGACGGTTCCGTCAAGACTGAAACCAAGACTCGCGAGACTGGTCTCATGAAGAATGGTCTCCCCTACTTTGCACACGGACGTGGCAGCGTCACATTAGACTACAATCAGGATGGAAAGCTTGACATTTTACTATCTAACGCTGGTGGCAACGACACTGGCACCCAACGTTCAATAGTCCTTATCCGCAACAACGGTAACGGCTCCTTCACAGTCGTCAATGATGAAGCTCTGGCTTCGCTTGGCTACGACGGCGACGGCAACCTGAACGAGGGTCAAGAGAACTATCACATCGCTGTTGGCGACTACAACAAAGACGGCTACTCAGACCTGCTTATTGAAGGAGCTTCGAATATCGGTCGCTTTGTGCGCCTGCTCCGCAACAAAGGTGGAGATGACGGTTTTGAGATCGTAAACGACATCTTCAACCCCATGCCTTTAGAGAACGACATCAACATCCGTGACGAGTATGAATACTCGGTTGAATATGATGAAGATGGCATTGAAATCGGAGGTGCATGGGATTTTGACAACCCCACTAAGGCTATCATCAATATGTCTCATGGCCCATTAGCATTTGTCGACCTTGATGGTGACGGGTGGTTAGACATCTATGTTGCAGGTTATCGCGATGGAGCCAGCAATGCTCCTGAGGGGCATGGCGATGGAGGTTACGAGTCACATATCTATCGCAACCTCGGGAACGGTGAATTCCAAGACATTACCCACACCATTGTCATCAACGATGAACAAGCCACCAATCATAAGCTGCTTTCTGCTTATCTTGATGAGAATGACATTATGACACCTGTCGATTGGAATCAGGACGGCAAGATGGACATCTATGTTTCTGGCGATATAGGCGGCAGCCGTCGCTCCATACTTCTCTTCAATGTGAGCGATGCTGATGGCATCAAGTTCCAGACTGTAGACCTTGAGCAGGGCATTGGCGACCCGGGCAACCGCCTTTTCTTCATGGCCGATTTCAATGGCGACGACTATCCTGATATCGTCACCTCTGGCCACTCTGCCTTCCTCGGCAACTGGGGTGTTGACTACATCCTCAGCGACGCCTCAGGCAACTACCACATGGAAGCTTTCGATGAGTCCAACCCTGCTGGCAACGGCCTTTGGCGTGGTAGCGAGCAAGGCACTTTCGGCGACTTCAACGGCGACGGGCTGTTCGACTACTTCGTGGCTGCTTGGTGCGGAGCCCCCTGGAAGACCGAGGAGGATGGTAACCATTTCGACGGCGACAACGCTTTTATGTCATTCAATACTTCTGACTACGTAATCTCGGCTCCTGATGCTCCCGGATCTGTAATAGCTGAGATGGTCGAGAACACAGACGCTACAGATATCAAGGTTACATGGTCCCCCGTCTACATGCAGAACCTCAACCAGCCCATGTACAACCTCTACCTTCTTAACACCGAGACAGGCGACGTACTGATGACAGTCCCGGCCGACATCCAGTCAGGAATGCAATTGGGTTATGCAGCTTTTGCACAGTACATCCTCGGTAATGACGAGGGCGAGGGCAACACTTACATTTTCCCGAACGTGCCTGCTGGAACTTATAAAGTAGGAGTGCAGGCCGTTAATTACGCTTACCAAGCCAGTGATTTCACGATAACTTCCGAGGAACTCAACACCTCAGTGAAAGGTTTGGTCGCAACGGGCATTGCTAAGCCATCAACCGTCCAACTGTTCACCGTAGACGGTCGCCGCACCAATGGGCGCGGTCATGGCATCTTCGTTGTGAAGCAGGCAGACGGAATCGCCAAGAAGGTTGTAAAATAAATGGTTAGTTAGTTAATAATAAAGGTAATTAGTTATTGTGGATAGGCGGGCGTTGTGAAAGCGTTCGCCTATCATTTTATAAATCAAAAGCTTTTTGACGATGAATAAAAAACACTTATCTCTTGCATTAACGCTATTGAGCCTTTGTGCAACCACTACAGCTTCCGACATTCTCTGGTACCGCCAGCCGGCCACAAAATGGATGCAGGCACTGCCCATCGGAAATGGCCGACTCGGTGCCATGATTTTCGGAGGCACAGCAGAAGAGCGTGTCGCATTGAACGAATCCACCCTGTGGAGCGGCCAGCCCAATCCCGACCAGGACAAGCCCTTCGGCCGTGAACGTCTCGACAGCCTGCGGCAGATGTACTTCGACGGCAAGGTGAAGGAGGGCAACGACTGGGCCTGGAACGCCCTCAACGGCAACCAGACCTCCTTCGGCACTCATTTGCCTTTAGGAAATCTTTTCATCAGATTTCCCGACATTAATGCACGCCGTGTCACAGACTATCATCGCCAGCTCAATCTTTCTTCCGCTCTCGCCACAACTTCTTTCAAGCACAAGGGCGTGACATACACACGTGAGGCTTTCAGTTCCAACCCAGACGAAGTTCTCGTCTATCGTTTTACAGCCAATAAACGTGGGCACATCTCCTTCTCACTGGCTCTGAACATCGAGAACAACCTGCCGACGAAGTTGAAAGTTGAAAGTTCTACCCTCAACTTCTCAGGCCAGGCCATTTTCCCCATGCACGGCCCGGGCGGTGTGCACTTCGCAGGCAAGGTGTCAGTAAAGGCGCAGGGAGGCAAAGTGTCCGTAAAGGACGGCAATCTCACCGTCAGCAATGCCGATGAGGCCCAGCTCGTCATCGACCTGCGCACTGACTTCGAGCGTCCGCAATATAAGGAAGAACTGGAGCGGGAGGTGACGTCGGCCCTCAGCCAGACACACGAAGCGCTGCGCAGCCGCCACGTAAGCGATTATGCTCCACTCTACCACCGGGTATCCCTCTCGCTGGGTGGTTCTGTGGTTCGCGACTCTGTTGCAAACATCCCCACCGACGAGCGGCAACGCTTAGCCGACAGCGGTATGGATGACCCCGACTTCGACGCGCTCTTCTTCCAAATGGGCCGTTATCTCACCATCGCCTCTTCCCGCAGCAATTCCCCCCTGCCAATTGCCCTGCAAGGTTTCTTCAATGACAACAAGGCCTGCACCATGCCATGGACCAACGACTACCACCTCGACATCAACACCGAGCAGAATTACTGGGCTACAGGCGTGGGCAATCTCTCCGATTGTGACGCCCCCCTCTTTCGTTGGATAGCATCACTCGTTGCCTCTGGCAGACGAACTGCACAGACCATCTATGGTTGCAAAGGGTGGACCGCCCACACTACGGTCAACGTATGGGGCTACACTGCACCGTCGAGTTGTATCGCATGGGGGCTGCACCCCACTGCAGCCTCGTGGATTGCCTCGCATTTGTGGATGCATTATGAGTACACGCAAGATCACGACTTTCTCCGCACCATTGCATATCCCCTGCTCAAGGGCAATGCCGAATTCCTGCTCGACTACATGACCATTGACCCTCGAACTGGCATTCTTGTTACTGGGCCCAGTATCTCGCCAGAGAACGCCTTTGCCATCAATGGACAACACGTATCCGCATCAATGATGCCCACATGCGACCGCACTTTCGTCTATGAAGTATTAAATGCCACACTCCAGAGTGCCCTCATCCTGGGCGTCGATGCATCATTTGCCGACTCGCTTTCACATGCCATTTCTCTTCTTCCTGAATACAAGATTGGCCGCGATGGTGGCATCATGGAGTGGAGTGAGGACTGGGACCAGCCTAACGCCAACCACCGCCACACAAGCCATCTTATGGGATTCTGGCCTTATGGACAAATCACTCTCCAGCGACAGCCGCAACTCGCTGCCGCTGTGCGCCGCACCTTCGACCTGCGGCTGTCTGCCGAAGGTTGGGAAGACACAGAATGGAGCCGGGCCAATGCCATAGGTGTCTATGCCCGTTTGGCTGATGCGGAGGAAGCTTACAGTAGCGTAAAGACACTCGAGGGACGTCTCTCTCGTGAGAACCTAATGACAGTTTCTCCTGGTGGCATCGCAGGGGCAGAGAATGATATCTACGCTTTCGACGGCAATCCCGCCGGAACGGCAGGCATGGCTGAGATGCTACTGCAGACACAGAATGGTGCTCTACAACTCTTGCCAGCCCTCCCTCAGGCTTGGAGTGAAGGCCAATTTAGGGGGCTCTGCATACGTGGTGGAGCCACAGTCAGCGCAGCATGGAAGGACTCCAAACTTTTGTCCGCTTCACTGACAGCCATCGCCGACAATGTCTTCACGATTGCAGTCCCTTCCTACGGCCAGTTCTATGCCACAATCAACGGCCTGCCTGTATTGCCGCGTGATGGACTGTGGCAAGTCAGCCTTTTGAAAGGACAAGTCCTACTCATAAGCTCTAATAGTTGAAGCCTATAATAAAAAAACACGAAGGCACAAAAATCACACCTTGTGCCTTCGTGTTAATAATGATATTAGTTTCGAGCCTTAAAGCTTCGGACCAGCGGCTACGAGAGCCTTACCAGCTTCGTTGGTGGTGTACTTGCCGAAGTTCTTGATGAAGCGTGCGGCGAGGTCCTTAGCCTTCTCTTCCCACTGAGCGGCATCAGCGTAGGTGTCGCGCGGGTCGAGGATGGCGGGATTCACGTTGGGCAGAGCCGTGGGCACCTCGAAGTCGAAGTAAGGAATCTTCTTCGTCTCGGCCTTCAGGATGCTGCCGTCGAGGATAGCGTCGATGATACCGCGGGTGTCGGGGATGCTGATGCGCTTGCCTGTGCCGTTCCAGCCGGTGTTGACCAGATAAGCCTTGGCACCGCTCTTCTCCATCTTCTTGACGAGCTCCTCAGCATACTTCGTGGGATGCAGCTCCAGGAATGCCTGGCCGAAGCAAGCGCTGAAGGTG
>JAFUFW010000043.1 GCA_017469685.1 Bacteroidaceae bacterium | reverse complement strand
CTGTTTATGGCCGACCTGTTCTTTACCCGCATAAATGGCCATAACTTTGCTGACATGGTAGAGTGGTGGGGACTGGAGGAGACCATATATATATACAAGAACTACGTGGAGGGAACCGCCGTCTTCGGCCTTGTCTTTTTCTTCATCGCCATGCTGTTTGGTGCCAGTTTCCTCTTCTCGCACATGAAGGAGACACGCCAGCGCACCACCTACCTGATGTGGCCCGTCTCAAATCTGGAGAAATACCTGGTGCCCCTCGTCCACAACATCCTGCTGCTGGGCGTCGTCACCCTCGTGGCCTACCATTTGGCCGATGCCCTGCGCGTGCTGCTCGACTGGTCGACAGGACGGCCAGTCATCTGGAGCTCATCAATATTCTGGGATATGGTCTCCCGCCCCTTCGACGGTAGTGCCCCTTGGGAGTTGCCTGCCTTCATTGTCGGCTGCTTCCTGTGGTTCCACTCCCTCTACATTGTGGGTGGCTCACTGTTCCGCCGCCAGCAGTTCCTGTTGACCAGCATGGCCATCGTCATCGGCTTCTTCCTGTTCGTCTGGACGGGCCACGCCCTTGTGGAAATGTCTGGGGTCACGCGCGACACCATGTTCATCGGACAACTCAATGGTGTATGGCACATCCACTGGTCGTTCTACCTCATCCTGGCCGTGGGCTACGGGCTCATAGCCCTCAACTACTGGCTTTCCTACAAGATATTCTGCCGCATGCAGGTCATTAACAATAAATGGTTGAACGTATGACATTTACGAACGATAAAGCGATTTATATCCAGATGGCTGACCGTCTCTGCGACGAGATACTGGCCGGCACCTACAAGGACGACGACCGCATACCGTCGGTGCGGGAGTACGCCGTGCTCTTAGAGGTGAACACCAACACGGCGGTCAAGGCCTACGACGAACTGGCTCGCGCGAACATTATATATAATAAGCGCGGCCTGGGCTACTTCGTCACCAAGGGTGCCAAGAAGCAGATCCTGAAAGAGCGCAAGCGCGAGTTCATGAAGGAGCGGCTGCCCGAGCTGTTCCGCCAGATGCGACTTTTAGATATAAAAATTGAGGAGGTCTGCAACCTTTTCAATGAAACTAACGTCTAACGGTTGTATGATACATTTAGAGAACATCAACAAAACCTACTACGGCGCACAGCCGCTCCACGTGCTGAAGGGCATCAACCTCGACATCCAGGAGGGCGAGTTCGTCAGCATCATGGGTGCCTCAGGCTCGGGCAAGTCGACGCTGCTGAACATCCTCGGCATCCTCGACAACTACGACTCCGGGCTGTACGAGCTGGCCGGCGTGCGCATCTGGGACCTGTCGGAAAGGAAGGCGGCGGAGTACCGCAACCACATGATAGGCTTCATCTTCCAGTCGTTTAATCTCATCTCGTTTAAGAATGCCGTGGAAAATGTTGAGTTGCCATTATTTTACCAGGGCGTATCTAGGCGCAAGCGCCATGCGCTTGCCTTAGATTACTTAGAGCGATTAGGGCTTCTCGACTGGGCCGAGCACTATCCCAACGAGCTTTCTGGCGGTCAGCGCCAGCGCGTGGCCATCGCCCGTGCCCTCATCACGCAGCCGAAGATTATCCTGGCCGACGAGCCGACGGGTGCCCTCGACTCGAAGACGAGCGTCGAGGTGATGCAGCTGCTGAAACAGCTGAACTGCGACGAGCACATCACAGAGATTATAGTCACCCACGACCCCACGGTGGCCGAGCAGACCAACCGCATCATCCGCATCAAAGACGGTGTGATAGAAAATTCGTAGAATCCTTGTAATTCGTAGTAGAAAGATGGAGTTATTGAATGAAATCTGGCAGACGGCACGCCGTAACAAGCTGCGCACCACGCTGACGGGCTTCGCCGTGGCCTGGGGCATCTTCATGCTCATTGTACTTTTAGGTGCCGGCAACGGGCTCATCAACGCCCAGCTGCAGCAGAGTGCCCGCTTCCTCTCCAACTCGATGGTGGTGTTCGGCGGTCGCACGTCGAAGGCCTATCACGGGCTGGAGGAGGGGCGCAACATCCGTCTGCAGGAACGCGACATCGCCACGACGAGCAAGGAGTTTCAGAACCATATTGACGAGGTGGGAGCCAACTACTCCACCAGCGGCATTGTTGCCAACGGGCAGGAATACATCTCGACGGAAATCAGCGGCGTCTATCCCAACCACACGAAGATCGACAAGACGGAGATGCTCTATGGGCGCTTCGTCAACGACATTGACATCCGCGAGAAACGCAAGGTGCTCGTCCTGAGCAACAAGCAGGCCAAGGAGCTGGCCCCCAGGGACTACCCAGCACTGTTAGGCCATAACGTCAAGGTGGGCAACATCATGTTCAAGGTCGTGGGCATCTACAAGGACGAGGAGAGCGGACAGAGCGAGGCCTTTGCGCCTTACTCCACCATCAAGAGCATCTATGGCGCCAATACCGACAATGCGGGTAACATAGAGTTTACCTTCCACGGACTGCCTACGGAGCAGGCTAACGAGCAGTTTGAAAAGACCTACCGCCAGCGCCTGAACGCCAACCATGAGGCCCATCCTGACGACGAGAGTGCCGTGTGGCTGTGGAACCGCTTCACGCAGAACCTGCAGATGGACACGGGCATCGGCATCATCCGCACCGCCCTGTGGATAGTGGGACTCTTCACGCTGCTATCCGGCATCGTGGGCGTGTCGAACATCATGCTCATCACCGTCAAGGAGCGCACCCATGAGTTCGGCATCCGCAAGGCCATCGGCGCCAAGCCGTGGAGCATCCTGCGGCTCATCATCGTCGAGAGTGTCATCATCACCACGTTCTTCGGCTACGTCGGCATGGTGCTCGGCATCGCTGCCAACGAGTATATGGACGCCACGCTGGGCCACGACGTCATAGACACCGGCCTGTTCCAAGCTACTATGTTTGTCGACCCCACGGTGGGACTCGACGTCTGCATCGAGGCCACGATGGTCATGGTTATCGCCGGCACCATTGCCGGGCTGATACCCGCCTACAAGGCCAGCCGCATCAGACCCATTGAGGCGCTGCGCGCCGAATAGAGAGGATAGAATGGTTAGATTAGCTAGATTGTATAGAAATACTAGATCAAATAGAAAGACTATATCGGATAGAAATACTAGAATGACTAGAAATGCTATAATATGAGAATAGATATAGACAGCTACCGCGAAATCATTGACACGCTGACAAGGAACAAGTCGCGTTCGCTGCTGACG
>JAFUFW010000042.1 GCA_017469685.1 Bacteroidaceae bacterium | reverse complement strand
GACATATATCAAAGAAAAAGAAATTGTTTGGCACTGAAACAGTCACAAATCATAACAATAAGCCCCTGCGGTCACATCACATTGTGACGCAGGGGCTTTTGTTGACTATTTATTGTCAGCCTGTCGGCTTAGATAAGCAGGGCACCTACGAGGGCGAGGATGGCGTAGAACTCGGGGAAGGCGGCGTAGATGAGCGTCTGAGTCATCACGTTGTGCCCCTGAGCGACACCCTGGATACCTGCGGCGCAGACCTTGCCCTGACGGATAGCGGAGAGCATGCAGCCCAGGCCTACGAAAGTACCGATGCCGAAGACGAGCAGACCATCGGTGGCGACGCGGCCCATCAGAGAGAAGAAGGCTACGAAGCCGTAGATACCCTGCGTGGCGGGCAGACCCGTGAGGATCATGTAAGTGCTGGCCTTGCCCGGGTTGATCTTCAGACCGCCTTCAGCAGCCTGTCCGGCAATACTTGTGCCATAGGAACTTCCGATACCGGCCAGAATCAGCACCATGCCGAGGCCGAGATAACGTAATAAAAGATTAATGTCCTTTGTTTGTTTGATGTTTTTTAAAGACCCACCCCCGCCCTCCCTGTGAGGGAGGGGCAGATACCATGGTTATTAATTATTGTTTATTGAATTCATTTAAAGATTATTTCCTGGGAAACAACTCTCTTCACTCACTGTGAGGGGAGATGTTATTCTGCTTGTATTACCCTCAAGGGCTCGTAGGCTGTGCCGGAGCCTTCGTAGTCAGAGTTCTTGAAGTACTCCACGAAGTTCAGACGCAGCGGGTGGACGAAGGCGCCGAGGCAGCTCATGGCGATGTTCAGCGTGTGGCCGAACACGAGGATGAGAATGCAGGGGAGCCAGCCCCACCAAGCGTCGCCCTTAGTCATCATAGCCAGCTGGTTGAACACGCCGCCGAGCATACCGCCGGCCAAGCCGAGGGCGTAGATACGGACGTAGGAGAGGACGTCGCCGAGCAGGCCGGAGGCCATGCCGTAGGTGTCCCACAAGCCTGCGCCGATGTTCAGGAGCGGGTTGCGCTTGAGGTTGTTCAGCAGGAAGATGCCCACGGCTGCGATGCCGCCTACGACGTAGAAGGCGATGGCGGAGACATCAGTGGAGATGACCTTCATCCACTGCAGACCGAAGATAGCGATGAAGCCCACGATGAGCAGGAGCCACGACCAGTCGCGCAGACTCTGCTTGAAGCCGAAGAGAACGGTGCTCTTGACGGCCTTGACGGTCATGGCGATGATGAGGTGGATGACACCGATGATGAGCGATAGGAGCATAGTCTTGTCGTAGACGGTGTCGCCTACCTTTCCTGTGATCATCAGGCTCTTCACCGACTCGGGCAGGTCGACGTTCATCAGGTTGACGCCAAAGAAGGTGCCGAAGATGGTGCCGAGGATGGTGGTGGCTATGCCGAGAGTGATGACGAGGTTCATCATGCCCTTCATCGAGGGCCCGAGCTTCTTTTTGAGCAGGAAACCGAGGAGCACGAGCACGAGGCCGTAGCCAGCATCGGCGATGCAGTAGGAGAAGAAGAGGGTGAAGAAGGGCGCCACGATGGGCGTGGGGTCGAACTCGTTGTAGTCGGGCATTCCGTACATTTCGGTGAGCACCTCATACATGCGGGTGAACCAGTTGTTGCGCAACAGGATGGGCACGTTGTCGCCCTTGACGGGGTCGCGCATCTCATAGCAGACGCCGCTGTCCTTCAAGAACTGCTGCACTTCGTCGGCCTTTTGGATGGGGGTCCAGCCCTCGAGGATCATCACGGTGTCGTCGGCGACGCGGGCTGTGTCGAGCTTGGCCTGGTCGAACTGCACATGGCTGCGCAGATCTGCTTCGTAGGCACGCAGGTCGGCGAGGTGGTCGGCGGCGAGGGACTCAAGTTGAGAGTTGAGCGTTGAGAGCTGAGCGTTGAGAGTTGACAACTGCTCACGGCAGGGCGTGACGGTCGTAGCGGGAGCTTCAATGCGGGTGGCACCTTCGAGCTGATTGACAGTGCCCTTGGGGGCTACGACGACGAAGTGGCAGCTCTCCTTGGTCTGACTGACGACGAAAGTGTAGCAGCCGTCGGCGTTCCAAGCAGCCTCATTCTTGGCGTATGCCTTGGGCATCGCGGTGAAGAAGGTCATCTCGTAACCGATGTCGGCGAGTGAGTTGACGTCGTCGAGGCTGAAGTCGCCCCATGGTGTTACCTGCGCCAATTGTGAGTTGACAGTTGATAGCTGAGAGTTTAGGGCCTGCTGCTCGCTGACCAGCTTCTGGTAGGTGGCGAAAGCAGCCTCACCAACAGAGGGAACCGCGCCTGATGGCGTGGGCACTGCTGCCGATGTAGAGGTGGTCGCGGCCAAGGGCTTAAGGGCATCGATGGCAGCCTGAACGCTCTTAACGCGCTCAAGCTCGGCCTGAAGACTGGAGTGGGGCGCTACTGTGCCTTCCTGTGCGGGCTGCACGTGGACCACGCCGAGGCGCTGCAAGTCGGTGAGGAACTGCTCGTACTCACGATGGAAGATCATCGTAGTGAGCTTTTTCATCTTGGTAATCATGCGTCACCTCCTTCCTGTTCTTCCTCGGCCTTACGCTTTTCCTGTAAGGATTTGAGGATCTTTTGTGAGGATTTGGAGAGGTTCTCCTCGTCCTCCATGAATCGCTTGATCTTACGTACCGCTTCCTGAAAGCCTGGGATCTGCACTTTCTCGAAAAGGTTGACCTTCTGTGTGGTCTTGCGGCGGGCGTGGTCGAGCAAGTCGCACTTGGCGACGGCGAACTCGCGCTCTACGGCTGTCTTGGCCAGACCGTTGAGCAGGTTAATACCATCGAAGTACCACTTTGGTGCACTGAAGATGCCGAAGGGCTTGGCCTCGAGTTGGATATTCTTTAAAATAGGTACGCGCACGCCCGCGACCTTCTTTACATCCATCTCGACATCCTTGAGCTCAACCAGCGAGGCATCGAACTCTCCCCAGAGGGCGTACATGCGCTCGTAGCCGGCTATCTGCTCCTGCAGCTTCGCCTCCAACGCCGTCACCTCCTCCTTGGAGCGCTTTACCTCCAGACGCAACGCGGTCTCCTTGTTCTTGATGATTGGCAAGGTCCGCTGTCGCATCTTCAGCTGCTTCTCAATCTGCTGAAGGGACGTTTTGTTGTATTGAAACTTTATCATATCCTATGATAATGTAAAATGTTCTATGTAAAATGTATAATTCATTTCTTATCCTTACACTTCTTGATAATCGTAGCGAGGATAGCTCTCAGTTCCTGACAATCTGCATTTATGGACTGGTACTAATTATCAGACAGCCTATTGGTCCTGTGTAGTAAGGTCAGCCAATATTTTGTCTCATTACTTTCCTTCTGAGCCACTGAACATTTATGAATAAAGTCATCATTGGACTCAGCGCCAAAGGCCTCTGCATAATTAGCACCAATGGACGTACCACTTCTGAGCAACTGTTTACTCATTACGAATTCATGTTTAGTCCCTTGGAGATAATCAACAAGATTCACAATCCGGACAGCAAAGTCCAACGCTTTGCTATATGTTGGATTGGATTCCATATCGCCGAATGCCATATCGAGCCGTATTATACATTCTACATTTTACATCCGATGTTTACTTCCAGTAAACGTCGGTGAACTCCTTCTTGATGTTGACCTCTTCGAGCTTGAAGTACTTGCGGAAGAGCTTCCATGTTACGTCGAGCATCTCGGTGGTGTCCACGTTGACGTCGATGGCGAGGATGGCTGTTGCGTAGTCCTTCGCGAAGTCGAGGCAGCGGTTGTCGTAGTCGGTGAGATCGAAACCGTTCTCGAGCTTGGTCTTGGCGTTGGCTGCGTCGGAGTACAGGCGTATGGCGGCGTTCATGACCTGTGAGTGGTCCTTGCGGGTCTTCTTACCGGCTACGAGCTGCTTCAGACGCGACAGCGAGCGGAAGGGATCGACGATGACCTTACCTACGTCGGAGTCGCGGCGCAGGTAGAGCTGCCCCTCGGTGATGTAACCCGTGTTATCGGGCACGGCGTGTGTGATGTCGCCGCCGGAGAGGGTTGTCACAGCGATGATGGTGATGGAGCCTCCGCCTGCGCTCTCGGGGAACTGCACTGCCTTCTCGTAGATCTTTGCCAGGTCGGAATAGAGCGAGCCGGGCATAGAGTCCTTCGAGGGAATCTGGTCCATACGGTTTGAGACGATGGAGAGTGAGTCGGCATAGGAGGTCATGTCGGTGAGCAGAACCAGCACCGTCTCGTGCTTCTCCACAGCGAAGTACTCGGCTGCTGTCAGCGCCATATCGGGGATGAGCAGACGTTCCACGGCGGGATCCTCGGTGGTGTTCATGAACGAGATGATACGGTCGAGGGCACCGGCGTTGGAGAAGGTATTCTTGAAGAAGTAGTAGTCGTCGTTGGTCATACCCATGCCGCCGAGGATGATCTTGTCGACCTTAGCGCGCAGGGCTACCATAGCCATGACCTCGTTGAAGGGTTGGTCGGGATCGGCGAAGAAAGGAATCTTCTGCCCTGATACGAGCGTGTTGTTAAGGTCGATACCTGCGATACCCGTTGCTATGAGTTCGCTGGGCTGCTTGCGGCGTACGGGGTTCACCGAGGGCCCGCCGATGGGCACCTCTTTGCCTTCGATGGCGGGTCCGCCGTCGATGGGTTGCCCGTATGCGTTGAAGAAACGACCTGCGAGCTGCTCGCTCACTTTCAGGCTTGGCGACTTACCGAGGAAGACGACCTCGGCGTTGGTGGGGATGCCACCTGTGCCCTCGAACACCTGCAGGGTGATGTCCTCACCCATAATCATCACCACCTGTGCCAGCTTGCCGTTGATGGTGGCCAGTTCGTCGTAGCCCACGCCCGTTGCCTTGAGCGAGCATGTAGCTTTCGTGATCTGGCTAATCTTTGTATAAATCTTTTGGAATGCTTGTGCCATGTCTGTTTACTTGATAAAGTCCTCTATTTGCTTCTTGAAGTCGTAGTACTGCTCGCTCTTGTAGACCGAGTAGTTCCACTGCTTGCACAGGTTGATGAGCTTGCGGAAGAAGTCGGTGGCTTCGAGGAAGGTGTCGAACTGGAATTCGCGCTCACAGATGTCGGTGACGAGGTTCAGGATCTCTTCCTGACGTGCGAGGGGTGTCACGGCGTCGACCTCGTCGAAGGCATCCTGCTGGAGGATGACGTAGTCGATGACCTCAGACTTCCAGAAGGTCACGTGGTAGTCTACGGGTACGCCGTCGTCGCCGAGGATGTTGATCTGCTCGGCAATCTCCTTACCGCGCTGCATGCGTGTCTTCAATGCGAGCACCTTAGGTATCCATTCCTCGTTGATGTGGCCTTTGATATACTCTGCGAACTCGGGATATTCGAGGTACTTGGAGTAGGAGTCGATGGGGTTGACTGCGGGGTAGCGCTTCTTGTCGGCGCGCTCCTGCTCAAGGGCGTAGAAGCAACGGGCCACCTTCTTGGTGCTCTCGGTGACAGGCTCCTTGAGGTTACCGCCGGCAGGCGACACGGTTCCGATGAAGGTGATGGAGCCTACTTCGCCGTTCTTCAGATAGACATATCCGGCGCGGCCGTAGAAGTTGGAGATGAGGGCTGAGAGGTCCATCGGGAAAGCGTCGGGACCAGGCAGCTCCTCCATACGGTTTGACATCTCACGCAGTGCCTGTGCCCAACGTGATGTGGAGTCGGCCATCAGCAGGACGCGCAGGCCCATCGAGCGGTAGTACTCGGCCATGGTCATGGCGGTATATACTGAAGCCTCGCGAGCTGCGACAGGCATATTAGATGTGTTGGCGATGATGATGGTACGCTCCATCAGCTTGCGGCCTGTGTGTGGGTCTTCAAGTTCGGGGAACTCGGTGAAGATTTCCACGACCTCGTTGGCACGTTCACCGCAGGCTGCGATGATCACGATGTCGGCCTCGGCCTGCTTTGATATGGCGTGCTGCAGGACGGTCTTGCCCGTACCGAAAGGCCCGGGGATGAATCCGGTTCCGCCCTCGACGATGGGGTTGAAGGTGTCGATGGTGCGCACGCTGGTCTCGAGGAGCTTGAAGGGGCGTGGTTTCTCGCGGTAGTTGGTCATGGCGAACTTCACAGGCCAGTGCTGTATCATGTTGACGTCGAGGTCTGTGCCGTCCTCGAGGGTGAGGGTGGCGATGGTGTCGTCGACCTTATACTGCCCTGCGGGAGCAATCTTCTTGACCGTAGCCACGCCCTCCATCTGGAAGGGAGCCATGATCTTGAGCGGCTGGTGGTTCTCCTCGACCTTTCCGAGCCAGGCGCTGCCCTCGACTTTGTCGCCGACCTTTACGATGGGCTCGAAGTCCCAGAGGCGCTCGCGGTCGAGCGGGTCGGTGTACTGTCCGCGCTTTAGGAAGACACCCTCCATCTTGTCGAGGTCGTTCTGCAGACCGTCGAAGTTCTTACTGAGCATACCGGGTGCGAGCTGCACCTCGAGCATATGGCCCGTAAACTCGGCCACAGCACCCACCTTCAATCCGCGGGTGCTCTCGAAAACCTGTACGTAGACGTCCTGCCCGATGACCTTGATGACCTCGCTCATGAGGCGGTCGCCGCCAGTCTCGATGTAGCAGATTTCGCCCTGCTTCACCGGCCCGTCCACGCGGAGCGTTACCATGTTGGCGATAACGCCGCTAACTGTTCCTTTTGTCATAATATATTTTTACTTTATTTTCTTATAAATTCTTCAGGCACCTTGGCTTCGCCGCGCAGATTCTCGATGATCTCGGTGAAGCGCTGTCGGCCTTGCTCAGCGTCAAGCAGGCTCCAGCGGTCGAGCAGTTCTGTTCGTGCGAGGTGTGCGATGAGGGCTGTGATGTCGAAGGGCTCGAAGAAGGTATGCTCGTCGAGCCACGTCCATTTGAAGGCGTCCATGCGTCTCTCCTTTTCTACGGGGTCGGTCTCGTCGGCAATCTTGACGATGTCGGCCACTTCGGGCAATGCGGCGCCGAGGCCGAAGTCGGGAGCTGTGCTTGTGCGCAGGGCATCGCAGAGCTCACCTTTGCCGTGTACGTAGTCGCTAACCTTCCAGTTGTTGCGTCGAGCCACGAGGGCTGTCATCAGGCTCTGCAGGTTGAAGTTGAGGCGATACCATTCGGCCACGTCCGGGTTGTTGCTCTGCATGGTGTAGTCGTAGTACTGCAGGAGTACGTCGTCCTCGGCGAAGTAACCGGGTGTCCCGGCTTTCTGGCTGTAGCCTTCAGCAAACGCCTTCAGGAAGTCCGGCACCTGCTCAACGTCCCACCCTGTTCCGCGCTCGCCTTGCATCAGCTCTTCGAGCTGTTCGCGGCTGAGGTTTCCTCGCTTGTCGAGCTCCGCGGTTTCGGGATCCTTGAGCATCCGCACGAGGTTGAGGCAGTCGAATTTCATGAAGAAGTCGCGCACGAGGGCTGCATCAGATCCCGTGGCGGCTTCAATCACTACGTCCTTCAGTTGCTCAAGCGTGGCGCGTGGTGCGTCGTCGCTAATCTTCAGTGGGCGCTGTCCTGTGAGTATAGTATAGTATTTGGCCATCTTAGAATAGCATTTCAATCAGTTGCGGGCGCAGGAAGTTCTTGAAGTAGCTTTCGAGTTCCTCCTGACCGAAGTCGACGCGGTAGCTGCCGTCGGCCGGCTGCACGCTGAAGAGCGTCTGCTTGCCGTTGACTTTCTCAATCTTGACGCCTTTGTCGAGCAGTTCCTTTGCTTCCTTGGCGAAGTAAGTTTTGAGCGCGTCGGCCTGCTCGCTGCTGATGACGAGCTCCTGGTTCTTGGCCCACTGCGATGCAATGGCCACAGCGAACTGTCCGAGGAAGTTCTTGTCGGCAGCCAGTGAGCTGACGCTCTGTCCGACGATCTTGTCAGTTACGACGTTTGTGATTTCGCTCTTGAGTGCGTTTAGAGCCTGTCCTGCATAGAGCTTGAGCTCGCTGCGGGTGTTCGTGTCGAGGTCGGCAGCGGCTTTCTTAGCCTGCTGACTGATAGCATCGGCCTGCGTGCGTGCGTCAGCGACGATTTTTGCTGCTTCTTCCTGAGCCTTGGCAATAATCTGGGCAGCTTCAGCCTGCCCTTTCTCTACGCCTTCACGACGGATTTTTTCGGTGAGTTCTTGGATTCTTTCCATTATCGTAATATATAATTATGTGTGTGGCCTTTTATTTTGCGCGCAAAAGTAATGATAATTTGCCGGCTTACAAAACTTTCAGACAAAAATGACACTATTTTATCAAGATAATACCTAAATTTATTGTGCCTTATGTATATTATCGACTATCTTTGTGGCGCTAAAACGAGCAGAACGTCGTTTCTTTGTTTCACTAAACCATACTATTATGCGCAGATTTATTCTTTGCCTCATGGCGCTGTTCGCGCTCACGGCAGCTCACGCACAGTGGCAGCCGCAGGGCGACAAAATCAAGACTCAGTGGGCCGATAAGGTCAATCCCGCCAGCCCTCTGCCCGAGTACCCACGCCCCATCATGGAACGCACCGACTGGATGAACCTCAACGGCCTCTGGGACTATGCCATCCGCCCCCGCGGCGAGGTGCTTCCCGAACGCTTCGACGGCAAGATACTCGTGCCTTTCGCCATCGAATCGAGCCTCTCGGGCGTGCAGAAGACGGTAGGCAGGCAGAACGAGCTTTGGTACCACACCGGTTTTTCCTTACCCAAGGGCTGGAAAGGCCGCCACGTGCTGCTCCACTTCGGCGCTGTCGACTGGCGCTGCGAGGTCTATGTGAACGGCATCAAGATTGGTGCCCATCAGGGAGGTTATGCGGCCTTCTCCTTCGACATCACTCCCTATCTGGGCAGCGGCAGGCAGGAGCTCGCGGTGCGCGTGTGGGATCCCACCGACGACGGCTTCGGGGGCATCGGCAAACAGCGTAATAAACCCAATGGTATATGGTACACAAGCGTCACCGGCATCTGGCAGACGGTGTGGCTCGAGCCCGTGGCTGCAAAGCATATCACACGCGTTGTGGCCACCCCTGATATCGACAAGCACAAGCTCGTTGTCGAGACAGCCACTGCCGGCACTACCGAGGCTGACGTCGTTCGTGTGACGCTGCGCGAGGGCAAAACCGTGGTGGCCACAGGCCTGGCGGCAGCAGGGCAGACAGCCGAGCTGGCCGTGAAAGAGCCTAAGCTCTGGAGCCCCGACAGCCCATTCCTTTACGATATGGACGTAGAGCTGCTCGCCGGCGGCAAGACCGTTGACGCCGTCAAGAGCTATGCCGCCATGCGCAAAATCTCTGTCGGGCGCGACGCCGACGGCATCCAGCGCCTGATGCTCAACAACAAGCCCCTCTTCCAGCTCGGCCCGCTCGACCAGGGCTACTGGCCCGACGGCCTCTATACGGCTCCCACCGACGAGGCTTTGCTCTTCGACATCAAGAAGACCAAGGACTTCGGCTTCAACATGATACGTAAGCACATGAAGGTTGAGAACGACCGCTGGTTCACCCACTGCGACCGCCTCGGAATCCTCGTGTGGCAAGACCAGCCTATGTCCGACAAAGGTCCCGGATGGAACAACCGCACCTATTGGGAAGGCAGCGACGAAGGGCGCCGTTCGCAGGAGTCGCAAGATAATTTCCGCGCCGAATGGAAGGAGATCATCGAGCAGTTCCGGGCATATCCCTGCGTCGTAGTGTGGACGCCTTTCAACGAGTCGTGGGGGCAGTTCAAGACGAAGGAAATCTCTGAATGGACCAAGAAGCTCGACCCCTCCCGTCTCGTCAACCCTGCCAGCGGCGGCAACCACCACCTCACAGGCGACATACTCGACCTTCACAACTATCCCGGCCCCGACCTCTACCTGATGGATGCCAGCCGTGCCACCGTGCTCGGCGAATTCGGCGGCCTCGGCCTCGCGCTCGAAGGCCATCTCTGGCAGCCCGACCGCAACTGGGGCTACGTCCAGTTCAAGAACTCTGACGAGGTAACAGCACGCTACGTCGAGAACATGCGCGCCATCAAACCATTCATCCAGCGCGGCTTCGCAGCGGCCGTCTACACGCAGACCACTGACGTAGAGATAGAGGTGAACGGCCTCATGACCTACGACCGCCGCGTCATCAAGATTCACGAGGACGCCATGCGGCAGGTGAACCAGGAAATCGTGGGCAGCCTGAAGTGACGTCTGCAGCCTCCTTTTCTGACTTCACTTCAGCCCCTAAGATCTATTAGAGCGTAGCCCCCTGAAAAAAGGCTTAAGGGTTTTGGCCAAAACCCTTGGCCTAATTGCCCAAAACCCTTGGCCTAATTGGCCAGAACCCTTAAGCCTTTTTTTAACATTTCATAACTTGGCGCTCTCGCGCCCTTGAACCATGCGAAAAGAGCGGCTATCCTCACGGACAGCCGCTCTCTCTGAAAAATCATTTACCTTATAAACTAACTAACTAAAACTCTATTTATGAAACCGGCTTACGTGCCTCCCGGCTTGTGGGTCGGTTCTTTTTATCAGCTTGGATTAGCCCAACTGGATAGGAAACGTACCCGTGGGGGTGAAAGCGTTGCCGCCGTTGTTCTTCATTCCAAAAGCCATAACTGCTGCAATAGCTGCTACTGCAAGCAGTGCGATTGTCAGTGCATTCATAGTGTTATCCTTTAAATTAAACAATCATATACCTGAGCCTCTGTTGGGCTCACGGACTTTTACCTGATATCTTCTCATCGGGCTTGTGTGAGCCTCGCCAGGCCCGCCCTTCTTTTGTTTTGCTGGTGCAAAGGTACGTGCTTTAATGGAATTAGCTCGCATTTATATGCTTTAAAACATAAAAACAAGCGTTTTCCTTGACTCACATCAACAAAACAAACAGGAATTATGCTCCAAAACATATTATTCTCTGGCCGAGCTCTCTCATCAAAAAGGAGGGAAATAATGCTGGCTATTGGCGGAAATAATGATCTTTTGCGAAGTCAATAACATCTCCTGCACCTCAGGCGATCAAGGGAACTCTCCTTTGCCTTGTGGCTGCGCGACGGGGCTGCTGCATGCTTCTTCGGCAGGAGGGGCGGCGTGAAGGAGGAACTAAGTGGAACTACGCGCGCGGGCGTACATCTTAATACTTTCTCACCTTCAACGAGGGTCTTCAGGCCATCTTGTGTAGCCTCTCAATGGATTCGTACATCCGTGAGCCGGGTGTGGCTCCACGTAGTGCGGAAGGCAAACCAGCCCAGCAGCAGGGGATTTGGGTCGAGGTAGTCAG
>JAFUFW010000025.1 GCA_017469685.1 Bacteroidaceae bacterium | reverse complement strand
TATTACAAACTTGCCATTAGAATCTCCTTGATGTCCTGCTCGGTCAGGGGCGCGTAGGCATTCTCCAAGCCCTCGTTCACGGCAATGTGATGGGCCATCTCGTCAATGCGGCTGTCGTCGATACCTACCTCGCGCAGATGCATGGGGATGCCGATGCTCTCGAAGAACTGGTAGGTGGCTTCGATGGCCTTCTCGGCTATCTCCTGCTTGGGCAGCGTAGCGTCGATGCCGAAGACGTTGGTGCCGTACTTCACGAAGCGGTCGATGGTCTTCTCCGAGAGAATATGCTTCATCCATCGCGGTGTGATGATGGCCAGGCCCTCGCCGTGGGTGATGTCGTAGTAGGCCGAGAGGGCGTGTTCGATGCCGTGGCAGGGCCAACCAGAGGGGCTGTTGCCGAGCGACAGGATGCCGTTGCAACCATAGGTGCAGGCGAGCATCATCTCGGCGCGGGCGGTGTAGTCCTCGGGATTCTCGATGCACTTGCGGCCGTTCTCCATCAGGCTCTTCAGCATCGACTCGCAGAAACCGTCGTTGAGCAGCGTGGTGTCGGCTGCAAAGTACTGTTCCATGGTGTGGTTCATGGCGTCGGCAATGCCGGCAGCGGTCTGCTTACGGCTGACGGTGAAGGTATAGACAGGGTCGAGGATGGAGCAGACGGGGAAGAGCAGCGGATCCATGTAGCCGATCTTGTCGTTGGTCTCGGTGCGTGAGATGACACCTCCGCAGTCATACTCCGAACCGGTGGCTGCCAGCGTGATAATATCAACGATGGGCAGGGCGGCCTGTGCCTTCACCTTATAGGAAATCAGGTCCCAGGGGTCACCGTCGTACTTGGCACCGGCGGCGATGGCCTTCGAGCAGTCGAGCACCGAACCGCCGCCCACAGCCAGGATCACGTCGATGTCGTTCTCCTTGCAGAGGCGCACGCCGTTGAGCACGCTGGGGTCGTACTTCGGGTTGGGCTGGATGCCGGATAGTTCCGTAATCTCGAAACACTTCAAGAGTTCCTTCACACGGTCGTAGAGACCAATCTTCTTGATGCTACCGCCACCGTAGGTCAGCAGCACGCGCTTGCCGAGGGGCTGCATCACCTCGGGCAACTTCACAATCGAATCCCGTCCAAAGATAAGCCGGGTCGGGGTCATGTAATCAAAGTTCTGCATAGTTTATTTTATGATTAATATATGATAATAAACGATGAATTTCTGTCTTTAGTATGTTCTGCTGCTTATCATTTATCTACGCTTGGGTAATCATTGCTGTTATGCTGGGAATTGAAAGGGCCAAATAGTGCTTCATTAGTGCGTGGCTTTCAAGTACTGTAAGTCGCCATAAAAGTAGCTTGCGGTGCAGCCGCCGTCGATGAGCAGGTCGGCTCCACTGATGAAGCGACCACGCGAGGACATCAGGAACTCGGCCAGATCACCCACCTCGTCGGGCGTTCCGGCACGACGGGCAGGCATGCCCTCAATCATTTTCAAGTAGCCCTCCTTGCGCGGTCCGTGCAGTTCGTCGTTGGCCAGCGGGGTGATGATGATGCCTGGCGAGATGCTATTGATGGTGGCACCGCGACGACCCCAGCGAGTTGCCTCGTACATCACCCTCAAAACATTGCAGCGCTTAGAATACTGATAGGCCTTCAGCGTGTCGTCGATGGCTTTGATGAACGGCAGTTCCAGCAGTCCCTCTACAGGAGTCGTGGCCAGAGCCTCGTTCTGCTCCTGCGACAATGCTGGCAGACGATGTCCGCTCTGAGAAGAGATTATCACACCACTGCCTCCCTCAGCAATCACCTTGCCGAACTCTTCCAAGAGTACACTCGTACCATAGAGGTCAACACGCAGAATCTCTGCCACGGGAGCCTGCGAGGGTGACACGCCAGCGGCATTTACCACATTTGTTATTTCACCTTTGCCAGAAGCAAAGGACACAAGATTCATAATGTCTTCCTTTGAGCCAAGGTCGCACTTGATAGTCGAACACTCGAAACCAGCATCCTCCAACGTCTTGGCGGCACGCTCGGCGTTCTCCAAAATGTAATCAGCCAGCACCACATGCTTGCCTGCCGACACTCTGCGAATGATGGCCTGGCCAATACTGCCAGCACCTACCAATACAGAAACCTGTTTAGCCATAGGTCTCAATGAGATATTTTACGAACTGCGGGTCGCCGAAATCCCTGGTGCCTGCATCGTGCTGGTTCATGGTGGCAATCTGCGCCATATCCATGTCGGTCAGCGTGAAGTCAAAGATGTCGATGTTTTGCGCCATGCGCTCCTTATGACTCGACTTTGGAATGGCCACGATGCCGCGTTGGGTAAGCCAACGGAGGGCGACCTGAGCGGCAGTTTTACCATACTTTGAGCCGATGTCAGCGAGCACGTCGTTCTTAACGATACCGTCTGCGCCCTGGCCGCCGAGCGGATACCAAGCCATCATCTTGGTGCCGAACTCATTGAGCGTCGGTTCGATGCCTTTCTGCTGAGAAAGCGTGTTGCACTCCAACTGGTTCACCATCGGCTTCACATTGACATAGTGGGAGAAATCGAAGAAACGGCCTGCCTGGAAGTTAGATACGCCGATGGCACGCACCTTGCCGTCGCGGTAGGCCTTCTCCATGGCCCGCCACGATCCGAAGACGTCGCCGTAGGCTTGGTGGATGAGCAGCAGGTCGATATAGTCCGTCTGCAGTTTGCGCAGACTCTCATCGATGCTCTTGGCGGCTCGCTCCTCACCGGCATTCGAGATCCACACCTTCGTAGTCAGGAAAATATCTTCGCGCTTGATGGCACTCTTACGCCAGGCATTGCCCACGCCCTCCTCGTTCTGGTAGGCCTGCGCCGTATCTATCAGCCGATAGCCTACACTCAGCGCATCCGTTACACATCGTTCACACTCGTCGGGACTCACGAGAAAAACTCCGTAGCCCAGCAGGGGCATCTGAACACCATTAGATAATTTGATATACTCCATGATTATTAACTATTTACAATTTATTTGTTAGTGAGGCTCTTAATCCATTTCTCCACCTTCGCCATTCCGCTGCGCACGTCGTGGCCGTAGATGCTGAAGCCCTGGGTGACGTTGGCTCCGGGGAATGCAGCCTTCACATCCTCCACACAGTTGGCGAGACCGCTGCCCTCGTGGGTGGTGAAGGGGACGACGGTCTTGCCCTTCAGGTCGCCCTCATGCTTCTTGAAGAAAGTGAACATCACCTGCGGATAGGTGCCCCACCAGACAGGGCCGCCAATGAACACCGTGTCGTAGGCTGCAATATCGATGTCGCCCTCGTACTCCGGCAGTTCGCCGTTCTTGGCCTCTTCCTTGGCCAGCTTGATGAGCGGGTTATACGCCATGTCGTCGTACTTGTGTGTCACAATTTCGAACTGCTCTGCGCCCGTCAGTTCCGTGATGTAGTCGGCCACGATTTTCGTGTTGCCCACCTCGATGTTGCCAACTGCGTAGTTGTCTCCCGCATGTGAGAAGAACACTACCAAACTTTTTCCGTCTTTTGCCATAACTGTTGTATCGTTAGATGTTGCTTGTTCTGTTCCTTGTTTCGCATTGCCGCTGCATGCCGCTGACATGAGCAGCGCCACTGAGGCTGTGATGATACTTTTGATATTCATAATATCATTTACTATTTACTTTCACTCTGCAAAGGTACGGTTATTTCGCAACACCATACTTTCACTAAAAGCTTTATCATTTTCACTTTTTGCACAAATCGTTCGTTTATTATTAATTTAATGGGTAACTTTGCGTTCAAATAATAGTAACTATGAAGACCGATTTCTTATACTCTACTGATTTCTACGGCATCAACGCCCGCGAGCTGAGCCATACCTGCATGCACGTACTGTGTACGGCGGGCGAGGGCAGTTTCGTTTTCAATGAGCATTGCTATCACATCGTGAAGAACGACCTAGTGGTAATCCCCTACCCTGACCGCGTACGCAACCTTGCGGCCCACAGCGACATGCAGGTGGAATGGTTCGCCGCCGACTATAAGTTCCTTCAGAACCAGTTGCCGACGAACAACTACAGCATCGGGGGTAGCATCTCCCTGAACCAGAATCCCGTCATCCGGCTCACTGAGGAGCAGGCCAGCCATCTGCTTGACGACTTCCACCGCCTGCGCGACCGCCTGGGCGACCGCCACCTACAGTTCTACCGTGAGTTGATGGGCAGCCTCTGCCTGACGATGATCTATGACATCTTTGAGGCCCACGCCCTGCGGGACGCTGCCGACACTCATACGGACCGCACGGCCTACATCGTCAAGCAGTTCATGGCTTTGCTGGCGACTGGCATCAGCTGCACGGAGCGCGACGTGGGTTACTATGCGGAGCGTCTCAACGTGTCGCCGAAATACCTCTCGGCGACGATTAAGCGTTTGACGGGGCACAACGTGACGTCGTTCATCGACCGCCACACTGTCCCCATACTAAAAGACTATCTGGATAACGAACGTATGTCCCTTACACAGATAGCCGACATTATGCATTTCACCTCGCTCTCGTACTTCAGCCGTTACTGCACGAAGCACCTGGGCCAGTCGCCCAGCGAGTACCGCCAGAGTCTGCAGCCGAAGTAGGAGGCTTTATTGGCGGAGGTCGATGGTGTAATCTCCTTCGTGAAATACGCCTTCGATTGTGCCGAGCCCATCATCGAGACCATGATGGTACAAACAATGAATATGCACACATACCAGATATCTGCCAAGGAAGTCAGGCAGGGCGGGAAGGAAATATAACGAAGGCGGCCACCCAGGAGGGTTGCCGCCTTATTTGTTTTTAGCAAATGTTTATTAATGATGTTTCTTGGGTTGCCGTCCCTTTCCATCCGGATGACGGTCGCGCTGATTCTGCACCATGCGCCTGTGGAAATCATCCTCAGCACGCATTACCTTGAGGACTTTCTCGGCTGGAACAACTTTAAGAATGCGCTTGTAATAGCTTTGCTCTACCTGTGCCATCTCCACTTTTAGGCTGTAGATTTTGTTTACAACCTCAGCGCTCTTCTTGGAGTCGGTATTGGCTTGTTTCTTGAGCTGATGTATCTGTCGCCCCATCTCGCGCTGCTTGTTGCGCATCTCATTGTAGAGCGGAAAGAAGGCCTTGGCTTCGTCGGAGGTAAAGTCAGCGGCTTTCGTAAGCTCGTTCTCTACCATCTGTTGGAACTTCTGCGGGTCGAAGGGGGGCTGTCCATTATGTTGCTGTGGCGCTTGCGCCCATGTAGCAATGGAGAAGATGATGAAGCTGAGGCTGAGAAGTAGTTTTTTCATAATTGTAGTTGTTGTGCTTTGCATTGATTAGTGGGTTAGTGCATTAATATGCTTCTGTAAGATAGTACTCTATTTGGTTGTTGTCGACAAGCCCACAAACAATCTCATAGTTGAGGGCTTCGTCGAGCTGCTCGTCGCTGAAAGCGTCAATGGCCTGAGCAGACGTTGCATAGAGTTGAGAGGACTGGCGGTTAACATAGAGATAGGAACCAGTGACCATACACACACCGGCGACCACAGCTGCAGCGCTGTAGCGTACCCACCGCTTCCAAAGGGGCATCTGCACCCGTTTAGTCTGGAGGATTTGAGGCTGCAGACCTTTATCTTGGATGCGCTGCATAAGTCTGCCAGTGAATCCTTCGAAATAGCCCTCGGGTGTTCGGAATGGGTTCTCGTGGGGTTTGAACTGCTTTATATAGTCTTCTTCTTTCATTTTGTTTTTGGTTTTCTGCTTATTCTGACTATGTTAGCCCTTAAAGGTTTAATCGAGTGAGTGGAAAAAAACGGAAATTTTTCTTACGGCATGGTGGTAGGAGGCTTTGAGCGCTCCGACACTGGTACCGAGCAAGGCGCTCATGTCCTCGTATTTCATCTCTTCGAAGTACTTGAGATTGAACACCTGTCGCTGTTTTTCCGGTAGCTGAGCCACGGCTTGCTGTAGCTGGAGTGCCGTCTCGTCGCCGTCGAAATAGGGATCACTCTCAAGGCGTGTGGCCACGCCTATGGCAGCCTCATCGTCGAGGCTTAGTGTCTGACGCTTGCGCTCAAGGAAGTTGAGGGTCTCGTTATTGGCGATACGGAAAAGCCATGTGGAGAGTTTGGCCTCGCCGCGGAAGCCGTCGAGGCCCATCCAGGCCTTGAGGAAAGTGTTTTGGAGTACGTCGTCGGCATCATCGTGGGAGAGCACCATGCGGCGTATCTGCCAGTAGAGTTGCTCCTTGAAATGATCAACGAGGAGCGTAAAGGCCTGCTCGCGCTGACGGTTGTCGCGCAATTGCTCTACAATTAACTGCTCGTCCCACTTCGGGCTCATAATCTTTGCGGATTGTTATTATTATAATTAATGTATAAATTCGAATATGCTACCAGTTTGGATTCACATTGCGAGCGCAAAGGTAATAAAAGATTAGGGATTAGAGATTAGAGATTAATATTTTTTTGCTAAACGAATATAAAATAAATACTTCTAACTTTCATTTAATCCCAAAGGCCCAGTCCGAAAAGACAAAAGAGCTTTTTTCTTAAAAATAATCTAATCACGAATCTCTAATCCCTAATCTTTTGTTACCTTTGCGGACAAAAACAGTAAATAAGTACTTAAGTTTATGCACGCTCTACAAACAGTTCTGCTCCTGCTAACGAGCAACATCTTCATGACTCTTGCTTGGTATGGCCACCTTAGGCTGCAGCAGGCAGGTATCAGTTCGTCCTGGCCCCTCCTTGGAGTCATAGCCTTCTCTTGGGGCATTGCTTTCATTGAATATTGCTTCGCCGTGCCAGCAAACCGCATTGGCTTCGTTGACAATGGAGGACCATTCACTCTTGTGCAGTTGAAAGTGATTCAGGAGGTTATCTCGCTCACAATTTTCACAGCCATCGTAGGGTTCATGTTCCAAGGGCAGAGTTTCCATTGGAACCACTTGGCCGCCTTCGTGTGTCTGGTTCTGGCTGTGTATTTCGTGTTTCAGTGAACGGAATAGGGATTAGAACTCTATAGTGAGACGGGCATTGATGAGGCGCCCCGTGAGATAGTTGGGCACTGCGTACTGCTGATTGGAGATGTCGGTAACCCAGAGATAAGAAGCAACATTGCTGATGCCAAGGAGGTTGAAGCAGTCGAGTCCCAACCATGCATCGCGCAAGTTGCGCCCAATGGCGCGCCGGCGGGCAGCTGACTCCTGACGCAGAAGACGATAACTCATTCCAAGGTCGACACGGCGGTAGGCGGGCGCGCGGAAAGCAAAGCGCTCAAGACCTGAGTGAGGCGGGCCGAATGGAAGGCCGTGGGCAAAGGCCATCTTCAGCGTCATCTTCCAGCGGTCGGTGCCAGGGAAGTAGTCTGAGAAGAAGAAGTTGATGTTCCAGCGCTGGTCTGTAGGCTGCGGGATTGTCTTTCCGTGCAGCTTCATCTGAGCTTTCATCAGCGAGAAAGATATCCACGAGTCGGTGCCGGGGACGAACTCACCATATACCTTGAAGTCGACACCAGCAACGTAGCCAGAGCCTTCGTTGCGGCCATAGTAGACCACCTTGACATTGTCAACATTGTATGGGTTTAGGCGGCTCTGTGCCTTATAATAGGCTTCTGTGGTGAACTTAAACGGGCGCTCAGCTACGCGGAACTTATACTCTGTAGCAGCGACGACCTGGAAGGAGCGCTGACTCTTGATGTCGCGATTTAGTTCAACGAGTGTAGCTCCGTCTACGGTCGTAGTGTCGCGCAGTTCCTTGTAGAAAGGTGCCTGATAGTACATTCCGGTGGCGAGGCGGATTGTGATATTGTCGTTGGCCGAGGGCACGAAGCCTATGGAAGCACGAGGCGAGAAGAGCGTCTCGCCGTTCCACGACCAATGGCTCAGGCGGGCGCCATAGTTTATTGAGAAGATGCCAGTGGCAGCTTCGTGGCGCCAGGTGTCCTGCAGAAAGAACTCAAGGCGGTTGGAGCCGACGCTCTGCTTGCTCTTAAGGTTGTAGATGAGCGGCAGGCGATCCACGGTGTGAGGCATGGAATAGCCTGCCGAGTCGCGGAACTCCCATTCGCGGGTGTTCTCGCGAACCATTTCATGCTTCCACTGCAGCCCTGCCTGAACATAATGCTCTCCAGAACGGAAGCTATAGAGGGCGCGGAGCGACTGAGTCTTAGAAGTCAACAGGTTGCGGGCATGCTCCATATAAGTGCCAACACCCAACTGTTCAGAAGTATTGGTGTCGTCGAGCCAATACTGACCTTGTATGTCGTAAGTCTCGCGCTCCTTGGTTGTGAATGCCGAGGCCCCCAACGTCAGAGTGCTGCGCTCACCGAGGCGCCCTGTGAGCGATGTTGCTCCAAATAGCGTTCGGAAGAGATCCTGCTCATCGCCGTCGAAATAGACGCGGAAACTCTTGACATCCTCCATGGTGCCGAAATTGGTCTCGCGGTCCTTGGGCTTGAAATGGTAGCGGTTGCGGGAGATATAACCTATGACGTCGAAGCTCCAGCGGGACGACAGCGCCAAAGATAGGTATGCCTGATAATCGAGGAATGAGGGGTCGTACTCACCCTTTGTCTGCAGCGAGCCGAGCATGTAGCGGTTGGACTTGTAGCGGAGGCCCTGCGAGAGCGATAGCTTACCAGCCCGGAAGCCATCGTAGACACTGGCACCCAGCAGGCTGGCGCTGGCCGAACCTTCATGGCGCTCGGGGCGGCGATAGGTGATGTCGAGCACGCTCGACATCTTGTCGCCATACTGGGCCGCAAAACCGCCGGCAGAGAACTGTATGCGCTCAACCATGTCGGAGTTGATAACCGAGAGGCCTTCTTGCTGACCGCTGGAGACGAGCAAGGGACGGTAGACCTCGACGCCATTGATGTAGACGCAGTTCTCGTCGAAAGATCCGCCTCGGACATTGTACTGCGATGAGAGTTCGTTGTGGGTGGAGACGCCTGCCTGCGTAGCCACAAGCTCCTCAACGGCATTACCCGAAGTGGACGGCAGGCGCTTCAAATCCTTCGTTGAGATTTCCTGAGTTGCGCCCATCTGACGGCGCACCTCGGAGACGGTAAGCTCGCCCATATCGGTACCTGAGGAGCGTAAACTCACGTTCCACACGAGCTTGCCATGTGGGCGCAGGAGCACCTTTTTCTTTCGCTCGTAGCCCATCAAGCTATAGTTTACTACGACAGAATCAGACGGCTGGAAATCAAAACTGTATCGACCTTCAAGATTAGTAACACCGCCAGCCATTTGTCCCTCTACCTTCACAGTCGCAAAAGGCAGAGCCTTGCCATCCTCGTCGGTGACGCGTCCGCTCAGCGAGCACGTCTGTGCGGGTACCTTAACAGCCCCGCCATCGGCAGACGTCGTATCGGCACTCTCGACCCTCACCCCTTGCGCCAGCAGGGATGTCAAGAGAGAAAAGTGAAGAGTGAGAAGTAGGAGAATCCGTCGCACCGATGAAGAATTGAATGAAAGTTAATACTTATAATATAACGCAAGCGCGCGTCCTATATTGCATAGGACACGCGCTTTTTTTATAGTTTCACAGGCTTTGCGGCGAGCACCGACTTGATACCCTGCTCGCGATGCTCCACGACAACTTCCACGCCGTATTTCTCGTTGAGATGCTCGGCAAGATGCTGTGCGCTATATACCGAACGGTGCTGGCCACCCGTGCATCCGAAGGAGAACATTAGGTCTGTGAAGCCACGCTGGAGGTAACGCTCTACGTGGGCGTCGGCAAGACGGTAGACGGAATCGAGGAAGGTTAGGATTTCGCCATCGTCCTCAAGGAAGCGGATGACCGGCTCGTCCAAACCTGTTATCTGCTTGTAAGGCTCGTAGCGGCCAGGGTTGTGGGTCGACCGGCAGTCGAAGACGTAACCGCCGCCATTGCCACTCTCGTCCTCAGGGATGCCCTTGCGATAGGAGAAAGAGAAGACTCGGACACGCAGAGGCCCTTTGCCGTCGTACTTCGAGAAGGTGGCAGGCCCATCGGCAGGGTGAGCCTTGTAGACATTGTCGACGGCAGTCCGGTAGCCATCGGTGCGAGCCTGCGGCTGCTGTTCCGCCTCCTGATACTGAGGCAGCGCCACGAGTTGCTCAAGGATTTCGCGCAGATAGGGATACGGACAAGCACTCTCATCAGCCAACAGCTCGCGCAGATTCTGTATAGCTGGGGGTATACTCTCGAGGAAGTGCTTCTTGCGTTCGAAATATCCACGGAAGCCATAGGCGCCAAGCACTTGCAGCAGGCGGAATAGGACGAAGAGGCGCAGCCGGGCGCGAAAGCGCTTTTCGTCGACTTCTACATAGAGCTTCAGGTTCTGGAGATATACGTCTATGAGCTCGTCGCGGAGCTCATGGCTGTAGCGGGCAGAAGCCTGCCACAGGAAGCTTGCGAGGTCGTACTGGACAGGGCCGCGCCGACCGCCCTGGAAATCTATGAAATGCGGAGCGCCGTCGGCACTCAGCATGACGTTGCGTGCCTGAAAATCGCGATAGAGGAAAGCCAGTTGTGCGTCGGCAGTGAGGTCCTTGGCAAAAAGCTTGAAGGCCGCTTCGAGCCTCAGCTCATGGAAATCGATGCCCGTGGCTTTGAGGAAGCAGTATTTGAAATAGTTGAGATCGAAGAGCACGCTTGTCTGATCCATCTCGGCCTGCGGGTAGCACAGGCTGAAGTCGAGCCCCACGCCGCCGCGAATCTGCAGCGACGGCAGTTCGGCTATCGTTTGGCGAAGCAGGCGCTTCTCAGCTTCATTATAGCGTCCGCCAGCATCACGCCCGCCTTTTAACGCATCAAAGAGTGAACGTGCGCCAAGGTCTTCCTGGAGATAGCGTAGTCCGTCCTCGCCGACAGCCAGTACGCGAGGCACAGGCAGATGCTTGGCCGTGAAATGCCGGGCAAGATAGATGAAGGCGTGGTTCTCATCGAGTGACGTTCCGACTACGCCTATTACGCTCTTACCGTCGGCTGACGTAAAACGAAAGTAACGGCGGTTGCTGCCAGAACCCGTAATGGGTTCCACGGAATGAGGTTCCTGACCGGTGTAGGAAATATATAGCTCACGTAGTTTATCCATAATCAGTGTATCAAGCTCTCGTCAAGCAGTTGATCTTGCGTCTTATAGCAATTATATTGAAGAACGAGACGACAATGAAGATGCCGAAGCCCACGAGCAGCGAGGGTGTCAGAGGGCCTTCGCTCATTGCCGGGAAAATCTGCCATAGACGTTCTAAATAGAGATGACGAACCCACAAAAGGAGGGCTATGGCCAGCAAAAGCACAAGCACGTTGAGACTTATCGTCAACAACTGATAAGGCAGCGAGACACGGGCGGGAGAATAGCCGATGAGCAGCAGGTTCTGAAGCTTGTCGGAGTTCTTCTGCACGAGCAGGAAGATACTCAGCATGAGAATATAGAAGGACAGGACACTGATAAGCAGACCCACGGCCATGACTATACCTGCCACTATTTTCAGGAAATAGGTGGTGCGACCAGCTTCGAGACTATTGTCCTCGAGTTCATAGCCGTGCTCCTGCACGAAAGTGGCGATGGCGTCGTCGGCCGGATTATTGACGTCGATGATGACACGCGTCGGCTGGGGTTCGGCTGAAGGAGCAAGTTCCTCGTTGCTCGTCTGCATGAACGACGCAGGCACGAGCACGGTGTTCAGGCGAGTGGAGAAGCCCACGACGCGGCCTTTCAGCTGACGCTCTGCCCCACCCTCGCCTCGCAGGCGCAGGTCGAGCTGGATCATAGAGACGACGCCCTCAGACAACTTCGGCAGCGACTGGCTCTGAGCAAAACCGAAATTATACAGTGCAAGATAAGAGCGTGGCAGGATGATAGGCACTTCGCCCTCGCGAAGAGGAGGCCACTCGACGTCCACGAAGTCGTCGGGGACGCTCTCGAAAAACATACTCGTGCCCATCTGCGAGCCGCCCATCGACAAGGAGGCATAAACCTGATACTGCGAAGCCGTGAAGCGCCCAACACTGCGAGCGAAACGCTGACCGGCTATATCGGCAATATCGGCATCAGTGAACGTCTGCGCCTCACCACGAAGCGATGAGCCTGCTGCTATTTGCTTCGAGAGAATGATATATGTATTCTTTATGAAGCTGTCCTCACCCCCAAAAGCGGGAAGGATGTCCTCGTAGAACTGAACGCTCAGCAACACGGTGAGCATGCCAAGCATGTTAGCCAGGAAGAAGCCTGCCAGCTGCCCGGCACTGATATGGCGGCGGAGGAGTTTCCAAATGAGATTCATAGGCGGAACGTTGTTTCGTAGGGGAGATCCATGTGGTGGCCGATGCTTGTGACGATGATGCCTGCACCTTGTCTGTGGGCTTCATCAAGCAGCAGTTCACCCATGATAGCGCTATTCTCTTTGTCGAGATGGCTTACAGGTTCGTCTGCAAGTATGAAATCGAAAGGCTGGCACAGGGATCGCATGAAAGCCACTCTCTGCTGTTGCCCGAAACTCATACGGGAAAGGCGCGTAGTGCGACGGTCGGCGATACCGAGACGTTCGAACCAAGCTTCTATCTCAGCGGCGCTCTTGTGTCCCGTGAGTTGGTTCTTCACCTGAACGTTCTCCCACGCCGTCAGCTCGGGGAAAAGGCGCAACTCCTGAAACATATAGCTTAGCGAGCGCTGTCGGATAGCCGTCCAGGCCATTTGATTAAGGGTTCTTATATCGCGGTCGTCAAAGAGAATCTGACCTTCATAGTCGTCGCGAAAGCCAATGAGATAGCTGCAGAGCGAAGACTTGCCAGTGCCCGAGGCAGCCTCGATGAGGTAGATATGCCCTCGCTCGAGCACTACTTCGCGCAGCCAGGTGTCGGATGAGATGTCGGTGCGCCCGGCAAACACTCGCGGAAGAGTGTGATTAATGGTTATCTTATTCATTTAGGAAGGAGTTCCTTAACTATTTGAGTACCCTCAGGAGCAATCATCCTGAGATGGGCGACATTGTCCTTATCCAATTCAAGCGTTGCGCGTTCGAATCTCCTTAATGCGTGGGGAACGCTCGTCAGACCGGAGGCAAGACGTACAAGCTGCGGAATGCCAAAGGTAGCATACAGGCGGGTGCCTGCTATATTGCCCGCTGCGATCTGCTCATTGCCTTCCCGGCTTAAGCCATGCTGGCTGCCGAGGTAGAGAATATTATCCTGCGAACCCAAGAAATAACGCTCTGAGGCCACGTCGAGCGCGAAATCGAGGGTACCGAGTTTGCTAACGTCGACAAAGCTGTTGCCCCAGGCAGATGAGCCGTCAAAACAGCTGCTGTCGGACAGACTGGCTAAAAAGTTAACACCGTGGAATTTGAAGCTGACAAGATTCTTTGGAGAGAACTTAAAGTCGGGGGTGAACTCCAAAGCCACGTCACCGTCGACTGATGATAGTATATGGTCGAAATCCAAGGCCATATTCATTGCCATGAGAGCTGTGCGAGCGCTTTTTTGCGACCGCAGGAGCTTAAGCAGTTCCTCGCCCTTGACGTTCATGCCGATCCACGCGGTAGTGTTGCTGTGGCAGAAGGGCAAGAGTTCGCCCCGTATGGGTCTGAACAAATCACCGAGATGCTCCATCTGCTTCTCAACTTCTGCCGTAAGCGGTTCTACATTTGCGTCAATTTGTATTGTATTATTACGTGCGTTCAACGATAGCCGCAGCAAGGCATCATCGTGTGAATGTATGTCGGCCTTGCCAAGTAACTTACTGGCTTTTACAGGCAAAAGCTCAGGCCCCACCATGGCTACAGCAGCTCCCGAGCTGCTCGCCAGACGTTTGAAAAATGCCGTTTCTCGTCCACTCTGACCTTTCTTCTGGCTCAACAGGCGAGCCATCTCCGTGCGCAACTGATCCTGAGCAGAGCCTATAGCAGGCCCCATCACAAGAGCACGCTTGCCATCGAAGGCGCAGACCCACTGTTCCTTCAGGACCACCCATGAATATCCCCTTTGATGCGCCACAGCCGAGGCACGGCCTTCAGCGTGGAGCTTCTCGCAAGTGGAGGTAAAAACCTTCTCATCAGCCAAGCTGGCAACCAGTCCGAAATTACCAGTCGAAGCTGCAAAGGCGAAGAGGGGACGTAAGAAGTCTACGCCCAAGTCTGCTTTCTCCGCCGCTGACGGACTGACGATATTAGCCACATCGGCCAATGAGAGCTGCGCATCATCTGCCATCGCCGGCACGTCAAGGCGTGCCAAGGCCTGGACGTCGGCGGGCAGAGCGTTGAGATAAGCGTCAGACTGCCGGCCAAAAAGGAAAAAAGTTCCTACGCCCAATGCTGCTACGAGCGGAACTGCTATGTACAATAATTTTTTCACTTTTCCTGTTTTCGATATTCACAATCATTTATCTATTTGCCAGTCTCATCAAATGAACGGCCACGAGGGCAGCCGTCTCGGTGCGGAGGCGGCTGGTGCCGAGAGATACAGAGCGGAAGCCTGCAGCCTCTGCTGCCCGAACCTCATCCACAGAGAAGTCGCCTTCGGAACCTATCATTACGAGTGCGTCGGTGTTCTTAAGAAGCACGTCGCCAAGGAAAGGCTTTTCGCGCAAGGAAGAATCGGCTGTTATGTCAGCCATGTCGTAGCAATGAGCTATAAAACGCTGGGCTGGCAGACTGGAACGACTGATAAAGCCCTTGAACGCTTCCATCTCATCAATGACCGGTTTCCACGCCTTGTGGCTCTGCTTCATGGCAGCTACAGCAACACGTTCAAGGCGCTCTGTCTTCACGACGCCACGTTCAGCAAACTGCGTGTTGAGCAGTGAGATATGATCTACACCAATTTCCGTAGCTTTCTCAACGAACCATTCCACACGATCCATATTCTTAGTAGGCGCCATTGCAAGGTGAATATTCCCGTTCCATTCGGCCTCTTGGGCGTGCGAACGAAGGATGTCGTAGCGGCAGCGATGGTTAGTAGCCTCCGAGACTACGGCGTCGTAAAGCACTCCACGCCCATCAACGAGTACAAGTTCGTCGCCCGCACCAAGGCGCAACACGCGAACAGCGTGCTGAGTTTCCTCAGACGACAGCTCGCCTGCCTCTGGCTCCGGAACATAGAAATAACGGACTTCCTTCATCGTTTCAGCTCAACCTTATTAGCTTGACAACTTAAGAACATAGTCTTTAAGAGTAGGGATTTGCATCCTCAATAGGATTAGGCACCTTCTCGCGGCGGGCCAGCTCGTCGCGGATCTGAGTGGCCACCTCGAAGTTCTCCGTTGCCACAGCATGCTCCAGAGCTTCCTCAAGCATATTGCGCGTCAGCACATTGATGTTCAGAGCGAAAGCGTTGTCGCCCATCTTCCGCATATACTGTGCCTCGAAGAGCTCGCTGTCGATAGTTATCGGGCACACCGACGTACATGCCACGACCAGAGCGTCGTGAGCCTGACACGTGTCGACCACACGTTCCTCGCCATCGCGCTCGGCAATAATCTTGCAGAGGAAGACGCCGTTGGCTATGCCCGTGAACTCTATACGCTTCAAGTTAATGTCAAACTTCATCAGCAGCAGATTATAGGCATCGGCCACCGTAGCCGCCACAGGCAACGACAATGGAATCTGCCGGCGCATCATCATTGTGACAGCCCTGCGCGTCGACATCATCACTGGGAGTATTCTGTCGCCGCCTTTCTCCTTGAGGATGAGCATCGAACGGCCTTCCTTATCGGCCGTCGAAGCCAGCGCACTCAATTCTAAATCTATCAGCATCGCTCTTATAGTGTGTTCTAAAAAATCTCTTTTAAGTTATAATGCGCTTTTGACTAAGCTTTCTTATTCTTGAAAAGAACGGCAAACAGCACGGCCACTACCAAAGCGTAGGCAGCGAAGATAAACCAGCAGGTCTGCCACTCACCTACGAGGAAGCCGTCCTGCCATGTGCAGTAGCGGTTCACTATCTGCCCAGCTATCAGCGTGCCGATAGTGGCACCGAGGCCGTTTGTCATGAGCATAAACAGGCCCTGAGCCGAGGCTTTCACCGCAGGGTCGCATTCCTGATCGACAAAGATGCCGCCCGAGACATTGAAGAAATCGAAAGCAACGCCATAGACGATACAGGAGAGAATGAAGAAAATGACACCAGGCATCGTCGGGTTACCTACACCGAAGAAGCCGAAACGGAACACCCACGCGAACATAGACATTAGCATAACAGTCTTGATGCCGAAACGACGCAGGAAGAAAGGTATCATAAGTATGCAAAGTGCCTCACTAATCTGTGAAAGAGATGTCAGCAACGTTGCATTGTTTGCTGCGAACGACGAGGCTACAACCGGGTCTGACGAACCTTTGAAGCTGGTGATGAACGGGCCGGCATAGCCATTGGTCACTTGGAGAGCCATACCAAGCAGCGCCGAGAAGATGAAGAAGAGCGCCATGCGACGGGTTTTAAACAACCGGAAAGCACTGAGACCCAACTGATCAGACAGTGAGCCTTGAGGTTTTGCTTCAAGCTTACATTCGGGCAAGGTAAAGCAATATGCGAAAAGCAGAAGGCTCAGCACGCCCGAGACGAAGAACTGCATATATGTGTACTGAAACTTCATCGAGTTCTCGGCCAACGTGAAATGGAAGCCGGCATCGTCGAAGGCTGCGCAGTTGACAAACCACATCGTGGCGATGAAGCCTACAGTGCCCAGCACACGTATGGGCGGGAAGTCCTTCACGGTGTCCATGCCGCCTTCTTTCAGTATTGTGAAAGCGGTGGTGTTTGCCAGAGCTATCGTAGGCATGAAGAAGGCTACGCTCACAGAATAAAGCCCGATGAACAGAGCCTTGTTGGGCAGGTCATGGCCCAAGCCAGAGCGCCACCCTATCCACCAGCAGCCGAGCATGGCGGCACCTGCAGCCAGATGGCACAGGCCAAGCAGACGCTGCGGCTGAATCCACTTGTCAGCGATGATGCCCATGATGGTAGGCATGAAGATACTGACGATGCCTTGAATAGCATAAAACCAGGCAATCTGAGCCCCCAGACCTACAGTTCCGAGATAGTTGCCCATGCACGTGAGGTAAGCACCCCATACTGCGAACTCAATGAAATTGAGTATCGACAGACGAACCTTTAAATTCATGTTTTTACATTCCTTTTTAATCTTTGCGCGGCAAAGATAATAAAAAGTTTACTTTTTAGAGTTCAAACAACAAAGTTTTTATTACTTTTGCCATCGAAATGTAGTTAAGCGATATGAAACACTCCTCTTTTGTCTTTATTGTCGCCGCAGCGACGGCTCATCTGTCGGGGCTCAGAGCACTGGCAAGCGCTTCGCTCAACACTGAAGCCGAGGCCAATGATGACTACACGCTGGTGTGGGCCGATGAGTTTGACAATGATGGCGCCCCCGACCCTGCACGCTGGAGCTTCGAGCATGGTTTCGTGCGCAACCACGAGCTGCAGTGGTACCAGGAGGAGAATGCCCGCTGCGAGAATGGCGTACTGAAGATTACGGGCCGACGCGAGCAGGTTGACAATCCGCAGTTCGACGCTCAGAGCAACGACTGGAAGCACAATCGCGCACGGGCAGAATACACCAGTTCGTGCATAGAGAGCCGCTGTAGCTTCAGCTTCCGCTACGGACGTCTCGAAGTGAGGGCGCGCATCCCCGTGGCCAGCGGCTCGTGGCCGGCCATTTGGACTCTCGGCAACCAGGGCGGCTGGCCAGCCTGCGGAGAAATCGACGTCATGGAATTCTATCGCGTGCCCCCACAGACGATGGGCATTCACCACGACCAAGCCTCGCGCGAGCGCACGCTACCTATAATACTTGCCAACGCATGTTGGCGAGGTCCCGACGGACGCGACGCATGGAACACCGGGCGCATCGCTTTCAGCCACTTCACCGAGCGCGACGCTGACTGGGCGCTTAAGTTCCACGTATGGCGCATGGACTGGACGCCCGAGGCTATACGCATTTATCTCGATGACGAGCTTCTCAACGAAATTCAGACCAGCGAAGCCGAGCCCAAGACGGCGTCTGATGCAGATGCCGGCAGCTTCCGTGGCCGCCGCCGCTTCACGCCCTTCAATCCATTCCGCAACGACCGCGAAGGCTTCGGCCACTACATCCTCCTGAACCTCGCCATCGGTTCCAGTGGAGGCACCCCCGACGATGCTGCCTTCCCACTTGTCTATGAGGTGGATTATGTAAGAGTCTATCAACAAATGAATAACTAAAAACTTTTTACCTGATCATGAAAAGATTGCCCAGGCTGATGCTCACAGCCATTGCAGCCTTGACAGCTGCAACAACATTCGCTACCGACTGGCAGACGACGACCGACATCGTCTCTGCCGGGCGCAACTATCGTGAACTCAACGGACTGGCTACAGGCTACTCCGAAAGCGACAACTCAATTACTTGGAACTATGCCGACGGCACAAAAGTAATCTACGCCATACACATCCCGGACGGACATGTGCGCGCCGACCTTGTCATGCAGTGCAGCAGCGTCGTGACGTTCAACGTTCGCATCACTCATCCTGTTTCGGGTTCTGTCATCATCAACCACACAGTTCAGAGCCAAGCTCGTGCATCGGGCAGGCAGGAAGTGGAAATACTCCCCGACACCGACATGCCGGCCGACGGATGGTATTTCATCGAATTCACCAGCCCCGACGCCCGCCAAAAGCAGCCCCAACTGATCAGTCTGAACTTCCAGCGCGAGTCGTCAAAGAGTGTCACGGCGGCCAACTCTATGATGGCACCAGCCGTGCACCTCTGGTGGACATCAACAGACCCCAACGCCCCTGCCGGCGACTCCTTCGACTGGGTCTACATGGAAGCCCTTATCCCCGAAGTGCACAAGCAGTCGTGCACATATCAAATGACCATAGGTTCCTCTGGACTCTACTCGGGCATACAGACAAACCATCTCCTAAGCGACGACTCTTGGACTCACGCTGTCATCTTCTCGGCATGGGATGCCGGCGACACCGACAAGGACAAATCGCTGCCCGACTATATGCGTTCAGGAGCCCTTGACGTGGGTGAAGGAGCCTATGCGGTGCGCTTCGGCGGCGAGGGCACAGGCGCCAGCCTGCGCTACCCAGAAGGTCAGCGCTGGCAGACCGACCACTGGGTGCAGATGCTTATGTACGAGCGCCCCGACTATATCGAGCGCGAGAGCGTAGACGACGAGGGCAACACCATCGTAAAGCCTTTCCGCAGCACTCTCCTCTCCTATTGGTACAAGCAGGCCGAGGATACTGAGTGGCACTATTTCGGTACACTCCGCGCCGCCGGCACCTACCGCATGGAGGGCAAAGCGTCGGGGCTCTACAGCTTCCTCGAGAACTGGAGCGGCTTCGGAGGCGACCGCTACCGCCGCGTCTACTACCGCAACGGAGCTATGCGCTCTACGGCCAGCGGAAAATGGTACAGCCTCAACAAAGCCGGCTTCGGCAGTACGCAGAACTGGGAGACACAACGCAACTCACGCGACGACTACGGCCACGGCGTAACCTCCGTGTTCGAAAACAGCTTCTATATCGAAGCAGGTGGCCTGCTTGGAGTGCGCGACAGCGCCAACGCCTACGAGCCCGTGCCGCAAGGACAGATGCCGTGGGTCGACACCATCAATGTCCAGGCACTGCGCGAGCGCGTAGACCTGGCTGTGCGCAAAGGCAGCACCAAGGACGTAAACATGCGTCTCGAAGCAACAGCCGTAGTGTCTGACCCCGC
This sequence comes from Bacteroidaceae bacterium, assembly GCA_017469685.1. Lineage (GTDB taxonomy): Bacteria > Bacteroidota > Bacteroidia > Bacteroidales > Bacteroidaceae > Physcousia. Next base: position 57,733 of record JAFUFW010000025.1, on the reverse strand, counting down.
CACATGGAAACTTATAGGCTACTCAGACGAAGAGACAACGGGGGAAGGCGAATATGGCCGCGCCGCACAGATTCTCGATGGCAACACTTCAAGCTACTATAGGCAAAAGACATACTCCAACTTTCCTCACACTTTCTCCTTCGATGCCGGCGACGTTGTCACAGTGCGCAGCATAGGGCTGTACCAAGCTTTCGACCTCAACTACCGCGCACGCCAGGCACAGCTCACCTACTCTGTCGACGGCACGACCTTCACTTCTGCCGGCGTCATCAACTTTGCCGACGAGGAAGCACCGACTGTCACTCTCGCTACGCCCATCACAGCCCGCTATTTCAACCTTCGTTTCACTCGCGGGCACGGCAACGGGCGCGACCTTGCCATCAACGAAATCTACTTCAAGAACGAGTACCGTCTTGCCGACCTCAAGGCCCTTGCGGCCGAACTTCTTGCACAGGAGGATCGTTTCAGCGGCTTCCGCCCCGAGGACCTGAAACAGCTCAAGGAAGTCTATGCCGACGGTGCCGTCAACGATGCCGAGGCTCTCGTCGAAGCCATACGTACGCTCGGGCTGACAGCTCAGCCTCTAACCCTCGGCAACGCCGACAAAGAGAGCCACATAACTTCCTTCACCGCCTATCAGCTCCACAACCCCTATGGCTATGGCGACCTCGTGGCCGATGCCGACGGGCAGCTCTCGCTCGCAGGTGCTGCCGCTGACGGTTCTCTCGAGGCCTACCGCCGTCCGACGCTCGTTACGGCACCGACCGACAACTGGCTCGTGCTTCGCTCCGAGACCTATGGCGAATACTATATCTACAACCTCGGCTGTAAGAAATACCTGAAGGTGACAACCGAGAGCGCCGAGCTTGCAGACGAGCCCACAGCCCTCGACCTCACTGTGCGATCCGACGGGTTCACGATAGGATCTGGCCGCGCACGCTTGCTGCTGCAGCCCAACAGCGAGACGGCAGCTACACGCACGCCTCGCGTCAGCAATGCATGCGTCATCGAGTTGCGCAATAACTATGCCCTCTCACCGGCCGACGATGACGTGCGCAAGCTGCTGCAACAGAGCGAGGAAGCGCTCCACGGTGTGCCCGACGGCTTAGGAGAAATAACAGAAAGGCCTGTGACAGAGACGGAACCTTCGGCAATCGTAAGCCTCGTGAACATCCAGGGCGTCACGCTGTACCGTGGACGCTATGATGCACTGCCGCACCTCTCGCGCGGCATTTACCTCCTCCACACAGACGGGAAGGATGCAAAGAAAATCATAATCCAATAAGGCAGAAAACAAAGAAGCGGGCGGGTGCTACTGCAATGGCACCCGCCCGCTTTTCTTTACCCACACGGGCAGCCTACTCTTTCCTGCCGTAGTCTGGGGCTATCTTTATGAGGGCCGAAACGGCAAAAGTGACGAGGCAGCAGCCTATGACCCACCAGAAGAAACGCTGATAGCCAAGGTGGTCGGCCATCCAGCCCGCAAGCATGCCCGGAAGCATCATGCCCAAAGCCTGGAAGGCCGTGCAGATGCTGAAAACGGCTGTGGAACGTTCACCCTGAGAGAAATACACGAGATAGAGCATATAGGCAGTGAAACCGAAGCCATAGCCAAACTGCTCTATGAAAACACACAGGTTGACGATTGAGAATTGAAGATTGAAGATTGAGAATTGATCGGTAGCAGCGAAAGTTGAGGCAAAGGATGGAGCTACGTAAGAGAGATATACGTAGACGAGATCGGGCAGCGAGATGCTCAACACCATGGGCCACAGCCAGCGTTTCAGCCCGTGGCGCGAGACGCACCAGCCGCCGAGCAAGCCGCCGATGGTGAGCCCTACGATGCCTACGGTGCCGTAGACGAAGCCTACCGCCTCAGTGCTCATGGCCATGCCTCCGCTCTCGGCGCTGTCGAGAAGGAAGGGGTTAGCAATCTTCACCAGTTGCCCTTCGGGGAAGCGGAAGAGGAGCATGAACAGGAGGGCCGAGACAATGTGTGGTTTAGTAAAGAACGTGCGCAGTGCAAGCCAGAAATCACGCAACACCGAGGGGGCGTGAGATTCCTCACGGCTGATATCATCGCAAAGAGCTGACGTGGATTGCTCAGCCGCCAGGACCGCCGACGAGGACTTAACTCTCGGCAACGAGACGCTATGCCACAGCCATAAAGCAAGGAAGACGCCAGCCAGGACGAGGAACGTAACGCTCCACGACACAGGTACAGTATGGGAGCGTTCGAGCCATCCGGCAAGCATAACCAGTAACCCCTGCCCTATTATATTTCCAATGCGATAGAAGGTGCTGCGAATGCCGACGTAGAGACTTTGGTCGTGAGTGTCGAGTCCTAAGATATAAAGGCCGTCGGCGGCAATGTCGTGAGTGGCGCTCGCAAAAGCCAGCAGCCAGAAGAAAGCCAGCGAACCTTGCAGCCAGTAGCTTGTAGGCAACGTGAAAGCAATGCCGGCAAAGCCTGCACCGATAAGGAACTGCATCAACAGCACCCACCAGCGCTCCGTGCGGATGGCGGCTATGAACGGGCTCCACAGGGGCTTGATGACCCACGGGAGGTAAAGCCACGAAGTGTAGAGTGCCAGCTCAGTATTAGTGAGGCCGAGCCGCTTGTACATAGTTGTTGCTATGACCATCACGGCTACGTATGGGAGCGCCTCAGCCAAATAAAGCGATGGCACCCAGGCATAAGGTTTGTTCTTCATTGTAATCACTTGCAAAGTCTGTGTCCGAGATAGAAGGCCCCCCATGCTGGAAGCGCGAGAAGGGAATCGATGAGGAAGAAGGTGACGAAGCCTGCGCGCTCTGCGAGCCAGCCAGAAGCTGCTACAGGGGGAAGCATCACCAGCGACACGAGGGGTATATAAAGGTAGTTGATGGTGCTGCGATAACGTTCGCCGGAGATATAGCGGATGAACGGGAGGCAGGCGTTAAGGCCAAGACCGAAGCAGAACTGAGCCACGAAGGTGGCCACGCAAAGGGGAAGCAGCGAGACCGGCGGGTACTGAGTCATCACCAGATATACTAAAGGCGACAGAGGCATCGCCAACGCCTGCGGCCACGCCAGGTGGCGGCGCGTACTCAAGCGATAGCCAAGCCATAGACCCAATGAGAAGGCTATGACGCCCACCGTGCCCTGTGCCAGACCTATCCACTGAAGCGAACAGCCCAGTCCGCCCTCAGCCTGAGGAGCTATGAGAAACAGGACGCGCGTACAGAACATCAGCGACTGAGGTAGCAAGAACAATGCCAGGCAGAAGATGACGGGCAACCAGTGGGGCTTGTGTGCTATACGGTCGATGACGCGGATCTCGGCCCGCACGGCTCCGCCGAGGGTCTGGCTGCGGCCAGCATCGCCCACGTGGGGCGGACGCAGTACGAAGAAGTTGTAGATGACAAGCAGCAGGTAAAAGCCGGCAAGCAGATAGATGGCAGAGCTCCACGAGAGCGAGATGGCGTTGCGGCGGTTGTGATAGAAAACCTCGAGGAAGCCTACGAGGACTATCATCACGCCATAGGTCATGATGGTGCTGACCTGCGACGAGAACATCTTCGGGGCGTTGTAGATGCGCTGTTCGCGAGGCCGAAGCATACGCTCGTAGTACATGCGGGCTGCGAGCTCATGCCAGGCACACAACATGCAGAGCACAAACAGGCAGCCGAAGATGAGCCAGAGGCGACAGGTCGTAGCATTGCAGCTGAAAGCCAAAGCCGTAAGCATCACGAAGATAAGCATCTCGACACAGCGGAGCATGGGGCCGAAATGCCCCATCTGCCGCACTTTCTGCCGCACAAAACTCTTCAACACCCAGGGCAGAGAGAGCAGGCCGCACAAGAGGGTACAGTAATCCCACCCTATCCCCATCTGCAGGAACATCAGCAGAGCCACGAACGTTATCATGGCGCTGGGGATGGCCTCAGCCGCGAACAAGGTGGGAATCCAATGCATTTCTTTAATATGCTCGCGCGATAAGGACGCGGTACTTGGCAGGCTTGCCGCTAACCATGTCGGTGCCGGGCGTCTGTTCGACATCGAAAGGCACGCAACGGATTGTGGCCTGCGTCTCTTCCTTGATGCGGGCCTCGGTCTCGGCGGTGCCGTCCCAGTGGCAGAGGAAGAAGCCGCCATCCTTGATGCGACTCTTGAAATCCTCATAGTCCTCGCATTCGTAGATACGCTCGTCGCGATACTTGCGGGCCTTCTCGAAGATGGCTGTCTGCATGTCGTCGAGCACGGTCTTCACGTGTGCTGCAATGCCTTCTACGGAGAGTGTTTCCTTCTCGAGCGTGTCGCGGCGCATGAGTTCGATAGTGCCGTTGTCCATGTCGCGAGGTCCCATGACGAGGCGTACGGGCACACCCTTGAGCTCGTAGTCGGCAAACTTGAAGCCCGGACGCTTCTGGTCGTTGTCGTCGAGCTTGACGCTGATGCCCAGGCCTTTCAGCTCATCGGCGATAGCTCCAAGGCGCTCACGCAGGCGAGCCAGTTCGTCTTCGGTCTTATAGATAGGCACGATGACAACCTGAATGGGAGCCAGCGCTGGCGGCAGCACGAGACCGTTGTCGTCGGAGTGCGTCATGATGAGCGCTCCCATCAGACGGGTTGAGACGCCCCACGAGGTAGCCCAGGCGTATTCGGGCTGGTTCTCCTTGTTGAGGAACTGCACGTCGAAAGCCTTGCCGAAGTTCTGTCCGAGGAAATGGCTGGTGCCGCTCTGCAGTGCCTTGCCGTCCTGCATCATTGCCTCGATGGTGTAGGTGTCCAGCGCGCCTGCGAAGCGCTCGGTTTCGCTCTTGACACCTTGGATTACGGGCACAGCCATCACCTTCTCGGCGAATTCGGCATAGACCTTAATCATCTGGCGGGTGCGCTCCTCAGCCTCTTCGCGAGTGGCGTGAGCTGTATGACCTTCCTGCCAGAGGAACTCAGCGGTGCGCAGGAACAAGCGGGTGCGCATCTCCCAACGCATGACGTTAGCCCACTGGTTGATGAGCAGAGGCAGGTCGCGATATGAGTGAATCCAGTTCTTATAGGTGTTCCAGATGATAGTCTCGGACGTGGGTCTGATGATGAGTTCCTCTTCCAGCTTGGCCTCTGGGTCTACGACTACGCCGTCGTGAGTCTCATTAGTCTTCAGGCGATAGTGGGTGACGACGGCACATTCCTTTGCAAATCCCTCGACATGCTCTGCCTCGCGCGACAGGAAGCTCTTGGGGATGAGCAGGGGGAAGTATGCATTCTGCACGCCCGTCTGCTTGAACATATCGTCGAGGATGCGCTGCATCTTCTCCCAGATGGCGTAGCCATAGGGCTTGATGACCATGCATCCGCGCACGTCGCTCTGCTCGGCCAGATCGGCTTTCACTACGAGTTCGTTATACCATTGCGAGTAGTTCTCGCTACGTTTTGTCAGGTTTTTCAGTTCTTTTGCCATAATCTTCGTAAGGTGTGTTCTATTAATATTGGCGGTGGGAATTTATAGAACCCACCTTATATCATTTTTTAGTTTTGCGGCGCAAAGTTAGTGAAATATTGCAAATAGAACTAATAATTCTTGCTGTTTTGCTTTGTAGTTGTGAGATTTTACCTACATTTGCACTCAGAATGTTATATTAAACAACACTTTAATTATTTTACTTAAACACAAAAGACATGAAAGGACTTAAGTATTATGCACTCGGCCTCTGCGCCCTTCTGTGCTTTGACTCCTGCGGAATGAGCAACACTGCTAAAGGCGGAATGATTGGTGGTTCAAGCGGCGCAGCCCTTGGCGGAGCCCTCGGAGCTATCCTCGCCAAGAGCGGCAATAAAGGCAAGTGGGCCGGCATCGCAGGTGCTGCAGGCGCTGTAGCCGGAACGACAGCGGGTGTGCTCATCGGCCGTAAGATGGACAAGGCTAAGGCTGAAGCTGAGAAGATTGCCAACGCTCAGGTTGAAAGCGTCACCGACGGCAACGGCTACCAGGCCGTGAAGGTTACCTTCGACAGCGGTATCCTCTTCGCAACGGGTAAGTCAGCCCTGAGCGCAGTTGCTCAGAGCTCACTCGGCAACTTCGCAAACAACGTACTTATCCCCAACTCCGACATGAGCGTAGGCGTGATCGGATACACCGATAATGCAGGCTGGAAGAACAGCACTGCAGAGCAGAGCAAGGTTAAGAACCTCAAACTCTCACAGGATCGTGCAGAGAGCGTGAGCAAATACCTGCTCAAGAACGGCGTGGCAAACGGCCAGATCAAGGAAGTAGTCGGCCTGGGCGAGGACAACCCCGTAGCCGACAATGCTACCGCTGCCGGTAAGGCTCAGAACCGTCGCGTAGAGGTTTACCTCTATGCCAGCGACGAGATGATCAAGGCAGCCGAAGCAGGTACGCTCCAGTAAACACTGCATAAACTACGACGGCAGAGGCTCAAAGCCTGTCGCACGTCATTGAAACGAAGCAGCCCCGCGAGTCTTCTCGCGGGGCTGCTTCGTTTTCCTGGCTGTGAAATCCGGCCACTCGCCTGCAATCAAAAGCCCCTCTGCCGAACAAGCACAAGGCATATCGAAAAAACCCTTAAGGGTTTTGCCGATAACCCTTAAGGGTTTCGGGCGAAAGGGTTAAGGGTTTTCCGCGGCATGGCCTGCGACGCGGAAAAAAGGGTCTACTCTTCCAGACCTTTGACGTAGGGCAGGCTCCAATGATACTTCACGGCCAACATGCGGATGCCTATGGCCACTATGCATGAGAGCAATGCCGCGCCCTCGACTTTCCACCCGAGGTGGAGAACGCCTACATAGACAAGGCCGCCGGCAAGGCAGCAAGTAGCGTAAATCTCCTTTCGGAAGATGAGAGGCACTTCGTTGATGAGTATGTCGCGAAGCACGCCACCCCCAGCCCCAGTGACGACGCCCAGAACGATGGCTGCCCACGTGGGGAAGCCGAGGCCGAGGGCTTTCTCGATACCGATGACGTTGAAGAGCGAGAAGCCTATGCAGTCGAACAAAAACCATGTGTTGTCCTGACGCACTAACATCCTACGGAAGATTATAACCCATAATAGGCCGAACAGGCAGGTGTAGAGGAAGATAGGATCTTCGAGCCAAAAAGGTACCTTGCCGATGAGCAGGTCGCGGATGGTGCCGCCGCCGCAGGCCGTGGCGATGCCGACGATGAGAGCGCCAAACAAATCGAAATGCTTGGCTGAGGCCAGGCGAGCTCCTGACACGGCTCCTGCAAGCGTGCCGGCCAACTCAAGGATTACGAAGGACCAAGGTATGCTGAGCATCTGGCCCATCTCCTGAAAGAAATGCTTAATTATTTCCATTGGTTTTAACTTTTGAGAACCCTACGAGGGCATCATAACGCGCACCCTGCGGGCGATGATACACAAGGACTATGTACTCGTTTTCTGTCTGATAGAAGTTGCCATCAGTGAGAGCCGTGCGCCCCACCCCGTTCTTGTCGAGCTGGCGGAACTGGTAGTTGTAGTAGCCTTGCTTGAGCAGGACTGCCGCTTCGTAGGCATTGATGCTCTCATCATAGTGCATCAGGCACTCAGGGGCTGGGAAGCCATTGTCCCAAAGGCCGCTCACGTACACGTCGCCGCCAGGCAGGCGTGGCGATTGAAGCAGGAAGTGCACGAAGAGGTACTCGCTCATGGTGGCATTGTCCTCGTCGCCCGAATGACGGACAACGTAGCCACCGTCGGCATCGGGGTCGTATGTATAGTTATGCTGAGGTGTGTTGGCAAAGAGAGTTGCATGGTACTGATCGCCGATCCACGCCATCCTGTCGACGTTCATCCCGTTGAGCCTTACGTCGAGGATCTCGAACTTATGAAATTCTGCACCAGCCTCAAACACCAGCTCGCGGCGGTGAGTCCATTCCGCGCCCGCGCTCTTGATGATGTTTGGCTGCAGGTCAACGACGGCATTGTCCCACCGGCGGTTCTGCATCACCACGGTGTGAAGCTCGCGCTGCGGGTCGACGACGCGGCACTGGCCGTAGGCCACGTCGAGAGTCACCTGTTGGTGGTGCTGATTGAAATCTATCTCGGTATTTGAACTCACATGCAAGCCCACGCTCATCTCGGGCGAATAGAGAGAGAAGCAAGCTTCGAGTACAGGGTCGGCATCGGCATCGTACTCTTCTTCATAGACCCTCACGCGGTAGTTGCCCGGCAGCAGCAGACGACAGTCGTCGTTGGGAAAGCGGACGCTGTAGTGGGTGTAGAGCACAGTGGTGTTGAAACTCGTCTCGTAGTCATCAATGGGCTGGTTGTTGAAACCGCTCAGATAGTCACTTTCGAACATGTCCTCGCACTCGCTCCAGTCGGCATTGCACAACTGCACATTATATATATAACGCGCGTACGTGTGCGTGAGAGCGTCGAAGCACAGCTCCACAGGAGTGCCTATGCGGGCAACTGGGGGAGCAAGAGGGTCGTCGCCTACGATGACCTGCACGGTTCGTATGTCTTCGGCCAGGCTGCGGGTCAACTGTGCACTTGCCGCCGCCACAATCGCACAAAGGGCCAGAAAAGTGAACAATAAACGTTTCATGGCGCAAAAATAATGCATTTTTTTCGTTGGTTACCATTTTTTGACCTACTTTTGTCATGAAAATAAGGAGATTTAATAATGCGACAACTCTTAAACATCATTTCGTTCATCTCGATGCTGCTGGCGGCGCAACGGCCTGCCCTGGCTCTGACATATCAGACGGCCGACAGCATTAAGGTGGTGAGCCTGCTCACTAAGGGCAAACAGCGGCCCGCAGGCGAAAACCTCGTCCTCTTCTACGCCAACCAACTCAAGGGGCTGCCCTACGTAGGCAAGACGCTTGAAGTGAACCCGAAAGAGGAACTGGCCATAAACCTGCGCGAACTCGACTGCACTACGCTCGTGGAGAACGTTGTGGCACTCGTGCTTACAACTCGCCAGGGCAGCACCCGCTTTGCCGACTTCTGCACCAACCTCGAGCGCGTGCGCTATCGCGACGGCCGTCTCGACGGTTATGCTTCACGCAACCACTACTTCAGCGAGTGGATAGCCAGCAACAGTAGACAGGGCTTCGTTAGCGAGATAACGGGTAAGAAAGATGACTCGCGAGGCGCTTACTACCCTTTCATCGACTCGCAGAAACTGGCATGCACCTACATGAGCTCACACCCCAACCGCTACCCTATGCTTAAGAACGACGCCGAGGCACTACGTCTGATCAAGGCCAACGAGCAGAGCGTGAACGGACAGACCGTACACTACGTGCCGCGTCGCCTCCTCTCCCGCTCGCGGCATCAGCTCGCGGCCATCGAGGATGGCGACATCCTGGCCATCGTCACCAAGAAGGAAGGGCTCGACGTCTCGCACCTCGGTTTCGCAGTCTGGGGCCGCGACGGAAAGCTACACCTGCTCAACGCCAGCCAGATTAATAAGAAAGTGGTGCTCGAGCCAATGACTTTGGCTGAATATATGCAGAAACATCCCACACAGTTAGGGGTAAGAGTTGTAAGATTGAAAACTGGAAAGTGAAACGGTTCTTTAAAACTCTACAGAAATGGTTGCGTGGGATAGTGATTTTCTTCTTCGCATCCACGATACTGACCGTAGTGACCTACCGCTGGCTGCCTGTTCCTGCAACTCCACTCATGGTTATCCGCTGCGCCCAGCAAGTGCGCCATGGCGAACAGCTGCGGCTACGCCACCATTGGGTGCAGCTTGACGAGATGTCCAAATACTTACCTGTGGCCGTGATGGCCTCGGAGGATCAACGTTTCCTTGAGCACCATGGCTTCGACTTCAATGCCATAGAGCAGGCCGTGAAAGAGCGGCAGGCGGGGAAGCGGCTGCGAGGCGGAAGCACCATAAGCCAGCAGACGGCGAAGAACGTGTTCCTGTGGCCGCGACAGTCGTGGATAAGAAAAGGGCTGGAAACTTATTTCACAGCCCTGATAGAGATATTCTGGAGTAAACAGCGGATCATGGAAGTCTACCTCAACTCAATAGAGATGGGCGACGGCATTTATGGTGCCGAAGCCGTAGCACAATGGCACTTCGGTTGTACGGCGGCCGAACTGACACGAGCCAACTGCGCCCTCATTGCCGCGACACTGCCCAATCCGCGCCGATACAGCAGCAAGGAGCCTTCGGCCTACATGCTAAGACGGCAAACTTGGATAATGCGCCAGATGAAACATATCGACCTGCTGCCAAGCCAACAGTGACCTGAGAGCCAGGAAACCTAACATCCAGCCAAGCCGGCTTCCTGCCAGTCAGCCATCACTTTCTGGGCGTCGGCGAAGGCTGTCGCCTCGTCAACCTCATATTCATCAGTCAGCAACTTAGCGAGCACTGAAGCATCGAACTCTTTGCCGGCAACGTTGCGCCACAGATAAGCGGCGCTCTCGTTAAGGCTGATGATTTTGGAGAAATCGATGTTCTGACGGCCGTGGGCTACTACGATGTCTTCGCCACAGATATTTCTGAGTTCAAATCCTTCTTTTATTTTCATAAAGCTATAATATAAATATTTCTACTTTCTGAAGATATTATCTATATAACGATTTAACAATTTACTATTTATTTACGATTTTGCGATTTAATTATTTATCATGATCTATTCGGTGGCAAAATAGCCCGATAATCAAATAGTAAATGAATCGCGAATAGTACATTTTCAAATAGTAAATGCAATCTAAACCGTGGCTCTGTAGAAGAATAGCAGCCATCGCCTTACGGGTAGCAAACGGTGCCATAGGACTATCTTGCGTTTCAGGGCTTTGTTGTCGGCATATATGATGTGGCCGTTTGGCCTGAGATACTCAGTCACCACCCCGCACACGTCGCTCTCCGTGCATCGCTCCGTCCCCCTTATGTTGCCGTCGCCCATGAGTGTGAGCCGGCCTCCGGCTTCTTTTTTGATGATGCGGTGGAGAACGAAATGCCCTGGTGCGGTCTCGGCAAGGACTGCGTCGCCGACCTCCAGCGTTGCCCACGGCGACAACTTTACTCTGTCCCTGAGGTGCTCAAGGAAAGGACGCATCGAATAACCTTTCACGGCGATGACTACGGACTCTCCGCCTGCAACGTACTCACGCACGAGAGGCAGGAACTTATCGTTGGGGAACTCCATGCGCTGAACGGGGACGTCCTGAGCCTCAGCATAACGCCGTTGCTTGGCACTTCGCCATGGCGTTGCCAGCCATCGCGCAATCTTTTTGACTATTGCCTTAACGTCCATAACACCTAATCCCTGTTCTCTAATCCAGATCCTCTAATCCCTACAAACTGCCACCGCATTAAAACATACGCGGGCGGCCTCCTCATCGGGCCGGCAGCCCAGCCAGAAGACGGGGGTAGTGCGCAGGAGTTTTGAGATTGTGTCGCAGATGCCGACATATACGCGCCGGTCCCATTTCATGGAGCTTACTGCTGGCAGCAGTGTGGCAAAAGCTTCAATGGCCTGCATGCGTCGGACATTATTCTCGGGTTTCTGCTCTATTCGCGTTATCGCCCCTACAGGAGCCCAGATGTTGCGATAGCATGGTGTCTTGCCGCTCCAGGGAGAGCCGTAGATGCGCGTCTCTCCGTCGACTATGCGGACAACCGGGTTGTCGTCGTTCATAAGGTCGCAGCCCGGGATATGCTTGTACCAAAGATGAGTGTGAGTACTCTTTCCTGTTCCACTGGGCGCAGTGAAGAGGTAGCCGTAGCCTGCGTGGCGGATCACGGAGGCATGGATGAGAAGCGTGTCGGCCGTGGCAGCAGCAAAGGCATAAGCCATCATGAGGGCATTGTTGAGCCCAAAACGATGGGAATGCAGTCCTTCACCCGTGAGCACAGCCTCGCACTGGCTGAAGTCGGAGTTAGAAATCATCTGGCAAGCCAGCGGAGCATTCTCGCCCGGGAGGCTTATTGAGAAGAGATAGCCGCCAGCGTCGAGCTGGTAAACGCCATGGATGGCACCGCCACAATCGAACAGCCCTATCTCGTCAAGGCCGCTGACGTCGAGTGCCTCGCCCGTTCGCACGTCCATGCTTAAAAGCACAATACCCTCCTCCTCGCATTTGAAAGGCGAGAAGGAGGGTATTATGTTGTCGGGCTGCAAATGGTCTGGCAGATTAACCTGCAAGCAATGAAGGGCCACCTTGTAATAGTATTGGCTCATTTCTGCTGGCCCTTTCTGCCTTTTTTGCCTTTTTTGTCGGCCTTGTCGTTTGAAGTTCCACCAGCTGCTGCAGACTCCTCAGTGCCATCGCCTATGATAATCGGGTGGTACTCTTCTGCCTTGAAGCTGAATCGGTCGGCATCAATTTGGCGTAGCTTAATACTGGAGTCGGCCTCGTAGCGGCGCTTTATCTTGCTCCACTGCTTGCGCACCCTGCGCTCGTTCTTGCCGAAGAAGACAGTGCAGATGGGGGTCTTGACGCCTTCGGTCTTCTCAATATAGAACTGAAGCTGTATGCTGTAGAGCGACCGGTCGACGAGCAGGTCGTGGTAGTCGAGCCAGGCACTGTCAACGGCCTGCACCTGCGTCTGGCAAGCTACAGAGTCAATCAGCGAGGCACCGAAGCCAAACATATAGACTCGCTGCACGCGAGGACCTTTCTGGGCTGCCTGCAAAGGCAATGCCACAAAAAGCATTGCCATGACACACCACATCAGCCAACCGTTCCCTTTCTTCATCCTGAACATTCTCATTACTAATCTTACGTTCAAATATTAACCGAGGTACGATTTCAGGAGCTTGTTCTTCGAATTGTTGCGTAGGCGGCGGATGGCCTTCTCCTTAATCTGGCGGACACGCTCACGGGTGAGGTTGAACTTATCGCCAATCTCTTCAAGGGTCATTTCCTGGTGGTTGATACCGAAGAACATCTCCACAATCTGCTTCTCGCGCTCGCTGAGGGTAGAGAGGGCCCGGTCAATTTCGCGGCTTAGGCTTTCGTTCACAAGGCTCTTGTCTGCCATGGGGCTGTCGTCGTTCACGATTACATCGAGCAGGGTATTGTCCTCACCCTCCACAAAGGGTGCGTCAACAGAAATATGGCGACCGCTTACCTTCAAAGTATCGGAAATCTTATCGACTGGGATGTCAAGTTCCTCTGCCAGCTCATCGGGGCTTGGACGGCGCTCGTTCTCCTGCTCGAACTTCGAAAGGGCTTTTGAGATCTTATTCAGCGACCCTACCTGGTTGAGCGGCAGGCGAACTATACGGCTCTGCTCGGCCAGTGCCTGAAGTATGCTTTGGCGTATCCACCAGACGGCATAGGAGATGAACTTGAAGCCACGCGTCTCATCGAACTTCTCGGCTGCCTTAATCAGCCCGAGGTTGCCTTCGTTGATGAGGTCGGGCAGCGACAGGCCCTGGTTCTGGTATTGCTTAGCAACACTGACCACGAAGCGCAGGTTGGCGAGCGTCAATTTCTCCAATGCGGCGCGGTCACCCTTGCGGATTCGCTGTGCGAGTTCCACCTCTTCGTCAACGGTGATAAGATCTTCACGTCCAATCTCCTGAAGGTACTTGTCGAGCGAAGCACTCTCGCGATTGGTGATACTTTTGGTAATCTTGAGTTGTCTCATTTCTTATTGGAATACTTTTTAAAGCGTACAAAGTTACGCAAATTATATTTCGCTGGCAAGAAAAATTCAAAGAATTTAGAAGAAAGACAAGTAAAAAGGGCGCAAAGAACTTTTTCTTCGCGCCCTTTTCCTATTTGTGCAGGTTTGGTCTGCTTTTTGCTTGGTTACTTCTTCTTCTCGTCTGAGAGGTCGATGGCTGTGGCAACACGGCGGCCGCTCTGAGTGATAGCTCGGATCCATAGGGTACGGTCGCTCGACTGGTTAGCCAGCTTCACGGCTTCCTCAAAGTCATCGACAGTGCGCATCTCCTTATCATTCACTTGCAGCAGAATCATTCCCTTGGTGATGCCAGCGTCCATGAGTTTTCCCTTCTTTATTGCTATGACTTCCAAGCCATAGCGCAGCGCCAGTTCTTGCATTGATTCATCGCTCAGCGGCTTCAGTTGTGCGCCAAAAAGGTCGATGTCAACTTCCTCCATGACCTCTGTTCCGCCCTGTGCGTTGCGGAGCGTAGCGGTCTCTGTGCGGTTCTTCTTATTGCGGACGAAAGTCACCTTCACCTTGTCACCCGGACGACGCTGCGAGAGAGCCTCTTGCAACTCGGCCATCTTGGTGACGTCCTTGCCGTCGATGGCTGTGACGACGTCGCCCTTCTGCAGGCCCAATTCCTCGGCGGTGCTCTTCGGCTCCACATCCAGAATATAGATACCCTTATTGGTGCCGAGGTCTACTTCGTTACCCTTCTCTTTCTCTGAGTCGATATAGTTGGTCACGTCCATACCACTCACGCCTAAGAGAGCGCGCTGCACAGTGCCGAACTCCTTGAGGTCGGCAACCACCTTGTTCATGATGGTCGTCGGGATGGCAAAGCCATAACCGGCGTATGAGCCAGTCTGGCTGTAGAGCATGGCGTTGATGCCCACGAGCTGTCCCTGTTCGTTGACGAGAGCGCCGCCCGAGTTGCCGGCATTGATGGCGGCATCGGTCTGGATAAAGCTCTCCACTCCGTTGGCACCGAGCGAGCGGGCCTTAGCCGACACGATGCCTGCAGTGACAGTAGATGTGAGGTTAAACGGGTTGCCCACGGCCAACACCCATTCGCCGACCTTCAGATCGTCCGAGTTGCCGATGGTGATGGCGGGTAGGTTCTTGGCCTCAACCTTTACGAGGGCGAGATCCGTCGTCTCGTCCAGACCTATGATGCGGCCTTTGTACTCGGTATTGTCGTTGAGTTTCACGAGAATCTCGTCGGCGCCAGCCACGACGTGGTTATTCGTAACGATGTATCCGTCGGCCGAGATGATGACGCCCGAGCCGGCGCCCTGGCGCTTCGGCCGCGTCTCCACTTCCTGCTGGCGCCCTTGTCCGCGACCACGGTTGCCGTAGCCGAAGAAGTCGCCGAAGAAGTCCTCAAACGGGTCGCGGATAGTCACCGTCTGCCGTTTGGCATTCTGCGTCACCTTGATATATACCACTGAATTCACCGAACGCTCGGCAGCTGTGGTCAAGTCCACCAGCCCTGCCGGAGCGGCAGCAGGAGCCGAAGCCGACACCATCGGCAGCTGCGGGGCAGCCTGAGCCGAGGAGGCTACGGAAATCTTGTTTGTCATGATAGCGCCTGTCATCAGGCTACTGCTCAGCACCAGTGCGGCGGCACCGAGCCAGGTCTTTGTTTTCTGTGTCATTTATAGATGTTTATAGGTTAATATTTCAATTTGTCGAAAGCCCCTATTGCCTGGGTCTTTTGATGATAAGCTATTTATTTTCTCAGTTTTTCGGACACAAAAGTAGTGCAAAAGTTTATCACGCTGACGAATTGTCATTGTTTTTTTCTTTCTTTTAACTACTCTGCCACGCCCATTAACAGCGCTTAAACCCGCACCCTGCCATTTTTACATTTCTTTAGCCACAAGCGTTTGCTGACTGCATCTTGACTTATACTGATATAGACAGACACATTGAGTAATAATTAACAATGTGTTAGATGAGTAAAAGCCATATCTTTATGGATGCTGAATGGATGACGCAGCATAAAAGTCCCATAAGAAGTTCGGGGTGCCGCCCTCTCCCTATGTTCTCTTTTGATAGGGAGGCTAAGGGGAGCTATTACCTTAGTTTGTCGCAAAAGTCAGTCGTTTTTTTTTCGTTTATCTGAAAAAAAACTCAAATCCCTAATCCCTAATCCCTAATCTTTTATTACCTTTGCACCCACAATAGCAGTGGGGCGGCTTGCCGCTGGCCAAATCCCTTCGGGAGGAGGCGAGAGGAAAGTCCGGGCCACACAGGGCACTCCGCTACCTAACAGATAGAAGCTCGCGAGAGTTAGCACGTGCAGAAGAAAACAACCGCCTCAGTGAGGCAAGGGTGAGAAGGTGAGGTAAGAGCTCACCAGGCGCATGGCGACGTGCGTGCTGTGCACACCGGAGGAGGAAAGTTCGCGTATACCAGCAACGCGCCGACTGCTGCCGTTCGGCCGCAAGGGCGAGAGAGGGCGGCCCGTCCGAGCTGGAGGGTGGAACGATAGAGGCGCTCGCGAGAGCGGCGTCGTAGATAAATGGCAAGCACCTGCCATGCCAGGCAGGCACAGAACCCGGCTTACAGCCCCACTGCTTTTTCATTGAACAATTACTTTAATAACAACCAGAGATTGCACGGATTTAACAGATTACATGTCACCTAATGTATATCTTCAATTCATTATTACACAGATTTCCAACAATCCGTAGAATCCGTGTAATCTGTTATTCCGTTCTCTAATCTGTGAAATAACAATATAGAATCCTTCATTTGAGGACATGTAATCTGTGACAATCCCTGTAATCTGTGGTTCCGTTCATCTATGAGTAATGATTTGTTTAAAGAAGGAGTAATCTGGCAGGCGGACCTTAATCAGTTTCCTAAGGTGCGGCGCTGGGCGCTGCACACACTCCGCCGTGCAGTAATGGCCGTGGAGCTGTTTGTTGACCGCAACCTCTCGGCCCACGCCTCCGCCTTGACCTACTCCAGCATCCTCGGCGCCGTCCCCATCCTTGCCATCATCTTCGCCATAGCCCGCGGCTTCGGCTTCGAGACAATCATTGAGCAGAAGCTGGAGGAGAACGTTCGCTTCACGCCAGAGATGACCGACACCATAATGAGTTTCATCAACTCCTACCTTGAGCGCACGCGCGGGGGTATATTTATAGGTATTGGGCTGCTTCTCTTGTTCTACACCCTCATCAGCCTCACCTCCAACATCGAGAATGCATTCAACACCATCTGGCATGTCAAGTCGTCGCGCAACATCTACCGCCGCGCCGTCGACTACATCAGCGTCTTCCTGCTCCTGCCCATCGTCATCGTAGTCACCTCCGGCCTGCAGATTTTCATCGTGGGCATAGGCGATTTCCTGCCTCAGTTCACCTTCGTCAACTATGGCATTCAGCTCCTTGTGCAGCTCTCACCCTATGTGCTGACGTCCTTGGCCTTCATCCTGCTCTATAAGATGATGCCAAATACCGACGTCCACTGGCGCTCCACCATCTTCCCCGGCATCCTCGCCGGCTGCGCCTTCCAGGGACTTCAGTGGTTCTATATCCATTCGCAGTTGTGGATCTCTGGCTACAGCGCCATCTACGGTTCCTTTGCCGCCATCCCTCTGTTCATGCTTTGGCTGCAACTCTCGTGGACCATCTGCCTCTTCGGCGCCCAGCTCTCCTATGCCAACCAGATGGAAGCCGACTTCGCCTTCGAGAAGGCTGCACCACACCTCAGCCGTGTGGCCCACGACCGCGTTGCCGTTCGTATGATGGGAGTCCTCAGCCAAGCCTTCAGTCGCGGCGAAGCAATCACAGCCACCGAACTCGCCACCGCCACTGCCCTGCCCCTCTCGCTCGTCAACACCATTCTCTACGAGCTCACCGCCGACGAGCAGCACCCGCTCGTCAGCGAAGTCATGCGCGGCAAGCGCTCGAAGACCTTCTTTCAGCCCGCTCGCCCTGCAGAAGGCATCACCCCAGAAGCCATCATCGACTACTTTAACCATCTTGGCGACGACGAACCACAACAACTCACATAATAAACATTACACTTCACCTTTGTGCTTCGGCCCACAGCCGAGGCACTTTTAGTTAAAGAACCTTAAAGAAACACACTTTTAACATTAGAATGTAGAGCGGTTGAAATAATAAGTGTAATTTTGCCACGAATTAAAGGTGCAAAAGCCTCTTTTAGCGACCAAGAAGAAATTATTTCAACCATTTTTTACTAACTAATCAATTAATTAACTGCTTTATGAAACACAAGTTACTCCTTGCGCTTGCAGGCGCAATGATGTGTATGAGTGCCATGGCATGGGACGAGCCCACAAAGCCCGCAAAGCCCACATTCCCTCAGTATGAAGGAACTTGGGTAACTCCCCAGACCGAGAACTCCTATTACATCTACAACGTTGGTACAGGCCAGTTCCTCGGTGGTGGTTTAGACTGGGGCACACGTGCCGTTGCTACTACCGCTGCCGTTCTTGCCTTAGATGACGCACAGTGGTCATGTGGTGCAAACAAGAACACCATCATCCCCTTCATGCTTCATCAGACAGACGCTGCTGCCGACCTTATCGAGGATCCCGAAGGCATTCTTGAAGGTACATGGCAAATCATGAACCTAAACACCAACAAGTCAGCCAACTCCCAGTATCTCTGCCACGAAGGCAATGCTGCTTGGATTGATGGTGGCGTTGATCGCCGCAACACCGACCATAACGGTTTCTGGAAGATTGAGGCTGCCGGTGACGCTTATGAGCTTCTCCCCCTCGACGGCCAGGAAGGCAATTCCATCGTATTCGGTGTTCACCTCCCCAACCTCGCTTCTGCAAGAACTGTCTACACTTGGACTGACCTTAAGAACAACGAGGATGCCGCTGCAAAGTGGAAGTTCGTGTCAACAGACGATGTTGAGTCTATCCGCACCTTCATCGAGAGCGATGCCGTAGCCGCTTACGAAGAAGCTTTCACCGCTTACAATGATGCCGTGACGCTTTACAACGCTCGCCTTGCTCTTTACAACACTCTGCTCGATGCAGACAAGTACGGCGGTGATACCACCGATGCAGGTGCCGTCTACACCAACCCTGACGCCACCGTTGAGGAACTCAACGCTGCAAACACAGCCCTCCAAGAGGCTATTGCACCTCTGGCTGTTCAGTATGGCTGCACACACTCCAGCGAAGACGAGCCCTTCGAGGTTACTAACTACGTAATGACAAACGCAGACTTCTCAGCAGCTTGCGACAACGGTAAGACTCCTCCGGGATGGGAAATCACAATAACAGGTCAGAATGTAGGCCAGCAGAACCGTACCGATACGAACTCCGAGACTGGTGCTTCCATCACCAACTTCCTTGAGGCTTGGATTCCTCAGCCCCAGGCACTTGGCAATGGTTATGCAGGTCAGTGGATTACAGGTCTGCCTCAGGGCCGTTATCGCCTCGAGATGGATGCTACAGCTTGCCAGGAGAGCGGTGCTATTGCAACTGAAGATCTCGTTGGCGTTAGCCTCTTCGTGGGCACAGGTTCCTACAACATCATGGGTGATCCGGTTCAGACAGGCAGTCGCATGGTTCAGCACTACACATTTGACTTCGACTTCAACGCCGACAAGCTCCTCGTTGGTCTGCTCGTCGAGAACACCAACTGTAACTGGATCTCCGCCGACAACTTCAAGCTCTATGCTATCGGCGCCATGAAGGAAGACCCGAACCTGAAGGGCCTTCAAGAAGCTATCAATAAAGCTGAGGAGATGGCCGACAACATGGTTGGCAACGACATCGAGGACGCTTCTGTATTCAACATCAATGCTGAAGTAGCTGAAGCTTTCCTGCAAGCTCTTAACAATGCAAAGGCCGCTCTCTCAGGCACTGGCGACGAGATGAAGGCTGCCGTAGAAGCTCTTGGTGCAGCTACCGAAGCTACAAATAAGTCGAACGAGCTCTACAAAAAGTTCCAGGAAGTTTACAATGATGCCCTCCTCACTGCTCAGAATCTGAAGGAAGCCGACCAGTGGTCTGATCTTCAGGACGAAATCAATGACTACGCAGAAGTCGAGCTCACAGAAGCTTTCAACGCAGGTACGCTCACCGAGGCTGACCTCGAAGAAGCTCAGAACAAAGTAGCAAACCTCATCTCTGCTTACCTCAACGATCCTGAGAAGATTCAGGTTGGCGACGACCTCACCGTACTGCTCGTGAACCCGCACTTCAAGACTGGTACCACTGCCGATCCTACTGGTTGGACCATCAATAGCGGTTCAATGACAGAGCTTGCAGCTGCCACCCACAACATTGAGACTTACCACAAGGCTTTCGACCTGAGCCAGACACTCCAGAACATGCCTGCAGGTGTATATGACGTTACACTTCAGGGCTTTGCACGTCACGATGGCGCAGACACCGACAAGACATGGCTCTATGGTGGTATCACCAAGGCTCAGCTTATCAGCCTCAACGATGCTGAAGACCAGGGTCGCGACGAGCCCATCTACTTCGATGGCAGCGAGGAACACCCCTACATCCACGATGGCAACTACGACTACAACGGAAATAGCGCCGGTGGCTGGTACACGGCCAACGGTATGGGCGGTTCCTACTACTGGTTCCAGGAGACGAACCCCAACACAGGTGAGCCTTACTACACCAACCACGTGAAGGTGGTTCTTGACAAGGCTGGTGACCTTACTATCGGTATCCATTGCGAAACAACGACTGACTGGGTTATCTTCGACAACTTCGGTATCGTCTACAAGGGTCAGGATCTCTCTGCTTACTACGAGATGATTGCCAATAAGGGCGACGAGCTCAATGAGACAGCTTCTTCAAGCTTAGCTACCGACCATTCTGAGGTACTCGTTGCAGACCTTCAGGCTAGGGTTGAAAGCGCAGGTGACATCACCTCCGTAGACGATGCTCTTGCACTCCTCGCCGAACTCGAAGGGGCTATCGAATACATCAAGGAAGGCCAGAAACTGGCAAATGAGCTCACTCCGCTTGTTGATACATATTCAGAAATGTGCAACAACATGGATATCAATGATCCCGCCTTCTTAGCTTTACTTGAGGATCTTTCCGCCAAGGTAGCTGAAGATGAGACCTTCGCCGACAATGAAGAGATTGCCAAGGGCATCGAGGACATCAAGAAGGGCTGGGTTAAAGCTGTTGTGAATTCAGCCGAAGAAGGCGATGAGCTCAAGGGCATCATCATTAATCCTGACTTCGAGACCGGCAACATCAACGGTTGGACTGACACCTTCACCGCTGGCAACCATGGTTTCCAGAACAACAACACATACCTTGATGCCGACGGCGAGACTAAGATCTCCAACTTCGCAGAGTCTTGGAACAACACCAACTCCCTCGTTGACGGTGAGATCAGCCAGAACATTGGCGTACTGCCTGAAGGCTACTACCAGCTCGAAATAGACGGCTATGCTGTCAACCAGTCACAGGCTGGCGGCGAACCCTCAGAAGGCGTACACGGCGTAGACCTCTTCGCCAAGACCGGCGAGAGCGTTGCTAAGCAGAACATCGGCATCAGTGGCGAGAGCGGCATTTCTCAGCACTGGACTCTCGGCTTCTACTCCGACGGCGTCAACGAGACTGTCATCGGTGTCGTAGCAGAAGGTGCGAACTGCAACTGGACTGCATTCGACAACTTCATCCTGAAATACTACGGTGAGACCGTTCCCGATGCAGTTGAGGCTGTAGCAGTTGAGACCGTAGCAGCCCCGAAGGCCATCTACACTCTCGACGGCCGTCGCACCAACACTCTCACCCGCGGCATCAACATCGTCCGCAAGGCCGATGGCAGCGTGCAAAAGGTGCTCGTGAAGTAAACGCCGTTTAGTGTGTTGCGACTCAGTCGCAACAGACGGGACAATAAAGTAAAGCGCTGCGACCCGACGGTCGCAGCGCTTTTTCGTGGTTGCCCTTCAACCTTACTTTGCTAATGAAGCAAAAGGCGCCAATGTGCCACCTATTTCTTTTCTCTCGCATTTCTGAAATATTTTTCTCTTTTCACCTTTAAAAAAATCACCATTCATCATTCATCATTCATCATTAATGCTTACCTTTGCAGCGCGAAAACAAGCTTAATGATAAACCCAAACAATAGAACACACGTATGAAAAAGATTCTTTCCACGGCATTTATAGCGGCTGCAGCCATCTGCCTAAGCTCCTGCGTGAGCACAAAGAAAATCCAGTATTTCCAAGGCTCAGACCAGATGTTCGAACAGGCACAGGCCATACTGCAGAAGTATGAGATGCACTTGAAGCCCGCCGACCAAATCCTGATCAAGGTAACCTGCGACGATCCGGAACTGCTCGAAGTGTTCAACCTCGACGTGACCCTCGGCGCCGGCTCGCGCAACGGCGGCAACCTCAGCTATGGCGCCACAGGTTCCATGGGCTCGGTCTACGGCTTCACCATCGACAATACCGGCGTTGTGCATCTGCCCGTGCTGGGCGACGTGATGGTCGGCGGCATGACGTGCGACCAAGCCGCCAAGGCTGTGGAGCAGACTATCGTGCAGAAGAACATCATCAAGAACCCCGACGTGACCGTGCGCCTGCTGAACGCTCGCGTGGCTGTGCTCGGCGCCGTGAAGACCCCTCACGTGGTGACCCTCAACTCAGAGCGCAACACGGTGCTCGACATCCTCTCGCAGTGTGGCGACCTCAGTGACCAGGGCCTGCGCGAGAAGGTTACCCTCTACCGCGAGGACAACGGCATACGCCAGAAGTATGACCTCGACCTCACGAAGGCCGACATCTTTGAGAGCCCAGCCTTCTACGTCCAGCAGAACGACCTCATCTACGTTCAGCCCAACAAGAGCCAGAACGTCCGCAGCTCTGCCTTCCCCACCTACCTGAGCGCAGGCGCCAGCATTCTGGGCTTCATCTCGAGTGTCACGGCTCTCGTCCTGGCTCTCACGATTAAGAAGTAAGCACTGGGTACAGTAATATAATAAGACACGACCGGCTGTATCATCCGATACGGCCGGTCGTGTTTCTATATCCAAACAGGTTGGTTTGGAGGTCACCTCAAGGGGTATGGCCAAAACCCTTAAGGGTTATTGCCAAAACCCTTGGGCAAAAATGGGAAAACCCTTAAGGGTTCCGGGCAGAACCCTTAAGGGTTTTTTCGAGGCACCTCGAAGGGTGTCGGTGATTCTACTTTTCAATGTGCCGTGAGCGGTCGCCATAGTGGCCGTAGGAGCCGTAGTGACCGTAGCGGCCATAGTACGTGCCATAGCGGCTATAGCTGTACTTTCCGTAGCCGTAGTAGAAGCCATACTTCTTTTTCTTGAGGTCAATGCCGTTGAGCACGAGGTTGACCTTCGGCAGTTTCTTGGCTTCAGCAATGCGGTTTATATTTTCTACATCGTTCTTCGTAGTGACCTCCGGACGCACGATGAAGAAGCTGACGTCGGCCAGGCGGCCGAGTTCGAGGGTGTCGCTGACGAGGCCCACAGGCGGAGTGTCGAGTATGATATAGTCGTAGACAGAGCGTAGATGGTCGATAGCCTTGTCGAGCAGCTCGCGGGTGATAAGCTCACCCGGGTTGGGCGGTATGATACCTGCGGGCAGCACGTCGAGGTTCTGGTTGATGACGCCTTGCACAATCTGCTGGTCGAGCAAGCCGAAGTCGGCATTCTCGGCCGAGAGATAGTTGGTGAGACCCTGCTCGCGCTGCGGCAGGTTGAAAAGCTTCACCAGACGCGGCTTACGGATGTCGAGGCCGACAACGAGGACACGCTTATCAAGCAGCGCTAATGACATGGCAAGGTTGGTGGCCACGAACGTCTTTCCCTCGCCGGGCACTGAGGATGTTGTGAGGATGACTTTCTCGTCGCCCTCAAGCACAAAGCGGAGGTTTGTACGCAGGCCGCGGAACGCCTCTTCCATCATGTCGTTGGTGTTCTCCTTGACCACTATTGCCCGCTCGCCTTCGGCAAGCTTCGAGGTCAGAGGTATGTCGGCAAGGATAGAGAGCTTGGTGGCCTTCTCGAGGTCGTCGCGCCCTTCGATGCGGAAGCGTAGAAGATCCTTAAGATAGAAGTAAAGGAAGGGGAGCAGGAAGCCGCAGAGGAGCGCTGCCAAGAGTATGATGCGCGAACGTGGGCTGACCTTACCTTCGAGCAGGGGCATGTCGATGACGCGCGCCTTGGTGGCGATAGACTTCATGGAGATGGCATTCTGCTCGCGCTTCTCAAGGAGCATGAGATAGAGGCTGGCCTTGAGCTCCTGCTGCCGGCCCATATTGTTCATGGCACGCTCTTGCGTCGGGGTGCTGCTGACGCGGCCCGAGAAGCGGTTGTACTGCGACTCGGCGCTGTTGCGCTGAATCTGCAGGTCGCTGTAGATGCTGCGCAGCTGCTGTTGCACGGCTCCCCACATAGCCATTACCTCGTCGGTCACCTGCAGCACGGCAGGGGCAGTCTCAGACGAACCTCGGATGAGGCGGTTACGCTTCATGACGCCGTTGTTGTACTCGGCAATCATCGAGTTGGTGGCCTGATTGCTGACACCTATGTTGGAAGGTATAAGGGTAAGGCTGTTGGTCGGGTTCTCCACATAGTCGAGCAGCGACTTTACGAGACTCATCTGGGTCTGTATGTCCACTTGCTTCTTCTGGAACTCTGTCGACTGCGTGAGTGCCTGCGTGGCATCCGTAGGCAGGTTGATGAGCGAGTTGCCCCGCTTGTACTGTTCTATCTGGCTCTCGGTGGCGTCGAGGTCGGAACGGATGCTGTTGATGCGGTCGTTGATGAAGTCCTCTGTCTTCTCAGCCAGGAGATTCTTGTCCTCGTTGGCATCCTCGTTGTAGGCTTCCACGAGCTCTGCGAGATAATCCATGGCACGCTCGGGGTGCGTGTCGAGCAACGAGAGACGGGCCACGGAAGTGAACTTCGTGGTCGGCTCGGCGTGCAGCGAACGGCTGTAGCGGCGACCTATGGTGATTGGAGGATAGATGACGGCCGTGAGCTTGCGCTCGCCCATCGTGAAGCCCGGGTTCTGCGAGAAGAGTATCTTACCCACATTGGCATTTACTGATGAAGGCAGCTTCTTGAGGTCCACGGCCAACACCTCGGGGGCATCGCCCTTTGAAGGCTGGCTGATCTCCACGTGTATGCCCTTGCCCTTCTTCGTAATCGAGATGGGGATGGGCTGCTTGAGCTCGTCGAGGTGCGACTCTTCGATGTCAACCAGAATGGGTGAGTTGCGATACAGGTCGGCATCACGCACGCGCCCATCCATAGTATAACGCACGTAGAGCTTCAGCGACTTCACGGCACGGGTGGCCACGGCAGCCGAGCTGAGGATTTCAATCTCGTTGTCGAAGCCCGAGGAATTTGTCACGAAGCCCAGTTGATTGGACATTAGCTCGTTGCTGGAATAATGTTTATTCTCCTCATCCTTGATGAGCACCTTGGTTGCAACCCTATATATGTTAGGCTGATACCGCAGGTAGAGCAAGGCAAGGCCAAAGCACACAAGCGCGGAGATTACGAACCAATACCAGTTCAGAAGAAAGATCGACCATACTTGACGGAAGTCGATACCCGCTGACTCAACATCAAATTTTTCTTTTTCTAAATTGTCGGACATAATAAATATAATTAGCGGTGCAAAGTTAACGATTGTTTTTGATAACACCCCCCTTTGGGAAAAGAAAAATAAGAAAAATGTGAAATTACTTGGCTTTCCACACAGTTTACATTACCTTTGCAGGCGGAAAACAAGAAAAAACTGTCGTATGAAAGGAATTGTACTGGCTGGAGGCTCGGGCACACGCCTCTATCCTATAACGAAAGGCGTGTCGAAACAACTGCTGCCCATCTTCGACAAACCTATGGTCTACTACCCCATCTCCATGCTGATGGAAGCAGGCATACGCGACATCCTCGTAATCTCCACGCCTCACGATTTGCCAGCTTTCAAGCGTCTCTTAGGCGACGGCTCGGACTATGGTATCAACCTCACCTACGCCGAGCAGCCCTCACCAGACGGACTGGCACAGGCCTTCATCATCGGGCGCGAGTTCATAGGCAACGATGCCGCATGCCTCGTCCTGGGCGACAACATATTCCACGGCTCGGGCTTCACGCCAATGTTGCACGAAGCCGTACGCATGGCTGAGCAAGAGAACAAAGCCACCGTGTTCGGCTACTGGGTGAACGACCCTGAGCGCTACGGCGTTGCCGAGTTCGACGCGCAGGGCAACTGCCTCAGCATCGAGGAGAAGCCAGCCAAGCCCAAGTCGAACTACGCCGTCGTGGGCCTCTACTTCTATCCCAACAAAGTCGTCGACGTGGCCGCTACGATAAAGCCTTCCGAACGCGGCGAGCTGGAAATAACGACCGTCAACCAGCGCTTCCTCGAAGACGGTGAACTGAAGGTGCAGACCCTCGGCCGGGGCTTCGCATGGCTCGACACAGGCACCCACGACAGCCTCTCTGAAGCATCAACGTTCATCGAGGTGATTGAGAAGCGCCAGGGCCTGAAAGTAGCCTGCCTTGAAGCAATCGCCTTCCGCCACGGGTGGATCTGTGAGGAGCGCATGATAGAGCTGGCACAGCCGATGATCAAGAACCAGTATGGGCAATACTTGCTCAAGGTGGTTGAGGATGCACGGACAGGAGTTCGGTATATGGATTGACAATCGAAGATTTTGGATTAGAGATTAGTGCTTACAACCTTTCAACATTCCAACAGTTCAACTTTTCAACATTTAATAATTAGCAATGTCCTTTTTAAGTAAGATCTTCGGCCGCAAAGAGGCCGAGCAAGAAACAAAGATAGGCGGCATGGAGGATTTCATGACACTCATTCGTGTGTACCTGCAAGCCGACATCGCCTCGCAGGTGGGCATCACCAACCTGGCCGCATTGCCAGACCTGCGCGTATTCAAGCAAACGCTGAAGGTGCCGACCGTGAACAACCGCCTCGGCCTCGGCGAGAAGAAACGCTGCACGCAGATGCTCAACGACGTCTACGGCATAAGCTCCACCTTCACCGACGAGATCGATGCCAGCGTGAAGAAACGCTGCCGCCGCATCAACGACGTACAGACATACCTCGTGCAGTTCCAAGGCTTCTCGCAGGAGCTGATGATGCTCATGGGAAACCTCATGCAGTGGAAGTTCCGCCTGCCATCGTTCATGAGAGGCGCACTGCGAACCATGACCGAGAAAACCATCCACGACATAGCCACCAAGAACGACTGGAAGGATGACAACGTGCGCCGCACCGTAGCATCTGTGCGCAAGTATCAGCAGACGCTCGGCTTCTCAGAGTCGTGGATGACAGAGTATGTCCACACGACCATCATGCTGGCCAAGAAAGAAAAGAGGCCAGACATCGACCAAGAGATGAAGAAATAGCCCCAAATACGCTACTTATTAGCTGTTTATCGACATTTTGAGGCAAAAAAACTTGCACAAAAGGAAAAGCTTCGCTACCTTTGTGCCCGATAAACGTGCTTTGCACAAAGTAGAAAGCTTCTAATGACCGCTGAAGAAGAGAAAATAGTACGACTCTTAGAAACTCGCACACGACAACTCATCATCAAATTCCAACAGACGAAGGAAGAGAATGAAGAGCTGCTATCGGAACTTGTGGCCAAGGACGAAGAGCTGAAAAACCTAAAACAGCTACACCGAAACCTCGAAGCTGACTACACTAACCTCAAGACGGCACGCATGCTCGAAGTAGGCGATAAAGACCTCGCCGCTGCAAAGCTGCGCATAAACCGTCTGGTGCGCGACGTAGACAAGTGTATCGCCCAGCTCAAAGCCATGGGCCCTGAAGCCTAAACAACAGAAGAATGGAAATAAGCGATACCTTTCAGATAACGCTCAAGCTCGGAGGGCAGAACTTCTCTATCACAATCAAACGAGATGAGGAGCTCTACTACCGTAATGCCGAAAAGCTCATAAACAAACGGCACAGCTTCTATGCTAACAGGTTCCCCCACCAGAGCAACGAGACATACCTGCTCATGACCGTACTCGATATTGCTGTTATGCAACAGAAAACGGAAGCCAGCGCAAACATACAGCCGCTGATTGCCGCGATTACGGGACTTACGAACGAAGTGAACGCTGCACTAAAATAAAAAGTGCCAAGCCGACACGGCCGATATCTGAACTGAAACGACAAACGCACCACCCGCCTCACAGACCGATGCTTAGAGATAAGCCACGGGATGCGAGGACAAGGATGGCGCGTTACATTTATTAATATATATATACATACAACCAACTAACTCACTCATGACAACATTAGGACTGATAATCACCATCGCATCAGCTGTAATCTCGGCAGCCATGGCAATCTACATGCTCATCTGGTATCGCCACACCAGACCTGCCCGCATTCGCGAGATGCACGAAGAGGCAAAGAAGGACGCGGAGGTAATCAAGCAGAAAAAACTGCTCGAAGTGAAGGAAAAATTCCTCAATAAGAAAGCTGAACTCGAAAAGGAAGTGCAACAGCGCAACCAACAGATTCAACAGGGAGAGAACCGTATCAAGCAACGCGAGATTAGCCTCAACCAACGACAAGACGAGCTCAACCGCCGCAAGAATGAGCAGGAAACTGAGCGCAAACGCCTCGAACAGCAGCAACTCATGCTACAAAAGAAAGAGGAAGAACTCGGACAGAGACTCGAAAACCTCATCGAACAGGAGCGCACACAGCTCGAAAAGATTAGCGGACTAACAGCCGACGAGGCTCGCGAACGACTCGTAGAGACACTCAAGGATGAAGCTAAGACCGAGGCTGCAAGCTATATCAACGAAATCATGGACGACGCCAAGATGACAGCCAACAAGGAAGCTAAGCGCATCGTTATCCAGACAATACAACGCGTGGCAACAGAAACGGCCGTGGAAAACAGCGTGACCGTGTTCCACATCGAGAACGACGACGTCAAGGGACGCATCATCGGGCGCGAAGGACGCAACATCCGCGCACTGGAAGCTGCCGCCGGCGTTGAAATAGTGGTAGACGACACCCCAGAAGCTATCGTCATCAGCGGCTTTGACCCCGTGCGCCGTGAGATTGCCCGCCTGGCCTTGCACCAGCTTGTGGCCGACGGACGCATACATCCCGCACGCATTGAAGAAGTCGTATCCAAGGTTAAGAAGCAGATTGACGAAGAAATCCTCGAAATAGGTAAACGCACAGCCATCGACCTTGGCGTACACGGACTCCACCCCGAGCTCATACGCATCGTCGGCAAGATGAAGTATCGCTCAAGCTACGGGCAGAACCTCCTACAACATGCTCGCGAGACAGCAAACCTCTGTGCCGTTATGGCTTCAGAGCTGGGCCTCAACGCCAAGAAGGCCAAACGCGCAGGCCTGCTACACGACATAGGAAAGGTGCCCGACGAAGAGCCAGAGATGCCTCACGCACTCTATGGTGCCAAGCTGGCAGAGAAGTACAAGGAGAAGCCAGATATCTGCAACGCAATCGGCGCTCACCACGAGGAGATTGAGATGACTTCGCTCATCGCCCCCATCGTGCAAGTCTGCGACGCCATCAGCGGTGCACGTCCTGGTGCCCGACGCGAAATCGCAGAAGCTTACATCAAGCGCCTGAAGGATCTCGAGGACATCGCTATGAGCTATCCTGGCGTGACCAAGACATACGCCATCCAGGCCGGCCGTGAGCTGCGCGTGATCGTAGGTGCCGACAAGATCGACGACAAGCAGATTGAAACGCTCTCAACGGACATCGCTACGCGCATACAGAATGAGATGACCTATCCTGGACAGGTTAAGATAACAGTCATCCGCGAGACGCGCGCCGTAAGCTTCGCCAAATAACCGGCAGCAATCGTTCGACGACACCAGCCCACCGATAAGACCTTTTGAAAGAAAAGAGAAGAAAATAGGGAAAAAGTTTGGCTGGTTCGCGGAAAAGCAGTACTTTTGCGCCGCATTTTCAAGAAAGTAACGCCGGTACACAAGCCCGGCATAGTATAAATCAGTCGGTACACAAGCCCGACACAAACCACTCTCAAACAACAATGAAACAAGGTATTCACCCTGACAACTATCGCCCCGTCGTGTTCAAGGACATGAGTAATGGCGACATGTTCCTGATCCGCTCCACTGCGAAGACTACTGAAACAGTAGAATTCGAGGGCGAGACATATCCCGTAGTGAAGCTCGAAATCTCCAGCAGCTCGCACCCCTTCTACACTGGTAAGAGCAAGCTGGTCGACACCGCTGGCCGCGTCGACAAGTTCATGAGCCGCTACGCTCGCAGCCGCAAGTAAAAGAAGCTGCAAAGAAGCAACAAAAAAGCACAGAACGTTTGGTTCTGTGCTTTTTTGTTGTAGCAAGCCATTGGCTTAATGCGAAGCTATGCTGACCTTAACGAATGAAGCGGATACCATCCCACCTGAGCCTGACGGGATGCGTACCCTCGCCCAAAGCACCGCGCTCCTCTTTCGAGAGCTGGGAGGTCTGCAGCGTGAGCGTCGCTACAGGCTCATCGGCAGAAAGGGAAACTTTCACCGGACGAAAGTCAGCAAGCGCACGGAGAGCCTGATCGTAGTAAGCAGAAGCATCGTCTGGCCGGGCATCGAGGAAAGCATCAAGGGGTATTTGCGAAAAAGAAGGCTGATTGACGCCTCTGACTGACAATGGCGACCAGTCTGCGTTGAACAGACAAATATTGCTGTCCTCAAGGCTTGATTTCGTTGCGGAAGCATCCACCTGGGCTGTCGTTACAACACAAAGAACAGCCGTAGTATCAGCAGTGAGGAGTTTCATCTCCATCACGGACGAGGCGCTGGTGCGGAAGCGGGCATAGTCAGACGTCAGTGCTTCAAGGACTACATAGTCATCAAAAGCATTGCGCACCTTGGCTTCGAGGCCGTTGTCAATGAAGTCGATACAGTCGAGGCGGTTGTTCTTCGACACGGCTGGTAGCAGACTGTCGGGCATAGCGGCAAAGACGTCGCGCATCTGAGGCTGTGAAGGAGTAGTCTGTGCGGGGGCAATGAGCGGCATGAGCAACAAGCCAGAGAGCAGAAGCGTTATCGAAAAAGAGCGTCCGAGCATAGTTCGTTTACGTATCGTTAGGTCTGCAAAAGTAGCGTATTTCTGCTGTGCAGACAAAAAAAACAGACTTAATTCTTCTTAAACGGCAATATTATTGTAACTGTGCACCGCAAAAAATCATCTAAACGTATGACAATAGCCGTAGACTTCGATGGCACCATCGTGCGCCACCGCTATCCTGAGATAGGCGAGGAGATTCCCTTTGCCATAAGCACACTGAAGATGCTAATAGAAGAGCGCCACCGTCTCATCCTGTGGACGGTGAGAGAGGGCAAGCTCTTGGACGAGGCTCTCGCCTGGTGCCGCGAGCGGGGCATAGAGTTCTATGCCGTCAACCGCGACTTCCCAGAGGAGGATGTCACGCGCAACGAGAACTTCACCCGCAAGCTGAAGGTGGATATGTGGATTGACGACCGCAACGTCGGCGGCCTGCCTGACTGGGGCACCATCTACCGCATCATCACCGAGCACAAGAGTTTCGAAGAGCTCCTGACCGAGGAGCTCGACCCCGTGGGACATGCAAAGAAGCTGAGAAAACATCATTGGTGGCGGTTATGGTGAAATCAACAGATACGCTAAAAGGGCTGAGCCATAATGTTTATGGCGCAGCCCTTTTTTCGTGTCAGTGAGTCTGGAACCTTTCAGAAGTAGAACCGCACTCCAGCAAGAATGCCGAAGCGTGCGTAGCCAAAGGCATCAGCATTGGGAAGAGAGAACCCTTTAGGCTCACGAAAGAAAGAAGTGAGTCGGCTTAGTTCAACGCCCAGGCCAAAATGCGACGTGAGTTGATATTCAGCACCCAACTTATACATGAAACCCATACCGTTTAAGTCATAACCAGGTTCGGTGTAGTAGGCATAACCCATACCTACGGCTGCTTCAAACGTGAAACGGTCAAGGCTCCTATTGGCATACACGAAACTGGGTCCCACATAGATGAGAGTGTAGTGGCCCCAGTCTTCGTAGCTTGTGCGGTGGTATGCATAGTCGATGCCCAGTCCGAAGTCTCGCTGCCACAGATGTTGGAAGTCGAGCATGAAGTCGAAGCCTGTTCTGAATCTATAGTAACGATCCGTTGTCACGTAGACTTTAGAGTCGGTCCACATGGGACCTCCACTGATTTTCAGCTTATTGGAATAAGCTCTGACAGGCGTTGGTCCGGCAACGATTGCTGTATCCGCCGGTTCCTTTGCAATGGCCGTCGCTAAGAAGAGAAACGAGAGGGCCAGAGATGCGAATGTTTTCTGCATGGTTTAAAAGTTATTTATCATTGAATAGGTTTTGACTTTTTATATACTCCCGAGGTAAAGGAAAAGCATGCTGAGGAGCACGAGGGCGAGGTCTATGGCCTTGGAGCGAAGGTTCTTCTCACAGAAGACGAAAGCGCCAATGGTGAACGAGACAAGTACGCTACCGCGACGTATCATCGAAACGACCGAGATGAGGGCGCCAGGCAGGCTCAATGCATAGAAGTAGACGAAGTCGGCAAGCGAGAGAAAGAGGGAAATGAGAAAGATTGAAAATGAAAAGTGAAAAGTGGAAAGTGAAAAATGTTGTTTTTTCATAACAACAAATAGCACTATACACATCATCACGAACTGATAAATCATGAAGAAGCTCTGGACGGTCATGCGTGGGAGCCCTACCCCGCCCGCCTCAGGAGAAGCAAGGATGTACTTATCGTAGAGACCGCTAATGGCTCCGAACACAGCCGCAAGCACGGCAAGTGCAATCCAGCGATTGTGGCGGAAGTCGATGCCCTCTTTCTTCCCGCTGCGGCTTAAGAGATAAAAGCTGAAGATGGCCAGCAGCACACCTAACCATTGGTATAGGTTCAGGCGTTCGCCAAAGACGACGATGGCGCCAAGCAGCACCATCACGGGGCGCGTAGCATTGATGGGGCCTACAAGTGTCAACGGGAGGTTCTGTATGGCCAGGTAGCCACAAAGCCACGAGGCAAGCACGATGACTGCTTTCAGGAGGATATACTTATGCACTTCCCAACCGCAGACGGGAACGAAGAACAACGACTGCTCACTAACATGCCCCGTAGCCGATAGCACAATGAATGGCAGGAAGATAAGCGAGCAGAAGAGCGTGTTGAGTGTCAGCACAGGGATGACGGCATTGCCCTTCAACGCCAGTTTCTTACAGACATCGTAGAAGCCAAGCAGAGCAGCGGAGGCAAAGGCAAGAAGTAACCACATAGTTACAGATTAACAAATAAACAGATTAACACGTGAACCCGTAAACAGATTAACAGATTAATGCCTTAGTTTCAACAATGTGATCATGTGGAAATGAACAGAGTTTGACAATCCTAATCGCAAAGATTTTACTCAGTTCTTGTATTATATTCTCTTGATACATTGTTAATCTGTTAATGTGTTAATCTGTTTAATTGTACTCAACCTTCTGCAGGAACAGCCCCCTTGCGGGCACACTGTCACCAGCAGCACAACGGTCTTTCGTCTCAATCACTTGCCTGAAGCCCTCGATGGTAAGTGTGCCTCGCCCCACTTCCATGAGCGTGCCGACTATGGCACGCACCATATTGCGCAGGAAGCGGTCGGCAGTGATCTCGAAGCGCCATTCGTGTTCGCCCAACTGAACCCATCGGGCTGAGGTGACGTGGCAGATGTTGGTCTTCGTATCGGTGTTCAGTTTCGAGAAACTGGTGAAGTCGTCATACTCGAGAAGCGTGGCGGCTGCTCGGTTCATGGCATCAAAGTCGGGCGTACGTACAAGGCGCCATGAGCGGTCGCGCAGGAAAGGTGACTTACGCGTGTGCACATAATAATAATATGTACGCGCGCGAGCAGAGAAGCGGGCGTGCATATCATCGGCCACGGGATAAATCTTATGGATTGCAATGTCGTGAGGCAGGATGCCGTTGAGACGATATACCAGCTGATGTGTCGATATCGGCAGATCAGTTGGTATATCCATATGCGCAACCATCATTGCCGCATGCACGCCGGCATCTGTGCGCCCGGCCCCAGTAACCTGCACGTCCTCGCGCAAGAGCATTGAAAGAGCCTTCTGCAAGGTCTCCTGCACGCTCGCGCCATTGGGCTGGATTTGCCAGCCATGGTAGGCAGTGCCGTCGTAGCTTAGTTCTATAAAATAGCGCAAGGATATAGAGAATGGAATTATTAGATTATCAATGAACGACGAGCTTGAATGTGTTGCCGCCTCTGCGTACTACATAGGCACCACGATGTAGAGGAGCATCAGAACCTACATAACGCCCGTTCATATCGAAGACCGCTTGCACACCGCCTTCCGGAGAGAAGAGAATGGGCTGGAGCGAGTCGGGCAATGGTTCCTTTGCTATCTTGACATCCATCGACGACATACGAATCTGCTTGTCTGCCTGACAGACGAACGGCTTTAGGGAGCCTGTCCAGATTATCTTCTTATTGCTGTCGAACGAATAAGGGTGGCCATCGATAAGAATGCTGCACCCCGACTTAGAGCCTCCATTGTCGTAGAACGTGGCACCTACGATCTCTGCACCTTCGATAATGAAGACGGACTTATCATAGAAGCGGAACTCGCTGTACTTGCTTACATCGACAGGAGCCACATTTGAGTCGCCTTTGTAGTAGCCCAGAGTAAGGCCGAGGGTAGATGCGGTGAAGCCAGGTCCATAAGTGGGATGAGTTGTAGCCGTCCACTTCAGTTCATTAAAGATGATGGTGCCAGATTCGGCATCAGGATTATCTGGGTAGTCCGGGTCATCGGGATTGTCTGGGTTGTCAGGATTATCTGGGTTGTCAGGATTGTCAGGATTGTCGCCTGGGTCATAACCATCCTGCCCATGAGGGGCATTGATGTCGAAAGCATAAGCGATGCTGTCGCCCCAAATATATTCATGCAACGAAGGATAATCGACAAAGGGGTTCCGATTATTCTGCTGAGCATAGGCGCGTTCGTTGCGCGTGCGCTCCCATTCCGATACAGGGTCTTCACGGCACCACTTCAGCATCAGGTCGATGAACGCTTGCGAGGTGAACGTAGGCCAGTCCTGTTTCTGTAACGTGCAGCCGAGGTCGCTCTGGCGTACCCAGTTGACATCGGAATAACACGTGGCAACGTACATATATATACGTGCGAAGTCGCCCTTATACTCGTCGCAGGGCTCAAAGACCATCTGTCCAGCAGAGTTCTTGCCTGTCTTCATGCGGCTGTTAGCTCCCGACTTTGAATTGGGATACGATGGCGTTCCGACGACCACACCCAGAGGATAGCTGCTTTTGGCGCTGTTGGCATTCTTGTCAGAGGGCAACACCTGGAA
Source organism: Bacteroidaceae bacterium (assembly GCA_017469685.1). Classification (GTDB taxonomy): domain Bacteria; phylum Bacteroidota; class Bacteroidia; order Bacteroidales; family Bacteroidaceae; genus Physcousia. Next base: position 22,749 of record JAFUFW010000025.1, on the reverse strand, counting down.
GATATCGTTGCCCTGAGCTACGCCAGTGCCGCCACCCCACCACGACTGCGGCACGGTGTGCTCCTTGTTCATGGAGCTGGGTTCGGGGAAATAGGCTACTTCATCGGAATAGTAGTCGAAGACACGCTTGCGGCCGCCTGTAGCCTCTATATAGTCCACTTTTTCATAATAAGTCCACAGATTACCGTATCCCAACTTTTTGTGGTTGGAGATGATATCCTTCAGAGCGAGCTTAAGCTCAACTTTCTTCTTGTTGTTGGCTTTGGAATAGTAGGACTTGAGGTCGACGGCACCTATATTGCCGGCGATGCAAAGGGCCATAGCAGCCACAATGGGGCGAATGAATCGTTTCATCTTCATGTTTTGTATTTATTTCTGCTGCAAAGTTAGCTGAAAAAGATGAAATGCAAAAGGAAAACACAAAAAAAGAGCCAAGGCGGTGTGCCTTGGCTCTTTTTGTAATATGCGGGCAGCAAAGAGAAAGATTCCTCTTGCAGCTAAAAGCATAAGGTATTACTCGGACAGCACTTTCTTCGTGCCTACGATGTAGAGACCCTTGCCTACGGCGCTGACGCGCTGGCCAGCGATGTTGTAGATGCGGCCGTCAGCCTTTGCATCGTCAGCCACGGCGTTAACACCAGTGCTCTCGCCGTCGAGGCTGTAGTCAGTAACATTCTTTACACCGGCAACGCTGAAGTACTTCTCAATTGTGCCGAGTACCCAGATTTGCTTACCGAGGTAGTCGAAGTGGTCAACGAGGTTGATCTGTGAGCGGATATCCTTGCTCTGATCCTTGTTGGTTGTAAGCTGCACGGGGATCATTTTTGCATTGGATTCCTCATTGGCATCTTCTGCAAGCACAATATTTGTTGCCTGCAGGTCTTCGCCCTGTTCCTTGACGACATTGCTCATCGTGCTCTTGGCAGCGCCCATGATGTAACCTGTTACCCAAACAGCCTCGGTCGGGCAGTCCTCCCGGTTGATGAGGTATTGCACGTCAGCCACGGTGTAAGGCTTCTCAAGCGTACCTTCGCCCTCAAGTTCATAAGGAACGGGTTCTTCGCCGCTGTCGACATCCTCCGCAGTGCGAGGATAAATCTGTACGGCGCCATTGTAGAGAGCCACAAAACCAGTAACAGTGTAAGAAGCCTCGGTGTTGAACTGAGTAGTCGTCAGCACGTTCCAGTTGTCGCGAACAGTGAGTTCGTTGTCGCTATCGTCCATGAACTTAATGTTGCGGCTTTCGAGGGCTTCAGCCTGAGCAGTCAGTTCCTCGAACTGCACGAGTTCGTTCTCATAATCTTTAGGATTGTTGCCAACGTCAGCTACAGTGACCTTCTGCGGCTCAACAGCGTTGTCGCTGGAGTTGACGGTAAGGTCTTCGATAGCGGCAAATGTCATCTCAGTAAGGCCGTTGTAGAGATAGAGCTGACCGCCGGAGAACTTGGCTGTAATCTTGTCGCCAGCCTTGATGCCTTCAGCGAGCTTAGCGTCGTCAGCGTAGAAGAGCAGGCCGTCGGTGCCATCGTAAACATAGACGCTCTTACCGTTGACGTAGGTAACGAGGAGGTCAGTTGCCTGAAAGTCTGCCTTGACCTTGTCAGCTGTCACTTCAGCCTTCACATCAGCAATCTTGGTGTAAACCTTCACCTCGACATCAGGAGCGCCCTGACCATTGATGGCTGCAAGTTCGTTGTTTTGGGTGAACTCAAGGGTAGAGGTTTCTCCCTTTACGTAGTTCTGAATGTATCCAAAGACCACAACTTCGTCGCCGACCTTGATATCTGCGCTTGTTACGCTGTTGCCATTGAGGCCCTTGCCACGGAAGACATAGAGCTCGTTAGCCTCCTGACCATCGTCGGAGATGTAATAAGTAGCATTGCCGTAAGGTACGCCCTGAGCATTCTGAGTGTCGATCTCGGTAATGCGAGAGATGACACCCTTGACGTAAACCTTCACGTCGCTCTGCTCGCCACCTCCGAGCTGACCGGCTTTCTCAAGAGCCTGAGCTACGGTAAGGGGAGCTTCGAGGGAGCTTGTCCAGTCAACAGAGGGAGTGGGCTCTTCACCGCCGCCACCAGGCTCTTCGCCATCGAAATAAACGACAATTTCTTTCAGACGACACTGAGCCTTAGAAGCTGTAAGGACAACCTCGGTAGCAGAACCTGTCCAAGAACCTGTTTTGCCACCTTCCTCAAAAGTGTAGCCTTCGCCTGTAAGGCAGTCAGGACCGTATTTATCTGAACCTGACTTTGTTGTAGAGGTGAATTTGACACCTGTGATAGCCGTTTCAGAAGAAATCGTAAGGGTCTCGCCCTTGAAAACTCGGTATTCAGCGGTGCTAAGATTACCGTTACTAATGGTTATTGTAACACCGTCCTTGGTCAAGGTGAAAATCGCGGCATCATCCGTCTTATCGGTTCCGGCCGTGAACGTCACCTGTGCGCTTGCCATGCCTGCGAATGCGAGCATTGCAAAGAGTAAAGAGTAGAGTTTCTTCATAAACAAATGTTTTTTAAGCGTTTAATATTATTGTTGTTTTTGTTCGCTGCAAAGTTAATTTGATTTGTTGGAACATCAAAACATAAAAGGACTTTTTTTCAAAATAAATCGTAGTGGGATAAAAAAACAAAAGACGTCAGAGACTTCACAGCCTCCAACGCCTTCCCTGTGCCGATGCACAGAATCAATCAACAAATCAAAATGTGGTGAATAGATGATTTAAGGTTTTGCTGATATATTACGTTAAATGTTTTTAGAAATTGCCGCCACCGGGGCCGCCGAAACCGCCACCGCCGAAGCCACCGCCACGGGGACCGCCGAAGCCTCCGCCGCCACGAGGACCTTGCTGACCACCTTGGCGGGTACGGTTCTGCTGCGGCTGGAACACCTTAAGCAGCTGCTGTGGTGTGAGCACGCCAGATAGTTCGGCGCAGTATTTCTTCTGAATGTCCAGACGCTGTTGCTGCTGCTGGATCTGCTGCTCTTGTCGTGTGAACACTTCCTGCAGCTTGGCCGTAGCCTCAGCCTCGGTGAGTTCTTTCTTATTGCGCTCTTCAGCCTGTTCGCGGTTCTGGTTCTGGCGGAGCTCGGCCAGTTCCTTCTGGTAGTTGGCGTAGATGGGCTCAAACTTTGCCTTCTGCTCGTCGGTGAGCTTCAGATCCTTGATGAGTTGCTCGGTCATGCGAGCCTGCATCTCCTGCCGGCGGTTGTCTCGGCCGTTGTTATTTTGTGCGTTTGCATCAATGGCATTGCCTAAAGTTAATGCGGCGAATGCAACGAGGAAAATAGACTTTCTCATAATATTGTGTATTATTCGTTTAGTAATATGTGGGTTTGTAACGCTACATTTTCTCTGACTAAAGCAGATGAGAATAGTTTAAACGCACGCGACAATTTATATTTCTTTAACACTCTACATTGTTGAACAATCCCGTTACTGCGGACAGCCAGCTTGACTCGCACCGAGGGCCAACAAAAAACCCTTAAGGATTATCGCCGGAACCCTTAAGGGTTATTGGCAAAACCCTTAAGGGTTTTTAGCAGAACCCTTGAGGGTTTTCTGACGAAGGGTTAGGTTTTAGTCCATAGACGCATCAGCGAACGGTGATATGGAAGCAGCCCTGCTTCACCTCATACTTGACGTAGCAGCGCCCCTCAGCACGGGCATCGCGGAGCACTTCAGAGAGCACGAACTTCAGCGAGTCGTTGCGCACTGCGCGACGCTCACGGTCGGTAGGCGGAGCAACGGTGTGGAAACGGTTGTACGAGATATCAAAAGTAGTGCCGAAGAGATGGCAACTCTGCTCGGTGGCGTTGTGGTTGTAGCGCGTCAGCCGCGCCACATCCTCCTCGGTGCGCAGCACACTGGTGACGATGAGCTTGTGCAGCGGGATTTGCTTCACGGCCAGCGAGTCGAGGAACCGACGGCTGATGTGCTCGAGCAGGTGGCTGGCGCGAGGCACCAGGTAGGGTATGCTGCGGTTCATGCGGGGATCTATCTCAAAGTAAGGATTGGCACCCACGTAGAGCAGCTCGCTCTTGCGCCGCTCTGCTTCTGCACGGTCAGCTACCGGCGAGACTCCATAGAATCGGGCGGCGACGATCTGAGTGTCCTGCACGTCGGGGAAACAACGCACGTACGATGGTACGCTGGTGATGCGGTGGCGGGTGGAGAAGTCGAGTTTGGGCAAAGAGTATTCAGAAAGAATAACACCCTTATTACCAGTGGAAGCACTCTCCTCAGCAGAACCAGCACTTTCACTCTCGCCCTCGGGGGCAAGGGCTATTCCAAATTGAGGCTGATCTGTACGCACGGCAGCCGTATCGGCAGCCTCCTCCTGAACCGTCGAGCCCATGATGCCTGGCCAACAAAGGCGCACGATAAAAAGCACGGCCACGAGCGCGCACACGGAACGTATATAGACTGTTTTCTTAAGCTTTTTCACAATGTTTTTATCAAAATCGACGCAAAGTTACAATAAAAATCCTGATTTCGGCACGCAATTCGGAGAGAAATAGTTAAATTTGCACCGAAAAATATTCACTATGACCGAAAAGCACTTTATTCTTGACGAAGCAGACCCTGCAATATTCTATGGCGTAAACAACGCTAACATGCAGATGATCAAGGCGCTTCACCCAAAATTGCGCATCGTAGGCAGAGGAAACGTCGTCAAAGTCATGGGCGACGAGGAGGAACTTTGCGCCTTCGAGGAGAATATACAGAAACTCGAGGAGCATTGCAGCAAATACAACAGCCTCAGCGAGGAGGACATTCTCCACATAGTTCGCGGCGAACATACACGGCGCGACGGCATCAGCGGCGCCATAGTGTTCAGCGTCAGCGGCAAGCCCATCACCGCCCGCAGCGAGAACCAGCAGCGCCTCGTCAGTGCATTCGAGCAGCACGACATGGTATTTGCCATCGGTCCGGCAGGCTCTGGCAAGACCTACACCAGCATAGCCCTTGCCGTGCGCGCTATGAAGAACAAGCAGGTGCGCCGCATCATTCTCTCGCGTCCAGCAGTGGAAGCCGGCGAGAAGCTCGGCTTCCTGCCCGGAGATATGAAGGACAAGATAGATCCATATCTGCAGCCGCTCTACGATGCGCTCGAGGACATGATACCGAGGCAGAAGCTGAACGAGATGATGGAGCAGAACATCATACAGATAGCCCCGCTCGCTTTCATGCGCGGACGCACGCTCAACGACGCCGTGGTGATTCTCGATGAAGCGCAAAACACCACACCAGCACAGATAAAGATGTTCCTCACGCGAATGGGTATGAACACGAAAATGATCATCACCGGCGACGTGACGCAAATCGACCTGCCCCGGCAACAGAAAAGCGGCCTCATCGAGGCGCTGGACATACTGAAGGGAATAGAAGGCATCGGCGTTATTGCCCTCAACCAAAAAGACATCGTGCGCCACAGGCTGGTGACGAAAATCGTTGAAGCATACGACCGATATGAGAAAAAGCCACAACAGAAGGAAACAAACAACCCCGATTCAAAGATAGACAATGAAAGCATTAACATCAACTGAGTTCCACTTCGATGGACAAAAGAGCGTGTACCACGGCAAGGTGCGCGACGTGTACAACATCAACGACGACATCATGGTGATGGTCGCCACCGACCGCATCTCGGCATTCGATGTAGTGCTGCCCAAGGGCATTCCTTTCAAAGGGCAGGTGCTGAACCAGATCGCAGCATCGTTTCTCGATGCCACAGCCGACATCGTGCCCAACTGGAAGCTCGCCACGCCCGACCCGATGGTCACCGTAGGTCTGAAGGCCGAGGGCTTTCGCGTGGAGATGATCATCCGCGGCTACCTCACCGGCTCCGCATGGCGCGAGTACAAGAATGGCTGCCGCGAGCTCTGTGGCGTCCGGCTGCCTGAGGGAATGCGCGAGAACGAACGCTTCCCCGAGCCCATCATCACCCCGACCACCAAAGCAGACGAAGGGCACGACGAGAACATATCCCGCGAGGAAATCATCGCACAGGGCATTGTGAGCGCTGAGGACTATGAAGTCATGGAGCGTTACACGCGCGCCCTCTTCCAGCGCGGCACGGAGATCGCCGCCGAGAAAGGCCTCATCCTCGTTGACACGAAGTATGAGTTCGGCAAGCGCGACGGCAAGGTCATCCTCATCGACGAAATCCACACGCCCGACAGCAGCCGCTACTTCTACGCCGACGGCTACGAGGAGAAGCTCGAAAAGGGCGAGCCTCAGCGACAGCTCTCTAAGGAATTTGTGCGCCAGTGGCTCATCGACCACGACTTCATGAACCGCCCCGGCGACGTCATGCCAGAGCTCACTGACGCCTTCATTGAGAGCATCAGCGACCGCTACATAGAGCTCTACGAGCAAATCACAGGTCAGACCTTCGTCAAGGAGGAAGCTACCGAGGACGTTGCCGCACGCATCGAGAAGAACGTCAAAGCATGGCTAAACCAATAACCCCACGCCGCGAACAGGTAGAGACGATGTTCAACAGCATTGCCCCTACCTACGACCGCCTCAACCACACACTCTCTCTCGGCATCGACCGCAGCTGGCGCCGCAAAGCCGTTGACGCACTGAAGCCTTTCGCCCCAAGCACGATCCTCGACATCGCTACCGGCACTGGCGACTTTGCCATACTCGCGGCTCAGCGCCTCGCCCCCGACCGTATCCTTGGCGTGGACATCAGCGAGGGGATGATGGACCTCGGGCGAGAGAAAGTCAAAGAAGCAGGCCTCGATAATGTCATCTTCTTCATGAAAGATGACTCGACGGCGCTTTCCTTTGACAAAGAATCCTTCGACGCTGTCACCGTAGCCTACGGAGCTCGCAACTTCGAGAACCTCGAAGCAGGCATCAAGGAGATGTGCCGCGTGCTCAAGCCCGGCGGACACCTGATGCTCGTAGAGCTCACCACCCCACCGCACTTCCCCATGAAGCAGCTCTTCTGGATTTAAGCCCACACGGTAATGCCCCTCATCGGCCGCCTCGTCAGCCATGACGACAGCGCCTACACCTACCTCCCACGCTCGATGGAAGCTTTCCCACAGGCCGAGCAGCTCGTGCCACTGATGTATCGCTGCGGCTTCAGCCACGTAGACTTCAAGCGCTTCACCTTCGGGCTTTCAACCATGTATTTGGCAACAAGATGACAGAATATGGTCTACTTGGCTACCCGCTTGGCCATTCCTTCTCGCGCGCGTACTTTAATAATAAGTTCGCCGATGATGGCATTGATGCTGAATATCTCAATTTCGAGCTGACCAGCATCGATGAACTGCCCGGGCTGCTTGAATCGCGCCCCAACCTGCGCGGCCTCAATGTCACAATACCCTACAAGCAAGCCATAATCCCTTACCTCAATGAGCTATCCGACGAAGCCCGGGCTATCGGGGCCGTCAACGTTGTCAGGATAGAACACACCGAAGAAGGGATTCATTTGAAAGGATTCAACTCCGACGTGATAGGCTTCACAGAAAGCATACGTCCGCTCCTGCAGCCTCACCACAGGCGAGCCCTCGTACTTGGCACCGGTGGCGCATCAAAAGCCATCTGCCGCGGCCTGGAGAGGCTCGGCATCGAATGGCGCTATGTCAGCCGCTCGCCACGCGGCGACGGCGCTCTCACCTATTCGTCCCTGACGCCCGCTGTCATGGCAGACTACACCGTCATCGTCAACTGCACGCCCCTCGGCATGTACCCTCGCATAGACGGCTGTCCGGAGATACCTTACGCCGCACTGTCGGCCCGACACCTGCTCTACGACCTCGTCTACAACCCCGAGATTACGCAGTTCATGCGCCAGGGGCGCCGTTTCGGCGCAACGGTAAAGAACGGACTTGAGATGCTACACCTTCAAGCCCTTGCCAGCTGGGACTTCTGGAACGGAAAAGAACAATAATATTCTCGCTCATGCAACCACTCGTCACCATAGCCATACCCGCATTCAAAGCCACCTATCTCTGCGAGAGCATAGCATCGGTGCTGACACAGACTTACTCGAACATCGAGGTCGTCATCGTCAACGACCAGTCGCCCGCAGACCTGGCATCCATCGTCAAGGCTTTCAACGACCCACGCATCCGATACTTCGTCAATGAGAAGAATCTCGGAGCCTCAGATCCTACGGCCAACTGGAACGAATGTCTGCGGCAGGCCGAAGGCGACTTCTTCTGCCTACTCTGCGACGACGACCTCTACGCCCCCTCGTTCGTCGAAGAGTTAGTCCGCCTGAGTGAGCGCCACCCCGGCTGCGATGTCTTTCGTTCTGGCGTCCGCATTGTGGATGCCAAAGGAGAGGAGACAGATTTCTTCCCCGCCTCCCCCGAATGGGAGACAGTAGAAGACTATATGTGGCACGTATATCGCGGACTGCGCCGCCAGACCGTCAGCGAGTTCATGCTCCGGCGAAGCGCAATGAAACAAGCCGGGGGATACACTTCGCTACCCTACGCATGGGGTTCCGACTACCTCTCTATCTATCGCTTTGCAGAAAAAGGAGGAATCGCATCTACCGGCTTGCGGCTCACTACTTTCCGCGACAGCGGCGCCAACCTTTCCTCCAACCACGAGAATATGGACGACAAGCTGTTGGCATTCAAGGAGTATTTGCGCCAGACGAAAGAAATCATTGCAAAGCAGCAGTTCGCTCTTGCCGACAAAATAGTGCCATGCATCGACCAGCACTACCGCCAGGCTGTTGTCGACCATATGCTCGAAGCTGACAGCGAAGCCTTCTTCCGAATCATTGCCAACCCTAAACAGTTTGGCATCACGGGAGCCATCATGCGACGCTTCCTCATTCAAAAACTGATAAAGAAATCAAAACGATGAGACGCTCACTCCTCTTTATCCTGTCAATAATACTGACGGTCACTTCTCTGGCCGCCACATACACCGTTGACAACCTACCGATCCCCTATCTTCAGGACAAGACACAGTACGTCTCGAACCCCGACAACTTGCTCTCACAAAGCGCCGTAGACTCGTTAAACCTTTGGCTCGGACAAATGGAGGCAGCACACGGCGTGCAGACAGTCCTTGCCGTAGTAGAGCGCATCGAAGGCGGTGAGACCTACGACTTCTGTATGGCCCTCGGACGTAAGTACGGAATCGGGCGCAAAGAGCAGAACAGCGGTCTCATCATTCTCCTCTCCACCGGCGACCGAGCCTATACCATCCTTACCGGCCGAGGCCTCGAAGGCACCCTGCCAGATGCAATATGCAAACGCATCGAGAACTACCAGATGCTGCCCGCCCTGCGCGAAGGCAATTGGGACGAGGCCATGCTCAATGCCGTGCGCGCAATAACTAAATATGTCGACGGCGACGACTCGCTCGTCGGCTCGTCGGACTTCGACGACGGCGACACGGGCGCCCTCATCGGCTTCCTGCTCTGCATGCTCATCGGCCTTGGCATCATATTCTTTGCCATCTGGTATGACGAGCGCCGCAAAAGCTACTGCCCCAGCTGCAAACAATACAAGATGAAAAAGATAAGCAGCTACACTACCAAGAACAAACGCCTCGGCATTCGCACCCACCACGACACCTATCGCTGCTCACACTGCTACTTCACCAAAGAGCTACACTGGGACGAGAACCTTAACAGCGGCAGCGGAGCTGCTGCCGGAGGCGCCCTCGGCGGCAGCTTCTTCGGCGGCGGAGGTCGTTCTTTCGGTGGCAGCTTCGGCGGCGGCTCTTTCGGCGGCGGCGGTGCAAGCGGACGTTTCTAAGGACGTATCTAAGGACGTTGAAACACAGAAAAGCTGAGACATTGAGACATCGATAATTAAGAAAACGAAAATATATTCATTCATTTTAAACATTCACCACTATGAAGACTCTGAAATTAATTCTCATGGCTGTCGTGGCAACATTTGCACTGACAAGCTGCACCTACAACAAGTTGGTAGAGCAGGAAGAGACCGTGACCCGCGCATGGGCTGACGTAGAAGCTCAGTATCAGCGCCGTGCCGACCTTATCCCTAACCTCGTGAACACTGTCAAGGGCTATGCCGCTCATGAGAAGGAGGCTCTCGAGGCCGTAGTCAACGCTCGCAGCAAAGCAACTCAGATTTCCATCGACCCATCCAACGTCACACCCGAACAGCTGGCTGAATTCCAAGCAGCACAAGGCGAAATAACACAAGCCCTGGGCCGACTCATCGCTATCTCCGAGAGCTATCCCGACCTCAAGGCCAACGAACAGTTTAGCGAACTGCAGGCTCAGCTTGAAGGCACCGAGAACCGCATCGCTGAATCACGCCGCCTCTACAACGAAGCCGTGCAGACATACAACGTCAGCGTTCGCCGCTTCCCCAACATCATCTGGGCCTGGATATTCAAGTTCGACAAGAAAGTTCCTTTCGCTGCTGAGGCTGGAGCTGCCAAAGCCCCAGAGGTGCAGTTCTAAGACTAACAACAAATGAGCAATCAACGCTACATGGCGCGTGGCGTCTCTGCCGCCAAGGAGGACGTCCACGCCGCCATCAGAAACATCGACAAGGGCATCTTCCCGCAGGCCTTCTGCAAGATCATTCCCGACATCCTTGGCGGCGACCCGGACTACTGCAACATCATGCACGCCGACGGTGCAGGCACCAAGAGCAGCCTCGCCTACGCCTACTGGCGCGAGACGGGCGACCTCAGCGTGTGGAAAGGCATAGCGCAAGACGCCCTCATCATGAACACCGACGACCTCCTGTGCGTAGGTGCAGTGGACAACATCCTTGTGTCCTCCACCATCGGGCGCAACAAGATGCTCATCCCAGGAGAGGTCATCAGCGCCATCATCAACGGCACCGACGAGCTTATGGCTGAGCTGCGCGCAATGGGCATAGGCATCTACGGCACCGGCGGCGAGACGGCCGACGTGGGCGACCTCGTCCGCACTATCATCGTGGACTCCACCGTCACCTGCCGCATGAAGCGCAGCGACGTCATCGACAATGCGAACATCCGCCCAGGCGATGTCATCGTGGGCCTCGCCAGCTACGGACAGGCCACCTATGAGCATGAGTACAATGGCGGTATGGGCAGCAACGGACTAACCTCCGCCCGCCACGATGTGTTCTCCAAATATCTCGCTGAGAAATATCCCGAAACTTACGACCACGCAGTACCCGAGGAACTGGTGTATAGCGGAAAGTACAAGCTGACAGATAAAACCCCAGACAATCCCTCGGCGGAGGATGAACAAAGCGGCTGTAAGACGCCCTCAACCTGGGGGGCACAGGGGTCTTCCGTTGGCCGCCTCGTCCTCTCCCCCACCCGCACCTACGCCCCCGTCGTCCGCCGCCTCCTCGATGAGCACCGCCCCCGCATCCACGGCATGGTACACTGCACGGGCGGCGCACAGACGAAGGTGTTGCACTTCGTGGGCGACGACTGCCGCGTCATCAAGGACAACATGTTCCCCGTGCCGCCCCTCTTCCGCATCATTGCTGAGGAGAGCGGTGCTGACTGGAGCGAGATGTACAAGGTTTTCAACTGCGGCCACCGTCTCGAGGTCTATGTAAGCCCCGAGGATGCCGAGCAGGTCATCGCCATCTCCAAGAGCTTCAACATCGACGCGCAGGTTGTCGGCCACATCGAAGAAGGGCCACGCTCGCTGACCATCCGCAGCGAGTTCGGCGAGTTCAACTATTGAACGTCCCGATGAGCTAAAGGTGAAATCACCCTGGCATTTTCGGTTCCGCTGGAAAGACGTTCCTATACACGTGCCATTCTGCAAGGCGATGAGCAGTATCGCACAAGTCCTCTGCCGTAAGAGGTACAGCTGATGGAAGAGTTGATAAACAGCCATCCTGAACAGTAAGGCCTCGAAAAACATATCGAATCCGCAGAAACGACAAAAAAAATCGCAGAAAACGATGGCCATTTCAAAAGAATGTTGTAATTTTGCAGCCGCAAACCGAAGGATAGGAGCGTAGCTCAGTTGGTTCAGAGCGCTTCAGTCACATTGAAGAGGTCATCGGTTCGAGCCCGATCGTTCCTACTACACAACGCCGAGGCGGGCTTCCACACACGGAAGTCCGCCTTTTTTTTATCAAAAACGAAACAGACACTTTCTACGAATATCATCCTATGGCAACAGAGAATAACGAACTGCTTGACCGCCTCGAAGGACTGGTCAGCCGCTACGAGGAGGTTGGGACGCTGATTACAGACCCCGCCGTGATAGCCGACCAACGGCGCTACGTCAAACTGACGAAGGAATACAAGGACTTGGGGGCGATAGTAAAGAAGCGCGCAGAGTACGTGCAGACGCTGACGACCATCGATGAGGCAAAGGAGATGCTCGCCAGCGAGGACGATGCCGAGATGCGTGAGATGGCGCGTGAGGAGCTGTCGGCTGCACAGGAGCGCGTGCCCGAGCTCGAGGAAGATATTAAGCTGTTGCTCATCCCCGCCGACCCGGAGGACGACAAGAACGTAATCATGGAGATACGCGGCGGCACGGGCGGCGACGAGGCGGCGCTCTTCGCCGGCGACCTCTTCCGCATGTACTCCAAGTACTGCGAGACGAAGGGGTGGCGGATTGCAGTGTCAAGCTTCACCGAAGGCGCTGCTGGCGGCTACAAAGAAATAATATTCTCTGTCACAGGAGAGAAAGTCTACGGCACCTTGAAATATGAGAGCGGCGTACACCGCGTGCAACGAGTGCCTGTGACGGAGACACAAGGGCGCGTACACACCTCTGCCGCCACCGTGGCCGTACTGCCTGAAGCTGAGGAGTTCGACGTTGAGATCAACGAGGGTGCCATCAAATGGGACACCTTCCGCAGTCAGGGCGCCGGCGGACAGAACGTGAACAAAGTGGAGTCCGGCGTACGTGCCCGCTACATGTGGACAAACCCGAACACGGGCGAGACGGAGGAAATCCTCATCGAATGTACTGAGACGCGCGACCAACCTAAGAATAAGGAACGCGCGCTCGCGCGACTGCGCACGTTCATTTACGACAAAGAGCATCAGAAATATATTGACGACATCGCAGCTCGCCGCAAGACTATGGTCTCGACGGGCGACCGCTCAGCCAAGATACGCACCTACAACTACCCACAAGGGCGAATAACCGACCATCGCATCGGATACACCATCTATAATCTCGCCGCCTTCATGGACGGCGACATCCAGGAATGCATCGACCGCTTGATTGTAGCCGAGAATGCTGAGCGGCTTAAGGAAAATGCATTATAAGGGCGAAATAATATTACATATCACACAACGACCAGACCGCAGCTTTCAATCTGCCGCTGCTGGTTTGGCATTTTTCTTCTTTATTTTTTGCAATTAGTCCATAGAAATTTCGTACCTTTGCAGCCGATTATAAAGTTTCTACCTTTAGGTAGAGGTAGAATGCAAAGATTTGAAATTACACTACTATGACGAAATATGCTTTAGTGACTGGCGGTTCCCGAGGCTTGGGGCGGGCCGTATGCCTCCGCCTTGCCTCTGAGGGAATACCCGTAGTCATTAATTATCAAACGAATGCATCGGCCGCCGAAGAGGTGAAGACACAGATAGAGGCTGCAGGAGGTATGGCAGAATTGCTGCCATTCAACGTAGGCGACGAAGCACAGGTGGAGGCCGCCCTCTCGACTTGGCAAGATACTCACCCAGATGACTACATTGCCTATCTGGTGAACAACGCCGGCATCCGCCGCGACAACCTAATGTTTATGATGCCCACTGAGGACTGGCACGCTGTAGTACAGACCTCGCTCGACGGCTTCTACTACGTCACCAAGCGTTGCCTGACGAAGATGATGATGCGACGCCACGGTGGGCGCATCGTGAACATGACATCGCTAAGCGGCATCAAAGGTATGCCCGGGCAGGCCAACTACAGCGCGGCCAAGGCTGCGCTCATAGGTGCCACCAAGGCTCTGGCGCAGGAGTGTGCGGCGCGCAGCGTGACTGTGAACGCAGTAGCGCCTGGCTTCATCGAGACAGACATGACAAAGGACCTGCCAGTAGACGAACTGAAGAAGCTCGTTCCGATGAACCGCTTTGGCCGCCCCGAAGAGGTGGCAGAGCTCGTCGCCTTCCTCGTCTCGGACAAGGCGGCGTATATCACAGGAGAGGTCGTCAGCATCAATGGTGGTCTGTACACTTGACTGGATAAATGATTCGTGATTAAAGCTTGATTCTTGGGAAATTCATAGAACAATGTATTTGAAGAAATCAACATGAGAAAAGTAGTAATAACCGGCATGGGTATCTGGTCGTGCCTCGGACAAAGTCTGGAGGACGTGACGACATCGTTGCGCCTCGGCCGTTCGGGAGTTGGCGTTGAGCCCATACGTAAGGCATATGGTTATCAGAGCACGCTGACAGGCATCGTGCCACGCCCCGAGCTAAAGAAACTGCTACACCGACGTCTGCGCGCAGGTTTGCCGGAAGAGGGTGAATATGCTTTCATGGCCACACGAGAAGCATTTGAGAACGCGGGCATCGACGAGACCTACCTCCAAGAGAACGAAGTGGGCGTGATCTTCGGCAACGATTCGTCGGCACAACCAGTCATAGAGAGCGCCAACATCATGGCCGAGAAACACGACTCGCAGCTGCTCGGTTCTGGATATATTTTCCAATCTATGAACTCGACGGTGAACATGAACCTCTCCACCATCTTCCATCTGCGTGGCGTGAACTTCACCGTCAGCGCAGCTTGCGCAAGTGGCAGCCACAGCATAGGCTTGGCTTATATGCTTATCAAGCAGGGGCTGCAGGACGTGGTGCTGGCCGGCGGTGCACAGGAGACCAACCACTACTCAATGGCATCGTTCGACGCACTTGGAACATTCAGCAAACGCATGGATGAGCCCACAAAGGCAAGCCGACCATTCGACGCTGGGCGCGACGGCCTCATCCCAAGCGGCGGAGCAGCAGCCCTCGTGCTGGAGGACTATGAGCACGCTGTGGCCCGCGGCGCACACATCATAGCTGAGGTATGCGGCTACGGCTTCTCGTCGAACGGCGGCGGCATCTCTCAGCCATCGGACGACGGCAGCATGATTGCCATGCAGCGCGCCATGAACGATGCAGGCGTTACTGCCGATGAAATAGACTACGTCAACGCTCACGCTACCTCAACGCCGCAGGGCGACATGTACGAAGCCATGGCTCTAACCCGCCTCTTCGAGGGTAAGCGCGCATGGATCAGCTCCACAAAGTCGATGACAGGGCATGAATGCTGGATGGCTGGCGCCAGCGAAGCTGTCTACTGCATACTGATGATGCAGAATCGCTTCGTAGCGCCTAACATAAACCTCGAGAGGGTCGACGAACATGCAGCTACGCTCCGATTGGCCCGCCATACCATAGAGGACATCGACCTCCGCACAATTCTCTCTAACAGTTTCGGATTCGGCGGAACAAATAGTGCATTGGTATTTAGAAAGATTGAAGATTGATAATTAAACGAAAAAACGACTTTATTATGAAACGTACACTATTGACAACTATTATGGCTATAGCTGCAACTTTTATATTTGCAGCCAATCCATTAACAATAATAAAGGGTGACAAGAAATTCCTCAAGACCGCCAATGGTGGAGCGCTATTGGAATTTATCTACGATGGAGCTACATACGATGACCGCATGCCATTGAATGAAAAGTTTCCTGATATTGACAAACTGAAGAAGCTTTCATGGGACGGTTTCGTAGAGGAGTTTAACGAGCGATGCAAGACAGTGAAAGTAGTAACCAAAGCTGAAGAAGCCAAGTATAAATTCACAGTTAAGGTAACGAAGATTGACCAGTTCTTCAACGTGATGGGATTTATTCCTGGACCTTGCGTCAGAGCATGGGGCACATTAACCGTCAGCGACCTAAAAAGCGGTGATGTCTTTTTGGTACTTGATATTGATGAAATCGATGGCGGCTCTAATCCATCGCCTGATGGTGCCTACAGTGATTGTTTCGAAGAATTAGGAAAGCTATTCGTCAGACAGAAATATAAGGATAATCATTGAAAAAAACTTCAACCAACCATGAAGCTATTCCCAGCCTTGGAAAAGGCTTATACTAAGGAACACCTGTCGGCCCGAGAGGCTCAGGCAAAGGCCGAGTTCATCGCATGGGGGCCTGTTGTCTTTCAGGCTTCTCGGCTGATGATTAAGTTTGGCATCCTTGAGCTACTATGCAACACCCCAGAGGGTCTGACGCGGAAGGAACTTTGTGAGCGAACGGGTCTTTCAGACTACGCCATGAAGTGTCTGACTGAGGCCGGGCTGGGCATCGGTATTATCCTCGTTGACACTAAGACGGAGCGGTTCACACTCTCAAAGACGGGTTGGTTCCTTCTGAACGATCCGGCAACACGCGTAAACATAGACTTCAACCACGACGTCAACTACGAGGGGTTGTTCCGCCTCGAAGAAGCGCTATTGAAAGGGCAGCCCGCCGGATTGAAACATTTTGGCCCATGGCCCACCATCTATGAAGCTCTTAGCGAACTGCCGTCGCAAGTGCAGCGGAGTTGGTTCAAGTTCGATCATTTCTACAGCGACACCTCCTTTCCCGAAGCCTTGGAAATAGTCTTCGAGGGACACCATGTGCGCTCGCTCTACGATGTCGGTGGCAACACAGGCAAGTGGGCGCTGCAGTGCGTCAGCCACGACCCCGACGTAGAGGTCACCATTCTCGACCTGCCGCAGCAGATACACATGATGCAGACGAACACAGCTGGCAAGCCTGGTGCCGATCGCATCAAGGGCTACGGCATTGACCTTCTTGACCCTAACGCTCTGTTCCCAAGACGCGCAGGCGGACTGGACGCTATCTGGATGAGCCAGTTCCTCGACTGCTTCAGCGGCGAAGAGATTGTCAGCATACTAACACGCGCCCGCAACGCCATGACCGCCGACACGCGTATCTTCATCATGGAGACGCTCTGGGACCGCCAACGTTTCGAGCCGGCCGCATTCTGCCTAACCATGACAAGCCTCTATTTCACAGCCTTAGCCAACGGCAACTCGAAGATGTACAACACCGAGGACATGACCAACTACGTGAAAGCTGCCGGCCTCGAGGTAGAGAAAATCTACGACGGCCTCGGACAGGGGCATAGTATAATGGTGTGCAGAAGGATTTCATAATGAAAAGAGTTAAAAGTTATATCATTATACCATTATTCAAACATTAAATTGTCTAATCGTAAAATTGTCAAATCAAATCATGTCAAGACAAGAAATTGAAGAGAAGGTAAGGACTTTCCTTATCGAAGACCTTGAGATTGAAGAAGAAACCATTGCCCCTGAAGCACGCCTCAAAGAGGATATGGGCGTTGACAGCCTTGACTTCGTGGACATCGTAGTCATAGTTGAGAAGAACTTCGGCTTCAAGATCAAGCCCGAAGAGATGGCTGGCATAACCACGCTGAGCCAGTTCTGCGACTACATAGAGAGCAAAGTGGCATAAACCTCAAAGAGACTACAAGGAAGAAAGGCTCAACAGGCTCAGCATACTCAGTGGAAAGGAACTACAGGCGGCACGCCCTGGATGCAACGCACCCTCGTGCGCTGCCTCGGATGGATGAACCTTCCGTTTGTCTATTCAGGTATGGCGCTGGTCGTCCCCTTCTACATGCTTTTCAACCACCAGGGCTACATCAGCCAGTACCACTACTTCCGCCGCCGTTTCGGCCACTCCCCCTTCCGCTCGTTTTTTGACGTCTACGCCAACCATTTCCGCTTCGGCCAGATTATCCTCGACCGCTTCGCCACCTACGGCGGCGCACACTTCAAGCTCGTCACCGAAGGCAACGAGCGGTTTCTGGAACTGTGTGATCAGCCAGGTGGCTTCATGCAGATAGGTTCCCACGTGGGCAACTTCGAGCTGGCTGGCTATATGCTTTCGCAAGAGAAGAAAACCATCAATGCCCTCGTATTCGGAGGCGAGACTGGCACTGTGATGGAGAACCGGAATAAGATCTTTGAGCATCAGAATCTGAAACTCATACTTACCAATGGCGACATAGACCACGTCTTTGCCATGAACAATGCGCTTGCCGATGGTGAAATAGTATCGATGCACGGCGACCGCACCTTCGGCTCGCAGAAGGCCATCCGCTGTATGCTCCTCGGCGCTGAGGCTGAACTGCCCATGGGTCCCTATATCCTCGCTGCTACACACGACGTGCCTGTGGTCTGTACCTTCGTTATGAAGGAAAGCGTTAAAACCTACCACGTATATGTCTACGAGCTCGAGCTTCCAGACGACGTGAAAGGCAAGAACGCCAAAGTGCGCGCTGCGGCATTGGCCCAAGCCTACGCCGACAGGCTCTCAGACATTCTCCAACGCTATCCACATCAGTGGCTCAACTACTATGAGTTCTGGAACGACGGGAAGAAGGATACTGAAGAAGAGAAATAATGAAATCCCACATAGAAGTGATAGTTGAAGACATTCCGATACTTAAGCTCATCCCGCAACGGCCGCCGTTCGTACTGGTAGACCGAGTGCAGGCATTCGATCGAGTCCGCACGACGTCATCTTTCGTTGTTCGAGACAACTGTATCTTCGTTGAAAATGGTCATCTCACAGCCGACGGGATAGTGGAGAACGTAGCCCAGACCTGCGCTGCCCGCATGGGGTGCATAAACTATATCAATCGCGAAAGCATCAAGCTCGGATTTATAGGAGCCGTCCGCGATATGACGTTCCATCGTCTGCCACAAGTTGGCGAGACGCTCGTGACAAGCATCGTGGTGCGCGAAGAAGTGTTCCGCATGACGCTCGTGGACGCTGAAGTGCGAGTAGCCGACGAAGTCATCGCTAAAGCTGAAATGAAAATAGCCCTAAGCGAAACGGACGCCCAGGGCTGATACATAAGAAAGAATAAAATGAAAGAACTACGTGCAAGCAAACTGTTAGACATACGCTTCAGCGAGGTGGACTCGATGGGTGTCGTATGGCACGGCTCCTACCCCCTCTATTTCGAGGATGCACGCGAAGAGTGGGGGCGGAAGTACGGCTTTGGCTATCTTGACATGTTCGAGCACGATTTCTATGCCCCGCTCGTTGATCTTCAGTTCCATTACAAGCGTCCGATAATCTATGAAATGCGCCCTCGTATTGACATCATCTACCGACCAACCGAAGCCGCAAAGATCGTCTACGACTATGAGATTTACGACACCAACGACGAGAGCCTGCTGACCACAGGCCACAGCGTTCAGGTGTTCATGGACAAGCAATACCAGTTGCTTTGGGAAAATCCGCCTTTTTTCGAAGAATGGAAGAAGAGGATGAACGAACTATTCGCGTAACACCGTTATAAACATAATAATGCATTTCGTTGCTGACAATATAATCTCCCCACTCGGGAACACTACGGAGCTGAACTTCAAAGCTGTAGAGGCTGGGCGTTCGGCGCTGCAGCATTTTGCAGAGGATTCTGTCAGCACGGAACCATACGTAGCTGCAAAGTTCACGGAAGAGCAACGGCAAAGCCTCGAAATCGCAGAACTTACCCGCTTTGAAGCCCTCGCTGCGCTCTCCGCAAAGGAAGCCATTGGCAAGGCAGGCATTGATGTCTCGGCTCCGAACGTCGTATTCATCCTCAGCACCACTAAGGCAAATATCGAGAACCTTCATTCTGGCGATGAGCCTGCCGAAGCTTTCATTCCAAGCGTGGCCGCTCAGCATATTGCCAACTACCTTGGCGTAACGACAAAGCCCTTGGTCGTCTGCAACGCCTGCATCTCTGGGGTTGCAGCAATTATAACAGCCAAGCGCCTGGTCGACGGCGGTCGCTTTGACTATGCCATAGTCTGCGGCGCCGATGTTCTCAGTCGTTTCACGGTCTCTGGCTTCCAATCGCTCAAAGCTCTCTCGGCTGATGAATGTAGGCCTTTTGACATCGAGCGCAACGGGTTGAACCTTGGCGAGGCTGCTGCCACGATTGTATTCTCCTCATCAACAGGCGAATTCAGCATCGAGGCCGGAACTATCCGCAACGATGCTTTCCACATAAGTTCCCCGTCCAAGAACGGCGAGGGCGCCTTCCTTGCCCTAAAAGCTTTAGATGCAGAGCCTTACCTCGAAGACATCGCCTTTATAAATGCCCATGGCACTGCCACTCTGTTCAATGACCAAATGGAAGCTGTTGCAATAGAGCGGGCGGGCCTCACTGACATACCTGTCAACGGGCTTAAAGGCTACTTCGGTCACACAATGGGCGCCGCAGGCATTCTCGAGACAATCATCTCAAAAGAAGCCCTCCGCCACGGTCTTGTGCTTGCGACACGCGGTTTTGAAGAGACGGGCACTTCAGCAGAAATCAACCTCTCGGCTGTCAACAGGCCTGTAGTGAAAGACCGCATAATAAAGATGATCTCAGGATTTGGAGGAGGCAATGCGGCAATACTCATCAGGAAAGAGAGCGAGAACGCACTCCAAAGCAATGGAGCTGAATTCTTCGACAGCTGTCTGACCACTGTTCATCACGTAGCCATCGACAGCCAATCCGCGTCCCTTGACGGCCAACATATAGTCTGTCAGTCATGCGGACGCCAGATGTTGGTGGAACTTTACAAACGCTTCATCGCCGACTATCCAAAGTACTACAAGATGGATCCCCTGTGCCGCCTCGGCCTCGTTGCGTCCGGACTGCTATTGAAGGAAAAAGATGTAGAGCCTCAAGCTATAATCCTCTTCAACCACTCATCATCTTCAGTGGCTGACAGAAGATACTGGGCAACAGTGAGCGCACCGGACAACTCCTTCCCCAGTCCAGCTCATTTCGTCTACACCCTGCCGAATATCGTCACTGGTGAGATAGCCATGCGCTACGGCATCCATGGCGAAACAGCATTCTTCATCCTACCCGACCGCGACGAACGATTCATCAGCGACATCGTAAATTCCATTTTCAAAGATGAAGGACTCAATAGTGCCATAGTTGGTTGGATTGACTACTCCGATGACGAGCTCTATACTGCAGACTTACTCCTTTTATCAAAAACATAACAAGCTGGAATCCAGAAAAATTAATTAAACATATTAGAGTAATGGAAGAATTAATTAAAGAATTAAAAGCGAACATCATTGAAGTGCTTAACCTCGAGGATATGGCTCCCGAAGACATTGAGAATGATGCTCCTCTCTTCGGCGAAGGGCTCGGCCTCGACAGCATCGATGCGCTGGAACTTATCGTCATGATGGAGAAGGAATATGGCATCAAGTTGAAGAATCCAGCCGAGGGCAAGGAAATCTTCAAGAGCATCAACGTGATGGCTCAGTACGTCAGCGAGCATCGCACCAAATAAGTTAAAAGCAACAATAGACAAAAGCATATTTTCATGGGGGAACCACTCCTGATTACAGGGATGGGCATAGTGTCAGCCATAGGTCTTGACAGTGCCGAAACTCTACAGACGCTCCGAGCCGGAAAGACCGGTATCAGATCTTTGCGCTATCTTAAGACTGCTCACCACGAGTTTCCCGTGGGAGAAGTTCAATTGTCAACGGATGAGATGGCCGAACGTCTCGGCATTCCCGGCGGGCAACCTCGGACAAGAACGGCCATGATGGGTATGATGGCGCTTCAGCAGGCACTGCGACAGGCACAGTTGACCGAGGTCGACAGGCGCAAGGCAGCCTTCGTTTCAGGCACTACTGTAGGAGGTATGGATATGAGCGAACAGTTCTATATGGACTTCCTCAACAACGACCTCCACAATGATTATATATCGCAGCACGACTGCGGTGCCTGCACAGAGAGCATCGCTGACCGCTTCGGTCCATTTGCATCAGTGTCTACGCTCTCTACAGCTTGCTCGTCGGCAGCCAACGCTATCATCAACGGCGCCAACGCCATTCGCGAGGGGCGTTGTGAAATTGCTGTTGTAGGTGGCAGCGAGTGTATCACTAAGTTCCACCTCAATGGTTTCAACTCGCTGATGATTCTCGACCATGAGCAGTGCCGACCCTTCGACGAGACACGGGCCGGGCTGAACCTGGGCGAAGGTGCAGCCTTCCTCGTTATCGAGAATGCCACATCTGCGCACCGCCGTGGCGCTACCCCTATTGCAGTACTCGAAGGCTATGGCAACGCCTGCGATGCTTTCCACCAGACAGCATCTTCGCCCAATGGCGAAGGCTCATTCCTCGCCATGAAAGAGGCTCTGGAAGATGCAGGTCTGCAACCCGCAGACATCGACTATGTCAATGCCCACGGCACGGGCACTCCGAACAACGACGTTAGCGAGAGTCATGCTATGATGCGCCTTTTCGGCGACAAAGTGCCGCCTGTGAGCAGCACAAAATCTTTTACGGGTCACACCACCAGCGCCTCGGGCTCTATAGAAGCCGCAATCTGCATTCTGGCGTTGCAAGAGCAGTTCCTGCCGCTGAACCTCGGCTGGAATAATCAAATGCCCGACGGCATAACGCCCGTCACCAATCAGCAACCGCAGCGCCCTCTGCGGCATGTGCTTTGCAACAGCTTTGGCTTTGGGGGGAATGACAGCTCGTTGGTGTTTGCTTTGCCCGAGGCTTCATTACCTGCTACATACAGCTCCAAGGGCATACTCACGGCGTCTAACGCCCCCTCACCCCTTTATCTCACCGCCGCCACACAAATCTCCATTCAGGAAGGCCTAAGTGAAGCATGGATTGAGCAGCCCGTCACGTACAACGAGCCTTACGTCCCTTCGCTCGACATTGACTTTAAGAAATGGCTCTCACCTACGGAGTCTCGGAGAATGGGCAAACTGT
>JAFUFW010000024.1 GCA_017469685.1 Bacteroidaceae bacterium | reverse complement strand
ATATTGCAGATGCAGCAAATCAGGCCGACATGGCACTTTATGCCCTTATACCTGCTGCTTCAGATGATCCTCTTGCCACGTCTCGCGATGCCTCTCGTTTCATAGTGAACCCTGACTGTAACCGCAAGACATCGTATGGTTGGACGACCAAGAACATAGATGTGAAGACCGATGCAGAGGCCTACGATAGCGTGTCGACTAACACCTATTGGAACATCTGGAAGAGCGGGGCTTATGAATCTATAATGACACAGGAGGTCAATGGGCTGCCTCAGGGTTACTACACATTTAGTGCAATGCTCCGCGGACAGTCAACGGCCAAAATGACTCTTACAGCTTCAACGCCAAACAGCGAAGGCTCGGCCACTTTTGTTGGTGAGAATGCAGCCTCTTCATCATCTGATGAGTTTCATCAGGGCTGGCGCAAAATAACTACAGCGCCAGTTGAGGTGCGCAGAGGTGAGACACTGACACTCTCGTGCGTAATGCACGCTGATGCCACGGCATGGTGGAGTGCAGACCACTTTGTGCTCACGCTGGTGGATACGCCTGACGAACTGACAGCCATAGGTTGTATCAACGATAAGACTCAAGTGGATGTATACAATAAAGCCCGCAATGTCTTCGACATTACGGGCCGTAAGATGCCACAACTACCAAGGCTGCGTGGCATATACATTATTAATAATAAGAAAGTGTTGGTTAAATAAATCCGCACAATGAGAATACTTCTCCTCGGGGAATACTCGAATGTTCATTGGACCTTGGCTGAGGGCCTCCGTGCCTTAGGCCACGATGTTACTGTAGCATCCGATGGCGACGACTGGAAAAATTATCCGCGCGACATAGACCTACGCCGCAATGGACTATGTAGCTCGTCACGCCTTAAGCGATTTACAGGTGCGCTGCATTATGCAGGAAGAATAGCCCGCATCTGGCCTCAGCTCAGAGGCTATGATGTGGTACAGATAATTAACCCAGTCTTCCTCGACTTCAAAGCCGAGCGCCTATGGCCTTTCTATCGTTTCCTGAGACGCCATAACGGAAAAATTATTCTCGGCGCTTTCGGGATGGACTACTACTGGGTTCATGGAGCATCTGACTGTAAAACTTTTCGTTACTCCGATTTCAACCTCGGCCCAAACCTTCGACAATCCGCTGACATCGATCAGTGGAACGCCGAATGGATTGACGGGCCGAAGGGCGAACTTAACCACCGCATAGCAGAGGATGCTGATGCCATCGTAACGGGGCTTTACGAGTACGACCTCTGCTACCGCCCATTTTTCCCCTCCAAGACCTACTTCATCCCCCTCCCCATTAACCTCTCTTCCGTTAAGGCACCAGCCAATATGCCACTCATCCCTCCCCTTCGCTTCTTTATTGGCATACAAAAAAAGCGCTCCGAGTACAAAGGAACAGATATCATGCTCCGCGCACTCGAGCGCCTACAGGTTGACTTCGGGCCAGAGAGAGTTGTGATTAATAAAGCTGAGAACGTGCCTTTTGCTCAGTATCAAGGACTAATGAATTCAAGCCACGTCATTTTAGACCAGCTCTACAGCTACACACCTGCCATGAATGCTCTCCTTGCAATGGCCAAAGGCATCATCGTCGTGGGAGGAGGCGAGGAGGAACAGTATGTTTTTATCGGCGAGAAGGAACTGCGGCCCATCATCAACGTACAACCTTCAGAGGAAGATGTCTATTATCAGATTGCCCACCGCCTACTCTCGGGCAACGAAGACATCCACCAACTGCAACTCGACAGCATAGAATACGTACGCCGTCATCACGACCACATCAGCATTGCCCGCCAATACGAGAATCTATACAATTGTTCCTCCTAATCTACTTACTTTTTCTATTACCACTCAATGCTCCTCTCCGTCATCATACCAGTATATAAGGTGGAACCTTATCTGCGCGAATGCATTGATAGCGTACTCGCTCAGTCCTACACCAATTTGGAGGTCATTCTTGTTGACGATGGTTCGCCTGATGCCTGCCCTGCCATCTGTGATGAATATGTCAGTCAAGATGCCAGGGTGAAGGTTATTCATCAGACGAACCAAGGACTCAGCGCTGCACGCAACGCAGGCATTGAAGTAGCCCAAGGCAGCTACATTGCTTTCGTAGACAGCGACGACTACATATCTCCAACTTACTTCGAAGCTGCCATGGAACAGTTCGCAAAAGAGCCAAGCCTTGACATTGTTGAGCTACCCATGATAGCACGCTTTAACACCAAGGACGCCTTTCGTCATGCTTATGACGAGACAGCTGTAATCACAGACAGCGATAAAGTCTTCACATCATGGTTTGCATGCCAAGGCTACCTTCATGCTTTCTCACAGCTTAAGGTATGCCGTAGCACGCTCTTCACCTCACTGCGTTTTCCAGTGGGTGTAACCTTTGAAGATCTCCACCTCACGCCCCAACTCCTGCTGCAAGCAAGATCCATAGCCTACATTGCTCACCCTACAGCCAACTATTTCTATCGATGGCGCAATCAATCTATAACAGCACAGGCTCGCTTCCATGACCTCAATTCCCAGATGCTCGCCCTACAGGAAATAGCCGTTATTGCCAATCACTACGACAGCATCACACCTTTTTCCTGGGCAGATTTCACAATCGCAGCCACAAATATTCTAATAGATACTCTCAGGGCAGCGAAACAGGAAGGTATATGCGTGAATTTGCAAAACTATGCCAATATTCTCGACATCCTGCAATCTCATAAGCCCTCACTCTCAACTGCCCTCACTCTCCACAAAGGTTGGCATACGACTCTTAAAGCCGTCCTCCTTTCTCTCATTCCTCTACGTCTCTATCTCCATATCCCGTAATGATTCTAAAAAATCTTTTTCCATTCAATTATCTATAATCTATTTCAACTCTACATAAGTTATTCATTAACCTTCAACAACGGCTTCAGGCTGTGCCCTCCCTATGCATCTCTCAATAATCATACCTCACTACAACCTCCATCACTCGCTTCTCACCCGGGCTATTGACAGCGTGGTCAGCCAATGGAATGAGGAACATGCTCTCTGGGAGATTATTGTCGTTGACGATGGCTCCAACCAGCCTCCCGCTACTGTCGTCAACAGCTTTCATCGCAACAATATACGTCTCTACTGCCAGCCCCACCGCCGTCAGGGAGCTGCACGCAACTTCGGTCTTAGCCAAGCACAGGGCCAATACGTCCTTTTTCTTGATGCCGACGACTACATTCTCCCCAATACCTTAGCTCCCCTCCTTAACCTTGCACTTAGTTATAAGCCAGATATCCTTCGTTTCAAAACGATTACTACTTCTTCGCCAACCTACCGACACCAACCGAAGAGTTCTACACGGCTAGTAACAATCTCCCAGCCAGTCACTGGCGAAGAATTCATGCTGCGCCACCATCTTCCAGACTCTCCTGTCCTGTTCCTCTTCCGCCGTGATTTAGCAATGAGCCACAACATACGCTTTCCTGAGGATGTCTATCTCGAGGACTGCCTCTTCACCGCTCAGCTCCATCATTTCGCCACCGCAGTCTGCATTGTCGACACAAAAGTCTACGCTTATTACCAACGCGACAACTCCACAGTCAACAAAGCCGAAATACAACATAAGGTGATGCTTCGCCAGCATCACCTCATAGCCATAGAACAACTAAATTCCTTCATTAAGGACGAAAACGAGCGCAATAATACAAAAGGGCTCCAACATAAACACACGCTCCTAATCGTAGATTACCTCCGCCGTATCTGTCGCGACCTCTCATGGGCATCCATCAGAAAGGAGCAGCTGCCGCTTCTTCGAAGCAAAGGTCTATACCCCTTACCATTGCGCCACTATGGTGTTAAATATCTACTCTTTGCCTGCATTGCCAATATGCCTGCAGGCCTTCGAATCATTCGGTTCTTGTCACGCTGTAGAGCTTTGTAAGAGGCCTGTTGGGTTGAAACTGTTCACAGCCTCCACGATACGCCTCACCTGCCCATCCGTGAGCATCGGTGAAATGGGAAGGCTCAATATTTCCCTATGAATCTGCTCAGTCACAGGTAACTTCAAATCAGCAAGCTCCGGCAAAGCCTTTTGCTTATGAGGCGGTATAGGATAATGAATGATGGTTTGTATTCCATTACTTGACAGCCATTCCATCAACTGGTCTCGATATCCCGTACGCACTGGATAAACATAATAGACATTCTCTGCCCTATCGGCTGCCACTTTTGGTTTGGTGATAAGCGGGTTGTCGATTTCTTTATCATAAATATCTGCTATCTCAAGCCTCCGCTCATTATCTGCATCCAGACGGGGGAGCTTTACCAAGAGTGCAGCAGCCTGCACCTCATCGGTGCGTGAATTCATGCCAGCCTGCTCGTGGTGATATTTTTCAGCTGAACCATAATTTCCAAACTGCCGTACCAACTCAGCCAGTTCTTCGTCATCGGTAGTAACACATCCCGCATCACCCAACGCTCCGAGATTCTTAGCAGGATAGAAGCTGAAAGCGGCAGCTGTGCCTAAGTGACCAGCCTTACTATTGCCATAAGCAGCACCATGAGCCTGAGCCGCGTCCTCAACCACTTGCAAGCCGTGTTCGTCAGCTAAGGCTTTAATCTTGCGCATATTGCACACCCTGCCATAGAGATGCACTGGCACAATAGCCACAGTGCGCTCACTCAGGCATGCCTCAATAGAGGCTACATCAATGAGATAATCCTCTAAACGAGGTTCGCATAGCACAGGCTTAAGGCCCGCTTCCTTCACTGCTAAGATCGTAGCGATGAAGGTGTTTGCAGGAACAATCACCTCGTCACCATCGTTCCAACCCTTCATCAGCTTCAGAGCTCTGAGAATAAGCGTTATGGCATCCATGCCATTGCCGCAGAGCACACAGTATCGGGCACCTACATAGTCCGAAAAAGCCGCTTCAAATCTCTCCACCCTCTCGCCCTGAAGATACCACCCACCACGCACAACTTTAGTTATCTCATCAGAAAGCAAAGGTTCAAAACTCGCATTAATTTCCTTGAGGTCAAGGAACTTTATCGGTTTATCATCGCTGATCTTCATTGGTGCCATCTGCTCCACTATGTTACGGTCAAGCTGTATCTCATAACAGTCGTAGCACACTGCTCTGCCACCGAAACCCTCCTTCTGAAAAATAAGCCCCTCGTTAAGCACATGCCCACCACGTTCTGTAGAGACGCCGAAATCCACATAAGCCATACCCTTAAAACGTTCATTTATCAGGTGACGGAAAAGCAGGTCCAATGCTCCTAGTTCACGCCCTTTGTTGCCAGAGGCAATATACTGTATATGTGCCACCATCTTCGTGATGAATACTATGCATCCAGCTACAATCTCCCTCTCGCTGCGCACCAGATAAAGCTTTATATTCTGCGGGAAGCGGTTCATCAACATTTTCATCTCCTCTGCAGTATGTACTGGTTTCACACCGTGATGCTCCTCAAGCACTGAAGTTAACAACTTCCAATATTCCTCAAGTGTGTCATAGTCTCCATCTGTCATCCTATCTATATACAGGCCATTGTCAATAGCCTTTTTCGCTCCACGCATACGTAACTTTCGCATACGGAGAGGTTTGCTTTGGTCAACAACACTACTGACACTGCGCGAATGTAATCTTGCCCCAGCCCTAAATATTGCATACAGGTCCTCCTGAGCAGGCAAGTCTGCATATATATAAGGTACTGCTTTATAAAATAAGGTAGAAGCATTAAGGTAGTCGATGAACCATAGCATTATAGCCTGTAGTATCGTCAACACTTGAACCTCTGTAGTCTCAGCCCCACAAATAACACCCCCGTAAGTCAGCCCCTGGTGAGAGTATACCGCCCGAGAGCTTTCATCCCAATTCGCAGGGAATAAAGCGACTAAGGTGTTGTCTTCATAAATCATAAGCGAGCAGTCGTGGAAGCGATTTGAATGGTAATCCATGAACCCTCGCTCAAATAAGAACGTTCCATTCTTGCTACTGCGCACGAACGCATCCCAATCATCTCGTAAATCGTTCCTATATGTAACTATATGCATGTCTATATCTTTAATATATTCGTTTCAGGTTAGAAAATATTGATAAGTTTCTATTGTAAATAAACTATCAATGCTTGAATGATTTATACGATTTATTCTCGTTCTCCACTTCGCATTGATCTTAAGAATAAACGTAGTGGAAAGGATTGAAATGAAGTGCCAAAAGCTATATGATTTCTTTATTTCCACAATGGGTACGTGCCGCGCTCTTCCACTCGCTTTTGTCATGCACATATCCGCTCGCATCATACTTCTCAGATGCAAACACAAGACAAACAGAGTCTTCCGTAAACTCACGCAATTCACACCATACACCAGCAGGCACCAATACCCCGACATTAGGTTCATTCAGCCTATATGTTTCACAAGCTTCACCGTCATCTAGTTCAATCTCAAAACTGCCTGAGGCTGCAAACACAATCTCTGAACAAGTCCAGTGAGCATGTCCACCGCGCCGAGCATCCGCAGGAACATCCGTAATCCAAAAAACACGTGAAGGCACAAATGGCAGTAAATTGTCGTTATCAGCAACGCATAAGCTACCACGTATATCCGAGTGTTTTGGGAGCCGTACAATTTTGATAATTTCACTTTCCATAATCATATTTTCAATCTTTTGTTTGCAAAGATACAACTTTTTTCAAAAAATGCTTGCACATTACAAAAAAAACGTCTACCTTTGCATCGCAAAAGAAAAAAAGGCGCTTTCGTCTAGCGGCTAGGACACATGCCTCTCACGCATGGAACACGGGTTCGATTCCCGTAGGCGCTACTAATAAAAGGAGTTCAAAGACTCCTTTTATAATGTTAAAACATTGGTGCGTTAGTTCAGTCTGGTTAGAATACATGCCTGTCACGCATGGGGTCACGAGTTCGAGCCTCGTACGCACCGCAAAATGAATTCTAAACTTATTAATCTCCAGCCACTAAAGGTTGGAGATTTTTTTTTGCAAATATAACTAAAAGGCCCACTCCCAAATTAGAGAGTGGGCCTTCTCTTCATGAAAGGCGGGTAGTTATATTATTCTTCATAGTCCGAAGACCTTAGCGAGACCGTTGTCCACGCCGCCGAAGCCCATGAAGGCCATGGCAAGGAGACCAGCGGTGACGAGTGCAATGGGCATGCCCTGCATACCCTTGGGAACATCCATCATGGCCAGCTGCTCACGGATGGCTGCGAAGATGGTCAGGGCGAGGCCGAAGCCGAGGGCGGTAGAGACCGCATAGACAACGCCGGAGAGGAGGTTGGGCTCCAAGCCTTGGGAGTTGTAGGTGCCCTGTGCCACGAGAATGGCGACGCCGAGGATGCAGCAGTTGGTGGTGATCAGGGGGAGGAAGACGCCGAGTGCCTGGTAGAGGGCGGGCGACACCTTCTTGAGCACGATCTCGACCATCTGCACGAGGGCGGCGATGACGAGGATGAAGGCGATGGTCTGCAGGTACTCGAGGTGGTAGCTCTCGAGGAGACCCTGGATGAGGTAGGTCACGATGGTTGCTATCGTGAGCACGAACGCCACAGCGGCCGACATGCCGAGGGCGGTATCGACCTTCTTCGACACACCGAGGAACGGGCAGATCCCAAGGAACTGCGAGAACACGATGTTGTTCACGAAGATGGCGGAGAAGAATATAAGTAAGTAAGCCATAGTAATCAAATCTTCAATGTTTTCTTAACGATAGCAATCAGATAGCCGAGGGCAATGAAGGCACCGGGGGCGAGGACGAAGACGAGCATTCCGTAGTTCTCGCTGTAGAGGGTAGTGTTGAAAAGCTTGCCCGTTCCCAGAAGTTCGCGGATGGCGCCGAGCAGTGTCAGGGCGATGGTGAAGCCGAGACCTATGCCCAGGCCGTCAAAGATGCTCTCCACGGGGCCGTTCTTGGCGGCGAAGGCTTCGGCACGGCCCAGGATGATGCAGTTCACGACGATGAGGGGGATGAACAGGCCGAGGGTCTTGTACATCTCGGGCGTGTAGGCTTGCATGAACATCTGCAGGGCAGTGACGAGGGATGCGATGACGACGATGTAGGACGGTATGCGCACCTGGTCGGGGATGAGGTTCTTGATGCACGCGATGATGAGGTTGGAGAAGATGAGGACCGCCATGGTGGCGAGACCCATCGACATGCCATTGATGGCGCTGGAAGTGGTTCCCAGCGTGGGGCACATGCCAAGGAGAAGGACGAAGGTGGGATTCTCCTTGATGATGCCGTTGAGTAGAATCTTCAAGTATTTCATAATCGTTTCTCCTTAGTTTTTAGGTTGTTGAGGTGAAGCGCCTGTCTGACCATCGGTGGCAGAGGCGCCAGCGTAGGCGTGGAAGGCGACGTTGACGGCACGGAGGAAGGCACGGGAGGTAATGGTGGAGGCTGTGATGGCATCCACGTCGCCGCCGTCCTTGGAGACGGCCAGCTCCTTCTCGCCGGGATTCTTGCCGATGATGTCACCCTTTTCACCCTTCTGGAACCAGAAGCCAGCCTTGGCTCCAAGGCCTGGGGTCTCTGCATGTTCCAGGACAGTGTAGCCCTTGATGGTACCATCGTCGGCAAAGCCTACGAGCACCTTGAGCGTGCCGCCGAATCCGTTGGGGTCGATGGCCTGCACGGCTACGCCCTTGTCGGTGGAGTAGATGATGACAGGATTGCCGTTGGTATCCTCAACTTCGGAGGTCTCCTGAACCTTGGCGTCCGAAACACCAAGCACGCTGTTGATGCCTTCGGCCAGGGTGCGTGCCTTGTTCTCTTCGATGGGACCTTCCGTGATTTTGTTCACGTAGGCCAATGCTCCTGCGGCGATGACCGAGATGAGGGTCAGCACACAGAGCATATTGGGCAGTGTTGATGGCAGTTTTTTCATTTCTTTACCTCCCCGAAGCGTTTAGGTTTGACATAGGTGTTGATGAGCGGAGTGAAGCCGTTCATGATGAGGATGGCGAAGCTCATGCCCTCGGGATAGGAGCCGAAGTCGCGGATGAGCACCGTCAGCACACCGATGGCCACACCATAGATGAGCTGACCCTTAGCTGTCATGGGCGAGGTGACATAGTCCGTGGCCATGAAGCAGGCACCGAGCATCATGCCGCCGGAGAGGATGACCTGCACGGGATTGGCATAGCTGGGGTCGATGAGGTGGAAGAGGCCGGCCAGCACGAACACTGTCCCGAGGATGGAGACGGGGATGTGCCAGGTGATGATCTTCTTCCAGAGCATGTAGCAGCAGCCGAGCAGCAGGCACAGGGCGCTGACCTCACCGAGGGAGCCACCCGTCTGACCGACGAGCATGTCCAGCGAGGAGGGCAGCTCGCTGAGCAGCGAGGCGTCGCCCGTCTTGATGGCGGTCTTCATGAGTGCCAGCGGCGTGGCTGCCGTCTCCACATCAACATAGCCCATCTGGCCGCTAACGGGCCAGGTGGTCATCTGCACGGGGAAGGAGATGAGCAGGAAGACGCGCCCCACGAGGGCTGGATTGAAGGGATTGGTGCCCAGACCGCCAAAGGTCAGCTTACCGATGCCGATGGCCACGAGGGCACCAATGATGATAATCCAGATGGGAAGGTTCGACGGCAGGTTGAAGCCCAGCAGCAGACCAGTCAGCACGGCAGAGCCGTCGCAAATGGTCAGCCGCTCACGCCCCAGGATGAAGCGCGTGATGGCCCACTCGAAAAACACACAGGCAGCCACCGACGTCAGCAGTACGATGGCCGAACCCACGCCGAAGAAATAGAGCGAGGCGAGCAGGGCAGGCACTAAGGCGATGCACACGCCGTACATATTGCGCTGCACCGAGTCGCCACCATGGACGTGGGGTGATAATGATAATATTGGTTTCATAGATGAAGACCCCCTCCCCGCTCCTCCTCAATGGGGAGAGTTGAATGAATCTGAGCGGAAGAGGCTAATAGGGTCATTCTTTTAAATTTTAATATGTATTCGGTTCTTGAAAGGTGACCACCCTCCCCTCAAAGGGAAGTGAGGAGGGGGTCTTTACTTCTTACTGATACTCTCCATGTGCCGTGCCTTGATGATGCCCATCACGGTCTGCTTGGCCACGCGGATGTTGTCGAGCAGCGGACGATTCGATGGACAAGTGAAGGCGCAGGAGCCGCACTCGATGCAGGAGGTGACGTCGTTCTTCTCGCAGCCATCCCAGTCCTTAAGGCGGGTGTAGGAAGCGAGGAGGTAAGGCTCCAGACCCATGGGGCAGGCACTGACGCACTTGGCGCAGCGGATGCAGGGGCTGACCTCGCCGCGACGACTCTCCTTCGCGGTCATGAGGAGCAGGCCGCTGGAGCCCTTGGTGACAGGCACTTCCAAAGACATCAGGGCACGACCCATCATGGGGCCGCCGCCGATGATCTTGCCCGTGTCCTCGGGCAGGCCGCCGGCCTCGTCGATGAGCTGCTGCATGGGGGTGCCGATGCGGGCGAGGAAGTTGCTGGGTTGAGCCACGCTCTTGCCCGTGACGGTTATGATGCGCTCGATGAGGGGTTTATTCTTGGTCACGGCCTCGTAGATGGCATAAACGGTACCCACGTTCTGCACGATGGCACCCACGTTGATGGGCAGGGCAGGAGGTGCGGGCACCTGGCGGCCGATGACGGCGTCGATGAGCTGTTTCTCGCCACCCTGCGGGTACTTGACCTTGAGGGGTACAACCTCGATGCCGGGATACTGAGCGGCCTTCTCTTTGAGGAGGTTCTGGAGGAGCTGGATGGCATCGGGCTTGTTCATCTCGATGCCGATGTAGGCCTTCGGGCAATTCACGGCGTGCTTGATGAGCTGGATGCCGACGAGAATCTGTTCGGGCTTCTCCAGCATCAGCCGATGGTCAGCCGTCAGATAGGGTTCGCACTCTACGGCGTTGACGATAATGGCCTCAGCCTTGGTGCCTGGAGGGGGCATGAGCTTCACGCCTGTGGGGAAGGTGGCGCCACCCATACCCACGATGCCTGCGGCCTTGATGCGGTTGACGACTTCTGCGGAGGTGATACCGCCAAGGTCCTTGAAGGTCACGAGTTTGTCCGAGCGGTCAATGGTCTCTTCCCATTCGTCGCCCTCCACGTCCACTACGACGGCCATGCGGCGTGTGCCGCTGCTGTCGAGCACGGCATCTACCTTAGAGACCTTGCCGCTGACGCTGGAGAAGACGGGAACACTCAGACCCTTGCCGGCTTCGCCGAGCAGGGTACCCACCTTGACCTCGTCGCCTTTCTTGACGACGGGCACAGCCGGCGCTCCGATGTGCTGGAACATCGAGAAGACAGCCTGCTTGGGGATGGCAGCAATGCGGATGGGGGAAGCGGCTGATAATTTGTTCTCTGCGGGATGAACACCGCCTATGTGGAATGTCTTCATGCTTCTTGTTCTTTTGCGGGTTCAACTTTGGGATTGTCCGTCGTAGCTCCGGCAGGGGCTGTAGCCTCGCTGGCTGCAGGCTTTGCAACAACGGGCTTAGCTTCAACGGCAACGGGCTTAGCTTCAACGGCAACGGGCTTGATGCCTGCGGATGCTGTCTTTGCGGCAGTCGTGGATGTTGAGGCGGCAGGTGTGCCTTCTGCTTTCGGCTTCCTCGGCGGGAAATTAAACGAGAGGATGGCATTCTGCGGGCACTCGTCCTCGCACTTGCGGCAGAGCTTGCACTTCTCGGCGTCGATGTAGGCGAGGTTGTTTGCGACGGTGATGGCCTCGAACTTACAGACCTTCACGCACTTCTGGCAGGCGATGCAACCCACGGAGCAGGCCTTGCGCGTCTGCGCGCCCTTGTCCTTGTTGTTGCACAGCACCACCACGCGGCGGTTCTTCAAGCCCTTCAGGCGAATCTCAATGATGCCGCGCGGACAAGCCTTGGAGCAGGCGCCGCAGGCAGTGCACTTCTCCTCATCGACCTCGGGCAGACCCGTCTCGGGGTTCATGTGGATGGCATCGAACTGGCAGGCGGCCACGCAGTCGCCACAGCCCAGACAGCCGTAGGCACAGGCCGTCTCGCCGGAGCCGAGCATCTGCTGCACGCGGCAGCTCCGGGCACCGTCGAACTCGGCAATGCGTGGACGGCTCTCGCACGTACCGTTGCATCGCACCACGGCAACCTTTGGGGCGCTGGCCTCGGCTTGCATACCGAGGATACCGGCCACCTTCTCCATCACGGGCTGTCCGCCCACGGGGCAGAGCAGTCCCTCAAGCGAGCCCTTGTCAGCGGCCTTCACGCAAGCTCCGGCAAAGCCGGCGCAGCCTGGGAAGCCACAACCGCCGCAGTTGGCACCAGGCAACTGCTCCTGCACCAGGGCGATGCGCTCGTCTTCATGCACAGCGAACTTCTTGGCCGCCAGGAACAAGATGAGCGCTGCCACCAGTCCTATTGCTCCAAGAACAATCACTGCAATCAGAATTACATTCATAGATTTTTAATTTATTAATATAATTTAATGTTTAATGCGGAATGAGAAGCGCTGCTGTAAACGTTTGCGTAGGAATAGGTATACAAAGAGATAGTAAAGGACTAAAGTCAGAAGCGACCAAAGAGCCCCTTGTGTCTCGCTACCTGTAAGGTAAATGCCAAGAAAAAGAGTGGGAAGCATCAGCAACAGCGGCAAACCATAGGCAATAAGGGCCGCCGCACGACCGTCTGACAACAATCCTTCGAGTAGGACTTTCTGCCCTGCCCTATAGCTGGCAGCATCGCTCGTTATCACCTCCACCTCTTTCTCTTTGGCTTCAGAGCTATTGCACATCCGTTTGGCCACACAACTCGAGCAGGCCGATGACTGCACGATAGTGACTTTAACACTTTCGCCTTCAACAGCTTTCACAATTGCCGAGTGCCTGATTATTTGCTCCATAGGTAAGCGTTTGTCAAGTGTGCTTTTCAAAAGCGGTACAAAGGTAACATTTATTAATTATTTACACGCGCGCGTAGAGAAGAAATCTTTTGTCTTTTACGATATTTAACAATTAGTGCAGGAATAAAAAAAGGCGCGGCTTCACAGCTACGCCTTAGGGTATGTTTGTTTGGAAGTAATGTAATGTTTTGGAGAGTCGGGGTTTAAGCTTCTGCGGGTGCCTCCTCTGTTTGGGGTTGTTCCTCTGCAGCAGCTTCAGCCTTGGCAGCAGCCTCGGCCTCTGCCTTAGCAGCAGCCTCAGCAGCCTTTTTGTCGGCTACTTTCTTTGCGATCTCTTCATTGGCCTTCTTTTCTGCTTCGAGAGCGGCGGCAGCAGCAGCCTTCTTTTCAGCAGCGACCTTGTCTTCAACAGCCTTCAGGCCTTTCTGACGATCAGCCTTCCAAGCGTTGAACTTGATTTGTGCGGTTGCCTCATCAAATGCGCCCTTCTTGACGCCACCGCGGAGGTGCTTCATGAGGTAAACGCCTTCACCGGAAAGGATGTTACGCACAGTGTCCGTGGGCTGTGCACCTGTTTCTACCCAGTAGAGGGCACGATCGAATTTCAAATCTACAGTGGCAGGATTGGTGTTGGGGTTGTAGGTACCAATCTTCTCTGTAAACTTACCGTCGCGCGGAGCTCTTACATCAGCAATGACGATGGAGTAGAAGGCATAGCCTTTGCGTCCATGACGTTGCAATCTGATTTTAGTTGCCATAAATGTTTAATTATGAATTAATAGGTTTGAAATTTATGCTGCCATCTCGTGACAGCGGGCGCAAAGGTAACTCTTTCTGCGGACATGACCAAACTTTTTGGCTAATAAATATTAATTTTTCCCTTTTCTTTGGTGATTTCCATTGCTTATGTTATCTTTGCGGAAAAATAAGACTAACACCTATTTAATATTAAAGCAAACAATGGACAACGAACTAATTCTGAAATGTCAGGAGACGGCCCAGCAATGGCTCTCCTCCCCCGTTTATGACGATGAGACAAAAGCTGAAGTGAAAGCTATGCTCGACGCAGAAGACTCCACAGCCCTCGTCGACGCTTTCTACCAGACGCTCGAATTCGGCACAGGCGGCCTACGCGGCATCATGGGCGCCGGCACCAATCGTATGAACCGCTACATCGTTGGCGCTGCCACTCAAGGCTTTGCCAACTACATCCTCAAAGCCTTCCCAGGACGCAAAGACTTGGCCGTAGTCGTAGGTCACGACTGCCGCAATCACGGGCGTGAGTTCGCCGAGACGGTGGCAAACATCTTCTCGGCTAACGGCATCAAGGTATATCTCTTTGAGAGCCTGCGCCCTACCCCAGAGATTTCTTTTGCCATTCGACAGCTCAAGGCACAGGCCGGCGTTAACGTCACTGCCAGCCACAATCCGAAAGAGTATAACGGCTACAAGGCCTACTGGGATGATGGCGCCCAGGTGCTCTCTCCCCACGACACGGGTATCATCGACGAGGTGAATAAGGTGAAGGTCGAAGACGTCAAGTGGACGGGTAATCCAGACCTCATCCAGATTATCGGCGGCGAGATGGACTGGGACTACCTGCAGGCCGTGAAGGAAGCTATGGTTGATCAGGATGTCATCCTACGCCAGAAGGACCTCAACATCGTCTATACCCCACTCCATGGCACAGGTCGCGTCATCATCCCCGAGGCTCTGCGTTCATGGGGGTTCCAGAACATCCATGTTGTGCCCGAGCAGATGGTCATCGACGGTAACTTCCCCACTGTAGTCTCTCCCAATCCCGAGAACTCAGAGGCTATGACTCTCGGCATGAAGCTCGGCACGAAGCTCAATGCCGACCTCGTCATTGCCAGCGACCCCGATGCCGACCGCCTTGCCATCGTATGCCGCAACAGCAAGGGCGAATGGGAGATACTGAACGGCAACCAAACATGCATGATGTTCGCATGGTACATCATCGCCAACAAGAAGAAACTCGGACAGCTCAAGGGCAACGAGTTCCTCGTCAAGACCATCGTGACCACCGAGACAATCAAGAAAATTGCCGACAAGAATGGTGTAGAGATGATGGACTGCTACACAGGCTTCAAATGGATTGCCGCCCTCATCCGCGAGAACGAAGGCGTGAAGAAATACATCGGAGGCGGCGAAGAGAGTTTCGGTTTCCTGCCCTTCGACAAGGTTCGCGACAAGGACAGCCCTGCCAGCATCTGCCTCATCTGCGAGATTGCAGCATGGGCCAAAGACAACGGCAAGACATTGTACGACCTTCTTATGGACATCTACCAAGAGTACGGTTTCACCCTTAACCACACAGTCAACGTTGTGCGCCCTGGTAAAAGCGGTGCCGACGAGATCAAGCAGATGATGACAGACTTCCGCTCATCTAAAGCCCCAAAGACGCTTGGTGGCTCCAAGGTCATCTGCACCAAGGACTATCAGGCTCTGACCGCTACTGATGGCGAAGGCAATGTCTTCTCGCTTGACATGCCCGCAAAATCCAACGTTCTTCAGTGGTTTACAGAGGACGGCACCAAGGTAAGCGTACGACCCTCTGGCACAGAGCCTAAGATTAAGTTCTACATAGAAGCACCCGCTCCTATGGAATGCCCAAAGTGCTACCCTGCCGCATGCGACGAGGCAATGGAAAAAGTTAAAGCCATTTGCAAGGATCTGGGTATCTAAAGGCTGATATATGACCCGTTACTTAGCATATTGTAAAGGGGATATTCTTCTCACTTGTGAGGGGAGTATCCCCTTTGGTTTTGAGCCGCCCGTGCCTCTAAAGCCCTGGAATCAGGTCACAACACTTGAGGTTGAGGGGGATGATGTTAAGCTCATAAGGTTAGACCAGCCAGTGACTGGCATCGACGGGCTGCAAATGGCAGGTCTTCGGAAGACCCATGCCATCCTCTCAGCTGAAGATTACCAGTTGGCCGGCAAGGGCGCAGAGTTGCTCTACTGGGATCAGAACACCCGTTATTGTGGGGCCTGCGGTGCTCCCACCGAGTGGATGACGTCTATAAGCAAGAAATGCCCCGTGTGTGGAAAGGAATGGTGGCCATCAGTATCAACAGCCATAATAGTGAGGATTCTGCGAGCAGACTGCATTCTTCTGGTCCGTGCACGCAGTTTCCGAGGCAACCGCCACGGTCTCGTCGCTGGTTTCCTTGAGACCGGCGAGACTCTGGAACAGTGCGTAGAGCGCGAAGTGCGTGAGGAAACAGGAATCCAGATTAAGAACCTTAGATACTTTGCATCCCAGCCATGGCCTTACCCATTCGGACTCATGGTAGGTTTCACCGCCGACTATGCCGGAGGCGAGCTTCGCCTGCAAAAATCGGAGCTTTGCGAAGGTGGCTGGTTCAGCCGTAGCAACTTGCCTCCCATTCCAGACAAAGCCTCAATAGCCCGAGCATTGATTGACGATTGGATTAACTCAGACGTCAGTGGCGGTGGATCACACACGCCTTCAAACTGATTTTCTTTTAAAATAATGCGCAAAAGCTTTGGCTGTTAAGCAGAAAAGCATTACCTTTGCGCCCGATTTGAGACCGACGGGGCCCGGTAAAGAGCTGCCACGACGGCAGACGCCTCCCGGTAAAATCCGTTAAATACATTATTAACAACTATGTACGCAATCGTAGAGATTAACGGTCAGCAGTTCAAGGCTGAGGCTGGCAAGAAGCTCTTCGTGTACCACATTCAGGGTGCCGAAGCTCAGCAGACTGTTGAATTTGAGAGAGTGTTGTTGGTAGACAACGACGGCGCTATCACCGTGGGAGCTCCCACTGTGGAAGGTGCCAAGGTGGTCTGCGAAGTCGTTTCACCGCTCGTTAAGGGCGACAAGGTGCTCGTCTTCCACAAAAAGCGCCGCAAGGGCTATCGCAAGCTGAACGGTCATCGTCAGCAGTTCACCGAGTTGACTATCAAAGAAGTTATTGCTTAACCACTAAAACAGACGAAGAATTATGGCACATAAAAAAGGTGTAGGTAGTTCAAAGAACGGCCGCGAGTCAGCAGCTCAACGACTCGGCGTGAAGATTTTTGGTGGTCAGCAGTGCGTGGCTGGCAACATTATCGTTCGTCAGCGTGGCACGCAGCACTATCCCGGCAAGAACGTCGGCATGGGCAGCGACCACACTCTGTATGCTCTCATTGACGGCGTGGTAACCTTCAAGAAAGGCCGCCTCGACCGCTCGACAGTGTCAGTAGAACCCGTAGGAGAAGCATAAGAGGCCTGATGAAACAGGCCTTGCTGCTTGCCGCAGGACTCGGCACACGGCTCAAACCGCTCACCAACACGACGCCTAAAGCGCTCGTGAGGGTGGGCGGTTTTGCTTTACTTGAGCACAACATACGCCGGCTGCAAACGGCAGGCTTTGACCGCATCGTCGTCAACATCCATCATTTCGGAGAACAGATCATAGACTTCTTGGATGCTCATTCCAACTTCGGCATAGACATCCGCATCAGCGACGAGCGCGAGCAACTGCTCGACACCGGCGGAGCCTTGAAGAAAGCGCTGCCACTGTTCGACAATGATAGCCCCGTGCTCATACATAACGTAGACATTTTCTCGGACATTGACCTCAATTCACTCTTCTCAAGCGCAGTGGATAAACGTAGTGCAGTGCTTGCCATTTCACGCCGGACGAGTGCCAGCGGCCGCTATCTGCTGTTTGATGAGCAACTCCGTCTGGCTGGTTGGACCAATGTTGCAACCGGCGAAGTTCGTTCGCCCTACCCGGACGCTTTAGAACGGGCTACGCTTAAGGCGCCTTTTGCGGGCATACATGTAGTTCACCCAGACCTTTTCCCACTACTCTCTGAGTGGCCGGATCGATTCAGCATAATAGATTTCTACCTTCGAACATGTCGTCAGGCCTGCATCTACGGTTACCTCTCCAACTTCAATCTGCTTGACGTAGGCAAGCTCGACAGCCTCCTCGAGGCCGAACGGTTCCTTCAAGAGCACGACGCTTACAGCACCACCCGCACAAGCGACATATAAATACCACCATCCAATCAATGCAAAAGATTATCATTCTCGACTTCGGTTCGCAGACGACACAGCTCATTGGCCGGCGCGTACGTGAGTTGGACACCTTCTGCGAGATTCTACCCTACGATAAGTTTCCAAAGGACGACCCCGACGTCATAGGCGTTATCCTCAGCGGCTCGCCGTTCAGTGTCTATGACCCTGAGGCTTTCCGCATAGACCTTTCCGAGATACGTGGCAGATATCCCGTTCCGGGCATCTGCTATGGTGCGCAATACATCAGCCACACACTCGGCGGACGCGTCGAGCCTGCACCATCACGCGAATATGGCCGTCAGAACCTGACAACCATCGAGCTCGACAATCCACTTTTCAAGGATTTTGAGACAGGCTCGCAAGTGTGGATGAGCCACGGGGACACTATCACTGCCCTCCCCGACGGCTTCCATTGTATTGCATCGACCGAAACCGTCCGCTTTGCAGCCTTTCAGGCAGAAGGCGAACAGCTCTGGGGCGTACAGTTCCACCCCGAAGTGTTCCATTCCACCCAAGGTTCGCTGCTGCTGAAGAACTTCGTCGTTGACATCTGCGGCAGCTGCCAGGAGTGGAGTGCCGCTTCATTCGTCGACACAACTATTGCCGAGCTGCGTCAGCAGCTTGGTTCAGACCGCGTCATCCTCGGTCTCTCGGGCGGTGTAGACAGCTCTGTCGCGGCAGTACTCATCAGCCGTGCAATCGGCGAACGCCTGACTTGCATCTTCGTCGACCACGGCTTGCTCCGCAAAAACGAGTTCACGCAAGTGATGGATGACTACAAAGAGCTCGGACTTAACGTCGTTGGCGTTGATGCTTCTGCAAAGTTCTTCTCAGACCTCGCAGGCGTCACCGACCCAGAGGCGAAACGAAAGATCATAGGCCGCGACTTCATTGAAGTGTTTAACGAGCAGGCCAAAGCCATCATCGAAAGCGCAGACACGGCTGTAGCCGGAGGCGTAGTACGCTGGCTGGCTCAGGGCACAATTTACCCCGACCGCATAGAGTCGCTCAACATCACGGGCAAAGTAATCAAAAGCCACCATAACGTCGGCGGATTGCCCAAGGAGATGGATTTGAAGCTCTGCGAGCCTTTAAAGTGGTTGTTTAAGGATGAGGTCCGACGCGTTGGACGTCAGCTCGGTATGCCCGAGCACCTCATCACTCGTCACCCCTTCCCTGGCCCGAGTCTGGCAGTGCGTATCCTCGGCGATATCACGCCAGAGCGCGTCCGCATCCTACAGGAAGCCGACGACATATTCATCCGCGCGTTGCGCGCATATAAGGTGCGCCTGAGTGGCGACGAAGCCCGGCGTGTGCTTGCCGCGGGCGTACCAGCCACGATGAGCGACGGTGAGGTTGAAGTGTCGCTCTACGATCAGGTGTGGCAGGCAGGCGTCATCCTTCTCTCCTCTGTCCGTTCCGTTGGCGTGATGGGCGACGAGCGCACCTACGAGCATCCCGTAGCCTTGCGGGCCGTTACCTCGACTGACGCCATGACCGCCGACTGGGCTCACCTGCCATACGATTTCATGGCAAAAGTCTCTAACGACATCATCAACCATGTTCGCGGCGTCAACCGCGTATGCTACGACATCTCATCAAAACCTCCAGCCACCATAGAGTGGGAATAAGGTCTTGAATATTTCTATGGCCGGGCCTTGTTGATAATAAGCCCAAGCCTTAACGAAAAACCCTTAAGGGTTATTGGGGAAACCCTTAAGGGTTATGCCCAGAACCCTTAAGGGTTTTTTGTAGGCTGAAAATGCTACTGCTTATTTTCGCAGCCTTTCTTTTATGATTCCGTGCCTGAAAGCGTAGAGCAACTCCTTGAGTTCGCTGATTTGTCGCTGCAGTTCCTTTCCCTTGCCAGTGTCGCGCACACGGATACGCCTTCCGCTTAGCTCAACGATTTGCTTGCTCGATTGTATATCTGTGCCACGGCGTATTGCCTCGTCGACGTTCTCAAAGGGTTCATGTTGGATAAGTTCAAAGCCGCGGCTGTGGTAGACGAGCGTGTAGCCTGCTATGCCCGTAGTGCCGTGGTAGGCCTTGCTCAGCCCGCCGTCAATCACCATTAGTTTGCCATCAGCCTTAATCGGGCTCTCGCCTCCAGCCACGCGCACGGGTACATGACCGTTAATGA
The DNA here is from genome assembly GCA_017469685.1 of Bacteroidaceae bacterium. Taxonomy (GTDB): domain Bacteria; phylum Bacteroidota; class Bacteroidia; order Bacteroidales; family Bacteroidaceae; genus Physcousia. The sequence goes on along the minus strand of JAFUFW010000024.1, from coordinate 2,617 downwards.
TGTGGCGGTGAGAACCCTCCACTCCGAACGCATCGAGGATGCGTTCGCACACTTCGGGATTATTCCGCAGCAGGTAGTAATTGCCCTTGCGCTCCTCGTGCATCGATTTGTCGCGCAGGAAATAGCGCTCGAAGGTTGTCATGCGGTCCTTGTCGAAGAGCGGCGAGTCCTGACCACACCAGAGATACCAGAAATAGTCCTTTGCAAAACGCTTCTCAGCTGAGGGCGTGTCGGCATTGAATGCCGCACGCATTGTCATGCCTATGCGATGCAGCAGTTCGCGGCCGCTGTAGAGATGGCCGTTGAGGTCGACTTCCTTGAGCGAGCCGTCGGGGTTGAGCGGCACGCTGGCATGGAAGAGCAGGTTGCCGTTGTAGATGGCATACATGCACCCGTGGGTGAATAGGCACTGAATGTGCTTCTGCAACTTATCGCTGACGCGGAATGAATGGTGGAGCTGCCGGACGAGTTCAGCCTCCTCGTTTGTCAGTTGGAACGGGTGTTGCGGATCGAGCGTGGGCAGGAAGCAGTCCGTCATCTCGTACTCTTTGCCGTCAACGATATACAGTCCGCGCTCCTTGTCTATGTTTTGAAGTACAAGGCGGTCTGTCATCTTCCACTCAGGGCGTCGGAGAATCATCTGAGCTTCAAGTTTGAACTGGATGACAGAGATAGCCTTGTGCATCTGTGCAATGAGGCGTCGGGTCTTCTCGTTGTGGGTTGTATCGTCGCGTTCAAGGCGAGGCCCGAAGCGGTCGCATGGGTCGTCGGCGTAGGTCTCCATGGCGAATGTGGCCAGCGGCACGAGATTGATGCCGTAGCCATCCTCGAGCGTCTGCATATTGCCATAGCGCAGCGACAGGCGCAGCACATTGGCGATGCAACAATCGTTGCCTGCGGCGGCGCCCATCCACAAAGCATCGTGGTTTCCCCACTGGATGTCGAAGTTGTGGAGCCCGGAGAGGAAGTCCATGATTATGTGTGCTCCAGGTCCACGGTCGAAGATGTCGCCAAGAATGTGAAGCTGGTCGACGGCCAAACGCTGAATCACGCCAGCGATGGCTATAATGAATGCCTCGGCGCTGCCCGTCTGAATGATGGTCTCAATGATACGGTCTACGTAGGCATGCTTGTCGTTGTCCATCGTAGATTCGTGCAGCAGTTCCTCTATTATATAAGCAAACTCTTGTGGCAAAGCCTTGCGCACCTTGGATCGTGTGTACTTCGACGAGACTACGCGGCACACGCTTATCAGGCGGCTGAGCGTAGTCGTGTAAAACTCCGCCAATGCTTCTGACACATTGTCTTCGCTCAGCTCGGCCGCCTCGCGCTCCATGGCGTTGCGTATGAGTTCGAGTTTCTGCTCCGGATAGTAGATAATGGTGCAGAGCTCGCGCAGTTCATCGTTGCTGAGTGTGCCGGCAAAGAGATCCTTGGCCTTACGCTTGATGCGCCCTGAAGCATTCTTCATAATGTGTAGGAATGCCTCGTACTCGCCGTGGATGTCAGCCATGAAGTGCTCGGTGCCTTTAGGCAGATTGAGTATCGACTCCAGGTTGATGATTTCCGTGCTGGCAGCTGTGATGTTAGGGAACGTCTGTGCGAGCAGTTCCAACAGACGGCGGTCTGCATCAATTCTCTTTTCTATCTCATTCATGTTCGAGCTCTTTATGGTTGTTTTAATACGTCAAAGGCCAATGCGCGCCATTCGCCGTCGGAGAGTTTAGTACTGAGCGACAGTCCAAGGGCTGATGCTTGGTCTACGAGCAACGGGACATCATTCTCATAAAAGCCTGAAAGCAACAGCTTGCCTCCGCGCCTGAGATGTGCCACGAAGGTAGGAAGGTCGGCCTGAAGGATGTTGCGGTTGATGTTGGCCAGCAGTATGTCAGCGCTGTCGGCGGCTGTGAGGACGCTCGAATCGCCCAGGCGGAACTCGACGCCAGAAGGCTCTATGGCATTGAGCTTCAAGTTGTCGCGTGCATTCTTGACGCTCCATTCGTCGATATCATAAGCCATGAGCGACGAGGCTCCCATGAGCATAGCTGCGAAACCGAGGATGCCAGTGCCGCAACCGGCATCGATGACGGTCAAGCCGCTGAGGTCGATGGAACTCAGGAGCTGTATCATCATCCGCGTGGTGGCATGTTCACCACTGCCGAAGGCTTGCCTCGGAACTATGGTCACCTGTTCGCCGCCTGGCAGAGCTATAGGTTCAAATGAATGCTCCTGCTCCCACGCGGCATTCCAGTTCTCGTCTGGAGCATCAGAAAGATTGTAGTTAATAGAAATGCCTAACAAAGGAAAGTCTGCGACAACGGCAGCCAGCGCCTCGGCATCGAGGAGGTTTGTCTGCACGTACGCCTGCAGGCCGTCGGCAGTGGGCTCAAACGAGTCAAAACCTATATCAGCCAACAAGGCGGCCAGCACATCGCCAGCCGCCTCGCTGTAGGGTTCCAGTACGAACGTAGCTACTGAATATTTCATGCTTATTTCTTCATTAAGGACATAATCCAGAGCCGGAGACATGGGCCACAGCCCGAGAGCCTCTACTTCTTGGCATTGGCCTCTTTGGCTTCAGCCTTCTTCACCTCTGGCTTGGCTTTATAGCGCTTGT
>JAFUFW010000023.1 GCA_017469685.1 Bacteroidaceae bacterium | reverse complement strand
ATCATCTGGTCTATGCGCTGAGCTCCGACTTCTGCCAACCACTTTTTTACGGGTTCAGCTTTTTTAGATGGTATTGACTGAATAATACGAAAAATGCCTTCAAGGTCAGCAGCTTGGGTCTTTCTTTTCTTTCCATCTGGAGCCAGCATTACAACAGGGGGACAAATTGTCCCCCACTTGGATTTCAGCTCAGGGTCACGCCTAAGCATCTTCTTTATGTAATCACGTGGATTCACAGAATCTGTCAGGACCTGTACAATATCTGTTACAGAGAAATAGTACTTCTCCTGCTCTGCATCCCATGCGATGCGGACTTTTTTACCCTCAAAAAGTTGTATGGCGAAGTTATCGTTCATTATCAATAATCAAATGAATTTATTGGTACAAAGTTACGACTTTTTCCACAAAGTATTACAGGAATGACAGACTTTAACATGATGTTATGCTCATTTTACTCTCAAATGAGCTTTTAATGTCAACCCGATTTGGCAAATGGCAAAAATGCCCCAAAATTAAAAGTTAAATAATCCTAACGGATTGTTAAATCTTTCTCACCTTTGAAGGCTGGTTTTGCTCTGCAAAACTCTTAGATTTGCCATTATCCGCAAATGCACTTTTTTGTACCTTTCAACTTTGAGGGTGTTGCGTAAATATCTGTGCTGCAATTACTTGTGAATTTACAAAACAATCCCCCATGATATAGATTGCTTACATATCTTGCAACTCAAAGTCAATGCAGGGCATTACACTCCGTATTACTATGTTGGCGATGGTCAACGTATAGCCTTTGTCCGTGTTGGTGATGAGAGTCTTCCTGCCACGGCAGAGCCAATGGTACGCTTGGTACTGAAAGGTTCTAATAAAACCTATGATTCCCTTCACACGGATTATAAAGCTGAAGACTATTCTTTCACGATATTAGCAAATTCTTTCAAAGACCGCACTAAACAAGAATGGGACAAAAAATATCTCTTGTCGTTTGGACTTGTAACAGGTGCAGGGAACCTTACAAATGCAGGAGCACTGTTTGCCGATGACTGCCCATTGTGGCAATCTCGCCTATACTGCACACGTTGGGACGGAATGGAAAAGGGTGATGCCATCAACGATGCAGAGTTTACAGGCAATGTCCTCATGCTACTTGACATCTACGATGATCGCCTAACCGTCACTTCTCCAGGAGGAATGTACAATGGTATGCTGATACAGGACATGGACATCAAAGATGTTTCTTCCGAAAGACGCAATCCTATCCTTGCGAATGTGATGGCTCAGCTTGACTATATGGAAAAGCGAGGGAGCGGACTTACACGCATCTGTAACGAGACAAAAGCTTTGGAGGGATATAAAGACGAGTTGAAGCCCATATTCAAGTCCACTCCAACTCAATTTCAGACTATCATCTTCGCTTCCACCGACACCCCGAATGTCGGAGACCATGACGGAGACTTGACGGAGACGAAACTCACTGAGCGTCAGCATCAAATACTCAATCTTATCAAAGAATCTCCGACAATCACCGGCAAACAAATGTCGGAGACTTTGTCGGTGAGCCAGCGTACCATCGAACGCGACCTCTCTGCAATGCAGAAGAAAGGTGTTCTAAAGCGTGAAGGCAAGGACAATGATGGGGTGTGGGTGCTTAACACATAATCATTCCCTAAAGCCAAAGCAATGTATGCCTAAACAGACAACATACCATATAAGAAGAGTTCTTGAATACAGTGAGTTTTTCAAAGATGCCTCCCCCATTGATATACCTGCTACATTAAAACTCTATAATCGTAATACACTTCTTCGAATGGCGGCTATTCTTAGTCTCCATTATGGTAATATGCATGTTCCTGATAATGAACGATCACTCTTCTCTGATTGTAGCAAGAAACATATACCTCATATAAATGAACTCTTTCAGTTATATTACAAAAGAATTGGACTAGATTCCAATGAAAAAGTCCGACGCCATCGGACAAATTGATTGCTGAGATTCATCCGACGCCATCGGATGAAAAAAGGCGGCAATCCTCAAGGACTGCCGCCTTGAACCATAAATAACTTAATCCGATGATTACTTATGAAAGTTAATCCAATTCAAGCCTTTTTTTGAGGTGAAAGCCAGAAAAAGCCCGAAAAAAAGGAGGTCGAAAAGATGAGAAATATCTATCACGTTGAACTCATTGATTGCTCTACAGGCTCAAATAAATAGCATCGTGTGCGTAGGTATTTATCCGCAAATTTTTTTCATGCAAATAAGTCTCAACCTCTCAAACTTTTTGGCAGTCAACTTGTTAAGGCTGAGGGAAAGCTGAGGGGTTGAGAGAAAACAGAGGAAGAACTTAAAGAAAACTTAAAGAAAACTGAAAGAAAGCTGAGAGAGAGTCGAGAGAGAGTCGATGGAAGGAGAAAACACCTATATCTTTCGGGGAGTTCCATCGGTGGAATTTGCGAGTTCCACCAATGGAATTCCCCGAAAGCCTTGACTCTTCACGCACTAAGATAAGGCCGAATCAGGCATTCCACTCATATTATCATTCTTTCCCTCTGATCCTCAATCCCTCTGATCCTCAATCCCTCAGTCCCTCATTTTCCCCCCTGTTTTCCTTCAGTTTTCCCTCAACTCTCTCAACTTTCCCTCAATTCCTCAGCTTTCTCTCAGCTACCCCTCAGTTTTCCCTCAGTTATAACGGTCTGAGTATCTGAAAGTTTGAGGGATTGAGGGAAAAATATGAAAAAAAACTTTTTAGATTTGTAAATTGCTCATCAAAAGCTTCGGGAAAAGAGCAAAGTTGAGAGTTCTCGAGCTTTTGGGTGAAGAAATCAGTGCTGAAAGCAAAATCATCAATCCTCAATCTTCAATTTTCAATCTTCACTTTTCACTTCGAGCGAAGCGCGAGAGTAGTCATTCTACGAAAAGGCAGCCGTCAGTGAGGATAGCCGCCTTTTCAGTGGGTATAAAAAAGGGGAGTCCGAAGACTCCCCCGTCGTTGTTGGCAAGTACCCAGAGCCGGGGTCGAACCGGCACGGGTTTCCCCACTGGTGTTTGAGACCAGCGCGTCTACCGATTCCGCCATCTGGGCCTGTTCTTGCGCTGTTTGCGGTTGCAAAGGTAATAAAAGATTAGGGATTGGGATTAGGGATTGGGGATTTTTTTTGCGAATAGTTGTTTTTTTTGCCTTTTAGTGGGCAAATAATCTATTCCGAACTCATTTTGTTCTGGCTTGAGAATGGTAATGAAAACTGAGGAGGGCAATGGAAAAGGCTCGGGAACTTCATCAGAAGCCCCGAGCCTTTTTTATATACACAGCGAAACGTAAGTGAGTTCAGCGTCAGTCGTCAGCCATTACTCTTCAGCGTTCGCCTCAGCAGCGTCGGCTTCGCGCTCAGCCTTTTTCTTGGCGAGGTACTCGGGCAGGTTGAGGCCGGCCTGGTCGAAGAGGTCGTTGAGGGGAGGGATGCTCTTCATGAGTCCGCTGACGAAGCCGGCCGTGGAGCCCTTGCCGTCGGTACCGGCAGCGCCGCTGTCCCAGACGGTGACCTTGTCGATGTTGATGCCCTTGATGGCCTCGACCTGTGTCTTTACGAGTTCGGGCAGCTTCTCTAAGAGGAGGAGTGAGTAGGCTGCGGTGGCGTCGCCGCCGGCGGCCTGCACCATCTTGTCGTAACCCTGAGCCTGACGGGTGAGGATTTCGTAGAGGCCCTTAGCCTCGGCTTCCATCTTGGCGAACACGGCGTCGGCCTCGCCTCGTGCTATGGCGCGCTTCTGCTCAGCCTCGGCTTCGGCGGCGATGATGAGTCGCTGCTTCTCAATCTCCTGTTGCACGAGCACGTTGGCCGTCTCGGTGGCACGCTCGCGGTCGGCACGGGCTGTCTCAGCCTGCTGCTCGGCAGCGTAAGCTTCTTCGAGAGCCTTAGCCTGCTGAACCTTCTCGGCAGCGTTGGCTATGCGTGCGGCCTCAGCCTCTTTCTCGCGGCGGAAGGCTTCGGAGTTTGCGATCTCGACCTTGGCCTGGTTCTCACCCTTCACGGCCTGCGCGTTGGCTTCGGCGGTACGTACGCGGGTCTCCCGGACGGCTTCAGCCTTACCGATTTCACCAATCTTGTCCTGCTCGGCAACGCGCACCTTAGCCTCGTTGATGGCCTTGGCGGCAGCTTCGCGACCGAGAGCCTCTATGTAGCCACTCTCGTCCTTGATGTCGGTGACGTTGACGTTGATGAGTCGCAAGCCAATCTTCTTGAGCTCAACCTCCACGTTGGTGGAGATGGCCTCGAGGAACTTGTCGCGGTCGGAGTTAAGCTCTTCGATGGACATCGTGGCGATGACCAGACGCAATTGACCGAAGAGGATATCGCGCGCCAGCTCCTGAATCTGCTGTGGTGTCTGGCCCAGCAAGCGCTCTGCGGCGGCCTGCATATAGTCGGGCTCGGTGGAGATACCTACGGTGAAGCGGCAGGGAACGTCGACACGGATGTTCTGGCGCGACAGGGCGTTGGTGAGGTTGGCATCGATGGAGATAGGGGTGAGGCTCATGTAGGCGTAGTCCTGCACGATGGGCCATACGAAGGCACCGCCGCCGTGCACGCACTTGGCTGAACCCTTGGCTCCCGACGAACCGTAGATGACGAGAATCTTGTCGGACGGACAACGGCGCCAGCGGTTGATGAGCGCCACTACGAGGAAGAAGGCCACAATGGCCAAAGCTACGATGAAGTAAAGTTCCATAGTTTTATAGAGTTTAGAGTTTTATGAGGTTACTGAAGTTTCGGTTGATATTCTTAACCACAGATTACGCAGATTACACGGATTCAAGTCCTCTGGGTGTGATATTTTTGTAACGCATTAGTAGCATACAATTTAGATAGCAAAGTGAAATGATAATCTGTTCAATCTGCGTAATCTGTGGTGAAAATACAACTTCTGAAAGTTTAATGAGGTTACTTGTAGCGGCGGCGGTTGCGGATGTGTTGCACCCATGCTACGACGATAACTACTATTGCGAGGATTCCAAAAATGCCCATATTATGTCTAAAGTTTAAGGTTTAAAGTCTAAAGCTTTTCCACCAGGAGCGAGCCGGCATCGATGACCTTTACGACGCGTACGCGGGAGCCTGTTGGCAGGAAGTCGCCGTCGGTGAAGGCATTGAGTTCGTGCACCGAACCGTTGATGCTAATCTGCACCTTGCCCGAACCGCTGTGGGCTGCAGGTATGCGAAGGTAGACGCTGGCGGTCTGCCCCACACAGTCGATGATGCGGAATGCCCCGTTCGTCTCGAGTCGCATGATGGCACGGAACATAAGCACGAACACGGCCACGAACACCAGTCCGCAGAGGAAGGCAACGAATACGAGCCAGCCCTTGCTGTGGATGACGGGGGCAAAGCTTATGCCTCCCCAGCCGAAGCCGAGGAAGAAGTTGATGAAGTTGCGGAGCGTGAACAGCGAGAAGATGCCGGCAGAGCCCAGCGTGCCCTCGTGGCCGCCGTGACCTGTGGAGAGGTCGGTGTCGGCATCCGCGCCAGAGGTGTCGAAGTCGCTGTGGACGTCGAAGTCGGTGCCTACGTCGGCATCCACGTCGGAGTCCATATCGCCGATGCCTAAGAGCATCAGCAGGTTCTGGATGATAAAGACTATCGTGGCGGCGATAGCGCAAGCCCAGAAGACTTGCATCGTGGCGCTGAGGCCTGAGAACCATGTGGAGATTTGAGTAAACATAGTAGAATGAGACTATTGCAATTTTACAATTATGCTATTTGACGTCCGGGGGCGTCTATCTTTGCCCTTTATAGGGATGAAAATGGTAAAGTGACCCTCGTTTGGGCACAAAGATATGAAAAAGTTTAATGTTTAAAGTTTAAAGTTTAATGTTTTTTGTACTTTTGCAGCAAAATACTTCATTCTTCAATTTCCCACTTGACCTAAGGTAGCTTCGCTCAGCGAAGCACCATTATCAATCTACTTTACTCGTGGCTCTCAACTATATCTGGATAGCATTCTTCGTCATCGCTGCCGCTGTGGCATTGGTGAAACTCGTGTTCTTCGGCGACGTGGAAGTGTTCCCCGCCATCATGAACGCTTCAATGGAATCGGCAAAAAACGGCTTTGAGATTTCTCTCGGCCTCACTGCCGTCCTCTCGCTGTGGATGGGTGTGATGAAGATAGGCGAGCTCGGAGGTGTCGTCAACGCCCTCGCCCGCTGGCTTGGCCCACTCTTCCGGCGCCTCTTCCCCGAGATTCCTGAAGGTCATCCTGTAGTGGGCAACATCTTCATGAATCTCTCGGCAAATATGCTGGGCCTCGACAATGCAGCCACGCCCCTCGGCCTTAAGGCAATGGAGGGCCTGCAGGAGCTGAACCAGAAGAAGGACACGGCGTCCAACTCCATGATAATGTTCATGGTGCTCAATACCGCAGGACTTACCATCGTGCCCGTAAGCATCCTTGCCTACCGCGCCACTATGGGTGCCGCGCAGCCCACCGATGTCTTCGTGCCCATCCTCCTTGCCACCATGACGAGCACCGTCCTCGGCGTGATGCTTACCGGTGCCATACAGCGCATCAAGCTGCTGAACATCCCAGTGCTCATCACCCTCGGTGTGCTCTCGCTACTGGTGGCAGGCATGGCCTGGGCTTCTTTCACGCTGACGCAGGCGCAGATGGGCATCTTCTCGGCCAACCTGGCTAACATTATCCTTCTGGGCATCATCGTGTCCTTCATCCTCGCGGGCGTGCGTAATAAGATTAATGTGTACGACGCCTTCATCGAGGGTGCCAAGGGCGGCTTCACCACAGCCGTGAGCATAATTCCTTACCTTATTGCCATCCTTGTGGGCATCGGTGTCTTCCGCGCGTCAGGTGCCATGGACTGGCTGCTCAGCGGCATAGGCTGGATCGTGGAAGCCTGCGGTGGCAATGCCGACATCACCGCCGCCCTGCCCACCGCCATCATGAAGCCTCTCAGCGGCAGCGGTGCGCGCGGCATGATGCTTGAGTGTATGCAGACCTACGGCCCCGACTCGTTTGCCGGCCGCCTCTCCTGCATCTTCCAAGGTTCAACGGACACTACGTTCTACATCCTTGCCGTCTATTTCGGCAGCGTAGGCATTCGCAACACGCGCTACGCCCTGCCCTGCGGCCTCTTTGCCGACTTCGCCTCCATGGTGGCCGCTGTCATCGTGGCCCTCGCTTTCTTTGGCTGACGCTTACGCCTGAAACCTGAAACTTTAATGGACAAATAAAAAAATTTTCAATCCTTTACATTATTCCATTTCAATTTCTTTGTATCTTTGTAGCCGAAAAAGGTGCTAACCATTATTAATTATTCATAAATCAACATTGAACCTATGAATCCGTATCTGAATTTCTCGCTTGAGGGTAAGGTTGCCCTCGTCACCGGTGCGAGCTACGGCATCGGCTTTGCCATTGCCAGCGCCTTTGCTGAGCAGGGCGCTACAATCTGCTTCAACGACATCAACCAGGAACTCGTGGACCGTGGCCTGAAGGCTTATGCCGAGAAGGGCATAAAGGTGCACGGCTATGTCTGTGATGTGACCGACGAGGCCGCTGTGCAGGCTCTTGTGAAGCGCATCAAGGAGGAGGTTGGCACGATAGACATCCTCGTGAACAACGCAGGCATCATCCGCCGCGTGCCTATGCACGAGATGGAGGCTGCCGATTTCCGCCGCGTCATCGACATCGACCTCAACGCCCCGTTCATCGTCTCGAAGGCTGTGCTGCCCGACATGATGGCCAAGGGCCATGGCAAGATCATCAACATCTGCTCTATGATGAGCGAGCTGGGCCGCGAGACGGTCAGTGCCTATGCTGCTGCCAAGGGCGGACTGAAGATGCTCACGCGCAACATCTGCTCGGAGTATGGCGAGTACAACATCCAGTGCAACGGCATCGGCCCGGGCTACATAGCCACGCCACAGACGGCTCCCCTGCGCGAGCGCCAGCCCGACGGCAGCCGCCATCCCTTCGACTCGTTCATCTGCGCCAAGACGCCCGCAGGCCGCTGGCTCGACCCGCAAGAACTGACAGGACCTGCCGTGTTCCTGGCATCAGAAGCCTCTAACGCTGTTAACGGACACATTCTTTATGTCGACGGCGGTATTCTGGCCTATATCGGCAAGCAGCCTAAGTAAAGACACACCTCCTCGACCACCTCTTTTCTGAAGAGGGGGGCAAGATGCGTCGATGGGCGCTTAGCTGAAAAATGAAAAGGAAGGCATTTGCGTTAAGCAAATGCCTTCCTTTTTATTGTCCCTTTTTTCAGCCTATAAGCTTATCTGGCTGGCTTCCACCGCCTGGCCGAGGAAGAGGGTGGCTGCGGAGGCGAAGTGCAGGGCATCGTCGGTGGTGAGGAAGCGCGCCGTGGCACCTCGAGAGAGGCGGGCCTCTAAGTCAGCATGGCGGCTCAAGTAGTCGGCGAGGCTTCGGCTGACGTATTCGCCCTGTGATAATAGTTTCACGTGCGCGGGCGTGTATGTGCGTACCTTATTATATAATAGCGGGAAGTGTGTGCAGCCAAGTATGATGGTGTCGATGGCAGGATCGGTGGCAAGCAGGGCCTCGACGTCTTTGCGGACGAAATAGTCGGCACCAGGGCTGTCGAATTCGTAGTTTTCAACGAGGGGTACCCACATAGGGCAAGCACGGCTGCTGATGACGATGTCGGGGTGGAGCTTGGCCATCTCGAGCTCGTAGGTGCGGCTGCTGACGGTGCCTTGGGTGGCTACGATGCCGATGTGGCGCGAGTGGGTAAGTTCCCCAACGGCTTCCACTGTTGGGCGGACCACGCCGAGCACGCGGCGTGAGGCATCGATGGCGGGAAGGTCGTGCTGCTGGATGGAGCGCAGGGCCTTGGCTGATGCCGTGTTGCAAGCTAAGATGATGAGTTGGCAGCCTTGTTCGAAGAGGTAGCGTACAGCTTGGAGCGTGAACTCGTAGACGCGCTCAAACGAACGCGGCCCGTAGGGGGCACGAGCATTGTCGCCCAAGTAGAGATAGTCGTACTGGGGCATGAGTGAGCGTATCTCGCGGAGAACGGTCAGTCCTCCGTAGCCGCTGTCGAAGACTCCGATAGGTGACAAGTGGTGAGAATATAAATTTAAAAATAAGAGTTTAGGAGTTCTTCGTGAGCTTGAGCCTTAGGGCTCGGCAGTCGGTTCTTCGGGCGAGGGCTGCTGAGGCTCGGCTGCTTCGCCTTGCTTCACTCCAAGTTTGGTGAGTACGGCTTCGGTGATATCGACGCCCACCTGAGGGTGAATGAAAGGCACGGCGTTGCCGTCGGTGTTGAGGACGTAGATGAGTCCTTGTGTTGCAGCTACGTCGTAAATGGCTTGGTTGAGCTGCGCGGCAATAGGCTCTTGCATGCGTTTTTCGGCTTCTGCCAGCAGGCGTGCAGACTCCTTGCGGAATGCTACGCTACGGTCCATGAGGTCCTGCAACTCGGCTTGGCGCTTAAGCATGATGCTTTGCGGGAAGTCCTTCTGCCCGTTGATGAACTCGGTGAACTTGCGCTGAAATTCCTCCTCGGAGCGCTCGGCCTCGGCATCGTACTTTGCCTTCAGTGCGGCAAAGTCGGCCTGTGCCTGTGCATACTCAGGCATGCGCTTGAAGACGGCGTCGTAGCTGAGGTAACCGAACTTTGGGACCTGTACGGCACCTTGCGCTACGGGCGTTTGTGCCCATGAGGCTGTTGATACCACAGCTATGCAGAGGATGGCGATGAGCTTTTTCATGGGTTACGTGTGGGATTGAGGTGATTAATGATTAACGACGAACAGAATAAAACAAAAAGAGGAACGAGGAGCGGCGGTTGTCGCTCTTCATTCCTCTTTCTCCTTTTTTAATTAAATGCCCAAAGCTTTTTTCAGCTCTGGAGTGATGTCAGTGCTGAGCTTCGTTGAGATGTATGGGATGCCTGAGGTGACGTCCATGATGTAGACGTAGCCGCCGGCTTCGCCAATCTGCTTCACGGCTGCCGTTATCTTCTCAGAGATGGCCTGCATCTTCTCGGCGTAAGCTTTCTGATAGGCCTGCTGGTTGTCGGCCACGCTTTGCTGGTAGCGCTGATAGAGGTCATTGAGCTCCTGCTCGCGGCGTGCGCGAAGGTTCTCGAGCATGTTGGCCTGCTCCTTCTGGAAGTCGTCGGCCTTCTTCTGCAGCTCGTCCTGCATGCGCTTCTGGTCGTCCTCATACTGCTTGCCGAGTGTCTGCAGCTCGTTCTGAGCGGTGGTGTACTCAGGCATGAGAGGCACGATTTCGTTGGAGTTGAAGTGTCCGAACTTCTGGGCTGACATTGTCAGCGGTGCGAGCAGCATCAGGGCTGCAAATAGAATCTTTTTCATTTTTGTTTTGTTATTGATTGGTTATTAATTCTCAACTGTCGACTTTCAATATCCGTATCCCATCTTCTGGAGCACTTCGCCAGAGATGTCGATCTTCGGTGATGCGAAGATGATGCCGGCGTCGGATGCGCGGTCGAGCACGAGGCTGTAGCCTTTGGCTTCGCAGATTTCCTTCACGGCGGTGTAGATCTCGTCGTTGATAGGTGTCATCAGGCTCTCGCGTTTCTTGAAAAGCTCGCCTTCGGGGCCGAAATATTTCTTCTTCAGGTCGGCGGCCTCTTTCTCCTTTGCTACGATGGCAGCCTCGCGCTCTTTCTTCTGCTCGGCGCTGAGGAATACAGTCTCGCCCTGATAGGCTTTGTAGAGGTTCTGTGCCTCGGTGGCCAGGGCCTCAATCTCTGCCTGCCATTTGCGCGATACTTGGTTGAGTTGTTCGTTGGCGCGCTCGTAGGCCGGAATGTTCTTGAGAATGTACTCCATGTCGATGAGCACGAACTTCTGGGCTGATGCCTGCTCGCTCACTCCGAATGTGAGGGCGGCCATGAGAATGATAAATAGCTTTTTCATATTGTCTGTCTGGTTTTGTTTTAGCTTTGGTGGCTAATGCGGTTAAGAATTAGTTTGCGGCCTTTGCTTGCGCAGCATTTATTGCTTTGATGAAATCAACGGCCAAAAGGTTTATTCCGATTATTCATTTTTATCTTTTACTTGCATCCTTTAGAATTCCTGTCCGAGGATGAAGTGGAATTGGCTGCCGCCGTAGGTCTTGCTGCCGAACACCTTGTCGAAACCATAGGCCCAGTCTATACCGAGCAGACCCACCATCGGGAGCATGATGCGCACGCCCACGCCGGCCGAGCGCTTCATGTCGAAGGGGTTGAACTTCTTGACGTCGTTCCACGCATTACCGCCCTCAACGAATGTCAGGCCGTAGATGTTGGTAGAGTTGCCCAGAATGAAGGGGTAGCGGAGCTCCAGCGTAAAGCGGTCGTAGGCGTAGCCTGAGTAGCCGCGAGGCGTGAGCGAGCCGTTGTCATAGCCGCGCAGGCCGATGGTCTCGGTGGCGTAGTTGTAGGAGTAGCCGCTCATGCCGTCGCCGCCGACATAGAATGTCTCGAAGGGCGAGCGCTTATTCTTGTTGTAGTGTCCAAGGATTCCGAACTCTACACGTGTCATCAGCACCGGGCATTTGTCGTGGCCTGTGAGTGCCGTGAAGGTGCGGGCCTTGAACTTCCATTTATGGTATTCAATCCACTGGTACTTGCTCTTGAGCTCATCCTGGTAGGTGCTGGCCTGTGAATTGTTGGCCAGGTCGGCATAGTTGCGCCCGTCGAAGAGCGAGTAGGGCGGCGTAAGGCTGGCTGAGAACAGAATCTCCGAGCCGCTGCGGGGATAGATCTGGTTGTCGGTGGAACCGCGGGAGATGTTAAGGTTGAGGCTTATGTTGTTGCAGTTGCCGTTGGAAATCATGAAGTACTCCCAATCCTTAAGCGAGTAGCGGGTGTAGCTCAGGTCGGCAGAGAGCTGGAAATAGTCGTCGGGCCACGAGAGGCGCTTGCCCCATCCGAGCGAGAAGCCGTAGACCTTAATATATTTGTCGGGGTCATAGAAGTTCTCGTAGTAGTTGCCGTAGTTTGAGCCGTAGCCGTAGAGATAGTTGTAGTAGGAGTTGTAGTAGGCTGAGTTGTAGTAACGGTCGCTCACGTCGGTCTGCTTTGAGAAGAAAGCAGAGAACTGGAGTGAGTTGGGCCGCTTGCCGCCAAACCACGGGTTGAGGTAGTTGATAGAGTAGGCTTGATAGTAGCGCCCGTTGGTCTGTCCGCTGATGCTGAACGTCTCGCCGTTGCCCTGAGGCATGACGCCTCGGCGCAGGCCGTTCTTAGCGAAGAGATTGGCGAGCGAGAAGTTGCTGAACTTAAGGCCAATTTTTCCGATGACGCCCGTCTGCCCGTAGCCCAGTGAGAACTCCACTTGGTCGTTGGATTTCGGCGAGAGTGCCCATTCGAGGTCCACGGTTCCGTTGTCGAGGTCGGGCTTGAGGTCGTATTTTATAGCTTCGGGATCGAAATGCCCCATGGACGCTATCTCACGATAAGAACGCTCGAGGGCCGACTTCGAGAAGAGGTCGCCCGGCTTGTTGCGGAGCTCGCGGCGCACCACTTCTTCGTAGACGCGGTCGTTGCCCGTGATGATGACGCGGTTGATGTAAGCCTGCTGGTTCTCTTCGATACGCATCTCGAGGTCTACGCTGTCGCCCACGATGTTCACCTCTACGGGGGTGAGGTTGTAGAAGAGGTAGCCGTTGTTGTAGTACATATTGCCTATGGCATCATCATCGTCCTTCACGCGCTTGGTGAGGAGCGTCTGGTTGTAGACGTCGCCTTTGTTCATGCGCAGCACTTTTTGCAGCACATCGGTAGTGTAGATGGTGTTGCCCACCCAGTCGATATTGCGAATGTAGTACTTCTGGCCCTCCTCTACATGCACGAAGATATCCACGGATTTCTCGTCGTGGGCAACGACGCTGTCCGCCACGATATGTGCGTCGCGATAGCCGAACTCGTTGTATTTCTCTATGAGGCGTTCCTTGTCCTCTTTCCATTTCTCGTCAATGAATTTCTTGGAGCGGAACCAACTGCTCAGCAGCCCCTTCTCGTGGGTCTTCTTGAAGGCTCCGTTCTTTATCAGCGAACCTTTGATCTGCTTCATCGTCAGTGCGTTGTTGCCCTCTACGGTGATGCTGTTGACCTTGACCTTCTCTTTCTTGTCGACGTTGACGTCGAGGATAACACGGCCCTCTTCTGCGGGGTCGTCGTGCTGCTCAAAGAGTATTTCGGCGTTCTTGAAGCCTTTGTCGTCGAAGTACTTCTTACCCCATATTCGGGCTCGGTCGAGCATGTTGGGCGTCAGTTGCGCTTCCTTGATGAGCCCGAGCTTGGTCTCGAGGTCTTCTTTCTCGCTTTTCTTCACGCCGTTGTAGTTGATCTGCGAGATGCGTGGCCGCGTGGCCAGCTGGATATGCAGGTAGGCAGAGTCGCCCACGAGGCTGTCGACGCTGATGGAAGCATTGGAGAAGAGGCCATTCTTCCAGTAGCGCCGTATGGCTTTGCTTATCTCTTCGCCGGGGATGGATATGCGCTGGCCTTTGGAGAGGCCTGAGAGTCCGATGAGCACGTAGTCGTCGTAGCTCTTGACGCCATCGACGGTGATGCCTCCGATATAGTATTGCCCAGGCGTACGGGAGTAGTCAATAGTGGGTTTTACAAGGCGTTCCTGTATCTGGGCGTGCAGCTGCGTTCCCTGAAGTCCTGCCCCCGCTCCTTCTGCGAAGGGCGAGGGGAGCAGATACCATAGTAGCAGTAGGGCCGCGAGGCAGTGTAGTCTATGTGATGAATACTTATATTGGAGTACGTTGTTCATGTATTTATGTCGATTCTGCTGTTATTCAATGTCGGTGTTGCCGCTACCTTTGCCCGTCGTTGTCGGGGCTGGGTTGAGGCTTTTTATTTGCTCGCTCGTCTTGCCGTAGCGGCGTTCGCGCTGCTGGAAGTCAGCTATGGCGTGGTGGAGAGCGTTCTCGTCGAAGTCGGGCCAGAAGGTGTCGCAGAAGTAGAGCTCGGTGTAGGCGATCTGCCACAGCAGATAGTTGCTGATGCGTTGCTCGCCTCCTGTGCGGATCAGCAGGTCCGGGTCGGGCATGAAGTAGGTCTCGAGGTGCTGAGCGACGGTGTCTTCCGTAATCTCGTCGGGATCGATGGTGGCGCGTGTGAGGCTTGTCTTCTTCATCTCCCAGACGATGTCGCGCACGGCCTTCGTAATCTCCCAGCGAGAGCTGTAGCTAAGGGCCACCACCATGGTCATCGAGTCGTTGTCGGCGGTGTGCTCCATCACTTGCCAGAGGCGTTGCTGCACATTCTCGGGCAGGCGTTTGGTGTCGCCGATGACCTGGAAGCGGACGTTGTTCTTCATGAAGATTTCCTCTTCGAGGTTGGCGAGCACGAGGCCCATGAGGGCGCTCACCTCGTCGGTGGGCCGGTTCCAGTTCTCGGTTGAGAAGGTGTAAAGCGTGAGGAACTTGACCCCGAGGCGTACGCACTCTTCGGTGATACGCTTCACGGCTTCTACGCCTTCTGCGTGGCCAGCCGTGCGTGGCAGTCCGCGCTGCTTGGCCCAGCGTCCGTTGCCATCCATGATGATGGCAATGTGGTGGGGTATGTTGTTGAGGTCGAGTTCCATTATTTTTTTTGCGTTAATTATTGCATTTCCGATATTTAGGCGAGATGTCGTAGGTCAGGAACAGGAATGTCCGTGTGAAACAGTCCTTGTTCTTGAACATTCCGCTCTCTATGCCGTATGGGTCGTTGAGCTTCGTGGCAGCGTCAGTCTCGTCGAGGCGGTCGGAGGTGGTGAAGTTGAAGCTCCATTCGAGCCCGACGTTGAGGCGTGGACGCAGTTTGTAGCGCAGACCGAAGCCAAGCGGTATGTGTAAGGCTCCTGCTGCGGAGCCTCCGCCGCCCGTGGCCAGCGTGATGCCTGCTCCGGCGAGCAGGTATGGTGTCCAGCGGTAAAGGCCTTTGTAGGCTGCTCCAATGCCGTAGCCGAGGAAGTTGAATTCGAACTGTGCGCCGGCCGTCACGAGGTTGCGGCTGAAGCGTATGTCGGCAGCCGGCGTGCCGCCTTCGGGCGAATGGCTGAGCGGGTCTTCGGGGAAGAACTGCCCGTGGCTGTTGCCGCGCAGCTTCCCGAAGCCGAGGCTTGTGCCTACCACCATGCGCGGGTTGAAGTTGCGCCGCCAGAGGAGTGTGCCCATGGCTCCGGGGCTCTTGAGCACTCCGCCGCCGGCATCGCCTATGTAGCTCATCAGGCCTATGCCTCCGCCTATCTCCTGCTGATAATCCAGCAGCTCGCCGTCCTGCGCCTGCGCGGTGCAGGCTATGAGCAGGATTGTTGTTATGGCAGCTATGCGGTGCATGGTGGTTGAGACGGCCTTAAGTGGTGCTGTGTATGTCGGTGTCTGTGGCTCACTCGCCGTAGCTGTTGAGCCGTGTCTGCCAGAGTTGATTGCCTGCGAGCAGGTAGATATATTCGCCTATTGTTGCTGCGGAGCGCACTTCATCGATGCCGTCGGGCAGCGTGGCATAGCTGTCGGTCTTCCAGTTGATGCCGTTGTCGTCGCTGATGTGCAGGGCTGTTCCGTTGAAAGCAAAGAGCCGGTTGTTGTAGGCTACTATGCTGAGTTGCCCGCTCTTGGGCAGGCGGTAGGTGTAGAGCTCGTCGTCGGAGAACAGGGTCCAGGTCTTCTCGTAGCCTTCGAGCAGGCTCCAGATGTCGAACGTCTGGGCAGCGCCGGCAGCCGTGGCAACGAGCACGCGCCGGTTGCCGTTGGCCTGTGTGTAGGTCACTCCGGCTTCTATCTCACCGTCTATGGTGTCCTCTGTCGGCATCTGTTGCCATGTAGAGCCGTCGGCTGAGCAGACCACGGCCGTGCCGCCGCTGACAGCCACAGAGGCATAAAGCGCTGAGCTGGATGCCGCGAAGAGCTTTGGAGCGAGCCCTTCGGTCTGGGGCTCCTCATCCCATTCTACAGCGTCGGCTGAGGTGTAGAGGTGTCCGTCGGTGCTGGTGAGCCAGTAGGCTCCTCCGAAACAGACGGCAGTGCTGACATCGGCTGTTGCGGGCAGACCCTTGCAGGGTGTCTCGGCCCAGTCTGATGATGCGCTGGCAGTGCTGCTGACATAGCAGGCCCCGTCGGCATCGGAGCTTAGGATCAGTGGCAGGCTTGCCTCCATTCCGCCGCTGGCGGGCACGAGCATCTTAACTGCCGTGTGCTCGCCCAATCGGCTGACCGTTGAGAGCTGTGTCCATGTGTACTTGTCGGCTTCGTCCTGTCGCATCTTCAGCGAGATGTGGTAGTCGCGGTGGCTCAGCCCGTCTGTGGCAATGACGCGTAGCAGCAGAGGCGACGACAGGTCGAGCGTGTCCTTTGAGGTCAGCTGCGCCCAGGACTCTGCGTCGGCGTCAGTGGCATAGACCACGAGACCCTGCGAACTTACGGTGGCTGTCACGCGCGTGAGGTCTGTGTTGATGGGCAGTGGGGTAGCGTTGGTTATTGTGCCTTCGACGTGGTTGATGCTCATCGGGAACGAAGAACCGGTGACGGTTACGCTGTAAGTAGTGTCAGCTCCCGAGGAGGTTTTTGAATATATCGTACGAGAGAGGTTGCCCAGCACCACGGATTTTATGTAGCAGTCACTGCTGTATTCCAATTCGTCGTCGCTCTTGCAAGCGACGAAAGCTGAGGCTACAGCAAACACTGCTGCGAGGACGTATGTGAGTTGCTTCATTGATGGTTTTTGTTTACAAGTGGGTGCAAAGGTACATATAAATGTGGCGCGCGCGAAATTTGAGAGTATTAAAAAACCTTTTTTCTGCAATTTATTAGGCAAAATTAACGTGAACGGTGCGTCCTTTTAGGTCTGTTTTCATTTCTGGAGCCTTAACGCCGTCGCCTAAAACGGCCTCTGTGCGCTCAATGTAAGCCTCATCCCACAGGTCTGCATCGATGAACGACTGCAAGGTTTTGGCTCCGCCTTCGACTAACAAAGAAGAGGGCATCTCTCCTTCCCGGTTCTTCTGCCAGCCTCCCGGCTCCCCGCTTAGGGGGAGGTTGGATACTGTTGTGGGATTGTTTTCTTCACGCTCATCTGTCTGAACTATTCTTTTTGAAGCAGAATGCGACCACTCGCTCCCTTGTTGGGGCTCGGGGAGGGGGGGCTGTGGAGTGAGGAGTGAGCCCCTCGCTGTAAGAATAATCCGCTTCGGACTCGGGCCCGGCCACTCCCTTGTGGTCAGGCTCGGGAGGTCGAGTTCCCACGTCCGGCGCCCTACGAGTATGGCTTCGTGGGTGGCGCGCAGGCGGTGAACGAGCATCTGTGTCCAGGGCGTTGAGAAGCGCACGGCAGGGCCGTCGGCACAGCTCTGGCGGCGGCGGTCGATGAAGCCGTCGGCGCTCTCGGCCCATTTGAGCGTTATGTATGGGCGGTGTAGGCTGTGGAAGGTCATGAATTTGCGGTTGAGCTGCCGGCATTCCTCTTCGAGGCAGCCCACCGTGACCTCCACTCCTGCCTCGCGCAGCATGGCTATGCCGCGCCCCGCCACCTTCTCGTTGGGGTCGAGGCAACCTACTACCACCCTGCGTAGCCCTTTGCTTATGAGCAGCTCTGCGCAGGGAGGCGTCTTACCATAGTGGGAGCATGGCTCGAGGCTGACGTAGATGGTGGCTTCGGCGAGCAGCCCTTCGTCGGCCGCCTTCACGGATCTGATGGCGTTCACCTCTGCGTGGGGCCCGCCGTAGCGCCGGTGCCAACCCTCGCCTATTATGCGTCCGCCGTGGACTATTACGGCTCCCACCATCGGGTTGGGCGCCGTGGTAAGCTCTCCGTGGCGTGCCAGTTGCAGGCATCGGGCCATATATTTCTCTTCTTCAGTCATAAAATCACTCCTTTTAAGGCTATTAAGCAAAAAAAAACGGATATTTTTTTCTTTAATCCCTAATCTCTAATCCCTAATCTCCAATCTTTTCATAACTTTGCACTATGAATGCCAATGAACTCACAAGGCTACTCACGCCCGCCTACGGCGCAGGCGAGGCTCGTGCGATAGTGCGCATGGTCATGGAAGAGCGCTTCGGCCTCACGCTGACTGACCTTTTGCTCGGCAAAGATACAACTTTATCTGCAGACGAGCGCAAGGATTTTGAAAAAATCGCGCAGCGCCTCGCAGAGTGTGAACCTGTGCAGCACGTACTGGGCTTCGCGCCCTTCTGCGGCCACCGTTTCAAAGTGACGCCCGACGTGCTGATTCCGCGGCCTGAGACCGAGGAGCTGGTGCGGTTGGCATGTGAAATCCAGCCCTCTGCCCAGACCGTCCTCGACCTCTGCACCGGCAGCGGCTGCATAGCCATTTCGCTGGCAAAGGCCATGCCCGAGGCTGAAGTCATGGGCGTGGATGTTAGCAGCGAGGCTCTTGCCGTGGCACAGGAAAACGCCTCGGCTCTCGAGGCTGAGAATGTAAGATTCTTTCATTGCAACGTCCTTGATTGGGAACCGCCCTTAGGGCAGCGTTTCGACCTCCTCGTCTCTAACCCGCCTTACGTCCGCGAGAGCGAGGCGGCAGACATGTCGGCCCACGTGCTCAACCACGAGCCACACCTCGCCCTCTTCGTGCCCGATGCCGACCCGCTCCTTTTCTACCGGGCCATAGCCCGCATCGGCCTCATGGCTCTGCATGATGACGGGCACCTTGCCCTGGAAATAAACGCCGCGCTGCACTCCGAGACGCGCCATGTCTTCCTCGAGGCCGGATATGCCGACGTGGAAATCCACCAGGACCAGCTCGCCCGCCCCCGCATCCTGACGGCCCAACGTCCTTAACTACCATTGCATATATGTTAACTCCCTTCTCTCGTCCCGTCTACGTCATGGCAAAGCCCGTTGGCTCGGCCTGCAACCTGCGATGCAACTACTGCTACTATATCGACAAGCCCCGCCAGGTGATGACAGACGAGCTGCTCGAGGAATTCATAAGGCAGTACATCGAGCTGCAGACAACCGACAGCGTGCTCTTTACATGGCATGGCGGCGAGCCTACGCTGCGAGGGCTGGATTTCTACCGCCGCGTGGTGAAGTTGCAGCGCCTGTATGCCGGAGGACGCCGCATCGATAATTCGCTGCAGACCAACGGCACACTGCTCACCGACGACTGGTGCCGTTTCCTGCGCGACGAGGGCTGGCTCGTGGGAATAAGCATCGACGGCCCTGAGCACCTACACGACACCTACCGCCGCGATGCGGCCGGGGCACCCACTCACGGCAAAGTGATGCGCGGCATAGCGCGCCTCAGACAGTTCGATGTGGAATGGAACGCCATGGCAACAGTCAACCAGGCCACCGCCCTCGAACCCCAGGCCTTCTACCGCTTCTTCCGCGAGCTGGGCTGCCGCTACTTGCAGTTCACGCCCGTAGTGGAGCGCGAGCAGGGCCGTGTGGCATCCTATAGCGTTACGCCCGAGGCCTGGGGCTCGTTCCTGTGCACGGTTTTCGACGAGTGGGTGCGCCGCGATGTGGGTGAGATGTTTGTTCAGATTTTTGATGCTACGCTGGCTGGGTGGATGGACGTGGAACCTGGCGTCTGCACGCTGGCCCGCACGTGCGGCCACGCCGCCGCGATAGAGGCCGACGGCTCGGTCTACGCCTGCGATCACTTCGTCTTCCCTGACCACCGCCTCGGCAATATTCGCCAGACACCCCTGCTCACCCTGCTGCAGAGCCAGCAACAGCAAACCTTCGGGCGAAGCAAGCGCGACGCACTCTCGCAGCGATGCCGCCGCTGCCAGTGGCTCTTCGCCTGCCATGGCGAGTGCCTGCGCAACCGTTTCGTTACAGGGGCCGACGGCGACCAGCACCAAAACTATCTCTGCGATGGCTATCGCCGCTATTTCGCATACGTCGCACCCGCAATGGATTTCATGCGCGCAGAGCTCCTTGCTGGCAGGCCGCCGGCCAATGTGATGAGAATGTTTAAGTAATGTTAAAAAAAGGCTTAAGGGTTTTGGGCAATTAGGCCAAGGGTTTTGGCCAAAACCCTTAAGCCTTTTCCCAAAAACCCTTGGGCTTGTTTTCTGATACATGCAGAAAGGGAGTGCGCCACGCCTCGGTGGCTCACTCCCTTTCCCCGTATTCAGCAGACTCTGTGCCTGCGGTGGGTGTTATTTCACAATCTTCTTGCCGTTGACAACGTAGACGCCCTTCTGGCTCATGTCGCTGCGGCGGCCGCTGAGGTCGTAAGCCTTCTCGGCCACGGCCTTTGTGGCTACGTTCGAGATGCCGTCGTAGGTATCCTTGTCTACGATGGTGATGTTGAGGATGTAGCGCTTGAGGGTGCCTTCCTCTGCCTCATACTCGAAGGAGAGTTTCGTCTGCACTTTCTGTCCAGCTTCGAGTGTAACGTTGCCCTTCTCTACTTCGAGGACGAGGGTGTTGTCGTCGTTGCCGGGCATAGGATAGATGTAAACCAAGGCATCAGCATTGCCGTCGCTGAGATCGAGACCGCCGTTGATGTTGATGGCAGCGCCGTCGGTGGCGCCCATAACCTCGCTCCACTGGCCGTCGTCGAGCACTACGCGCATGTTGGTGCCCAGCACGTCGCTGACAGCTGCTATGCCCAGACCTTCAACGGCTGCGGTGAGGTCTACGTCAATGTCCTCGTTAGCTACGGGGATAAGTACGTCGGTAGAGCCTACGTCCTCATAGTTGGTTGCTTCGCCAAAGATGAGCGTGAGGTTCAGGGTCACCATCTTGCCGGTCTTCTCGTTGACGAGGAAGAAGGTTCCCTTGCGCACTGTGCCAAGCTCGTTCTTGCCAGGATACTGGAAGAAGCGGATCACGTGCTCGCCGTCGGGCAGGTAGGAGAATGCCCAGGGGTCGCCATCGCTCCAGCTACCTACCCAACCATCCTCGGTGAGGTAGAAGCCCGGAGTGGGATTACAGTTCCAGGCCTTGGTGTAAACCTCTCCTTCCTCGGTCTTCTTCAGACCATAGAGAGTACCTGTTGAGCCGATGAGTTCTTCGAGGGCATCGACATCAATAGCAGGCTCTTCATCACAACCGTATCCGCCGGAAGTGTTTGGCATTGTGGAAGCGCTGATGTTCCAGGTGGCTACGCTCTCCCAGTCCTCAGGATCCACATTGCCGCTGTTGTCTTCCTTCTTGATGATGACCTTCAGGTTGATGGTATAATACTTGTTGCCGCTCAAGAGGAAGAGCTTCGTTGAGAAGTCTGCGCCTTCCTCATTCTTGCCGGGATATTGGCCTACAAGCCATTCACCCCACCCGTTTTCAGAGGTCGGGCCGGCATAGAAGTAGCCGCTGGCATATTTGCATACCAGACCTTCGGCTGTAAACCAGAAGCCGCGGAAGTCTACGGCATCATAGTCGTCAGACCAGTTGCCCTCTTCATCCTGGAGACCATAGAGAGTAATGTCGGAAGCCTCACACTCCATAAATGTCAATATAGCATCGAGGTCAACAGTGAAATTACCTCCGGCATATTGAGAAGAACTATAGTCGAATTCAATCTCAACGTCCTCAGAACCGACCTCGACATATTCGTTGGGATCCACATAAGGCTTCTCTGTCATTGTCATTGTGTTGGTGATGTGGAAAGCCATTACACCATTAACGAAGTAGAGGTCGAACTTATACTGGGTTCCCAACTCGAGATTTGAGTTCTCGAAACCTGTCTCGAAGCTCAGCTCGTGAGTCTCTGCGTTGTAGGCAAAGCCTTGAGCATACATTGTTCGGAAGGCGGCGTGATCGCTCCAGACGCAGCGTGCTGTCTCGTTAGAGAAGGCTTCGTTCTCAGCATCCCATACGGCTGCGAGCCAGAAGCCAATGCCGTTGGCAGTGGACTTGTTGCTCAGAGTGTTGGCCTTGTAAGGTCTCTGGCTTTCTTCGTCCTCGCCGCGCAGTTCCATGTCTACGGTGTAGAGGTAGTTTTCAAGGTTTGCAGCAAGCTCTTCATCGGTAATGCCGATGGTGGCAGCTACGCCCGAGATGTTGATCTGCTGCTTTGTGGCACCGCCCTGATATTGGGGGAGATTCTGGTTAACCTCGCCCAGAACAACGAGCGACGAAAGATCTTTGTCGGTGCTGGGCTTCTCGATGATTTTCAAGGTAATGTCGAATGTGGCCTGCTTGCTGTTGTACTGGAGTACAAACGTAGCATTAACCTCTTCGCCTACAGTGAAAGCATCCGGATGCTGACCAATAGCTATGGTCAGCTCTTCATCGCTTACGCTGGTAATATTGTACCAGGCATCATCGCCGACTTCACCGGTCCAACCGACGGGAGTAGCGGGATTCTTGGTCATCCAGAAGCCGCCGAGTCCTCCCTGAGTGTAGTCTGCTGAGAGTGTGCCATCCTCGAGTTTCAGGAAGAAAAGGTTTTCAGCCGGCTCTTCTTCGCTCGACAGCCAGTCATTCATGGCCTGTGCGATCTCAGTAGCGGGAACGCCAAGCTGTGTGCCAATCTCTTCGAAAGAGAATGAAACCTTTTGTATTCCATCGTCATATCCGAGAGGATAGGCTTCAATCGTTGCGCTGAACTGCGCATTGGCGTTCATGCTGATGCCTAAGCAAGCAACGAGCGCCAGGAAATGAGTAAATAACTTTTTCATACGCGTTAATTAAGTTGGTTAATAAAAACTACTATAGTAATATACTTTTATCTGTGGGTAATTCATGGCATCCGTGTTCTCTGGAACACAAATAACCATGAATCTGTCACGAATTTCTCATGAATTGTCTTCTGTTTATTACTGTCATAGCCCTACGGGCTTGCAGCCATCGAACTTGACGCGATAGGGCCATTGGACGTCGTCGATGTCCTTCTCGTTCCATTCGTGGCGGTTGTAGACCTTGGGGGTAGCTACTACGCAGAGCGAGAGGCGGATAGTCTTCTCAGGTACGGTCCAGGTGAGCGTGCCGTTGTCGTTGACCTTGACGAGGTCAGACACTATCGTGTTGCCGCCTGTAGTTCCGTCCTGTACCACGGCCACGAAGCCTATGCGCCATGCGCGGTTGGCCGCTTTGCCAGCGTTGTTGTAGGTGCTGACCTTCGTGAAGTTGTTGACGTTCTCGCTGGACATGGGGTCGCCCTTGAAGGCCTTGCCCGGGTCGGAAGCATGGAGAGCGTCGCCGGGGTTCAGACCCTCGAAGCTCACACTCACTTCCTCGCCCTGCTTGAAACCGTTGACCTGGATGAAGTTCACGCCGCTCGTCTCGGGGCAGTTGGCATAGGCCACCTGCCAGAAGTCGTCGTCGGTCTTGTACATCTGAGTCTTATAGTTGCGGGCGCTGTAGTTGCTGGTTATGTACTTGTGGATGTCCGTGAACTGGTAGTTCTGGAGCTTGGTGGCATACTCGAAATAGTCGTCCCAGAACGTCTCCCAGTTGCCGTCGCAGAAGAGGCGGGTGTAGGTCTCAAACGGGTCCTCGGGGTACTTGCTCTCGCGCCAGAGGCGGCCGAAAGCTTCGTAGCCGTGCTTCTCTACGAGGTGATACTGCCACCAGTAGGAGGCATAGCGCATCCATTCGTGGTTGAAGTGGCGATGGTAGTTGTAGAGCCATACGGTGACGTCGTAGCCGAAGACCTGAGAGGGGTAGTCCTGGAAGCCCTGCCACTGGGCGCACTGCTCCCAGAAACTGTTGCCGCCGCTGCCGTTCGCGCCGAAGCCGTAGCGCCAGCCGCGCTGCGTGTAGGCCCCGACGAGGTTGTAGCGATGGTCGCATGCAACCTGGTACTGGAACGAGTGGCCTATCTCATGCCCTATGGTGTGGCCTACGGGCTTGCAGGTCGAAGGGTTCACCCAGAGGGCACCTATCTTGTCGTCGTAGCCGGAGCCCGTGGCCAGCCATTCGGACTGATAGAGAACGTGGATAATCATCTTGTAGTTGTCCACCTGCGACTCGCCCTCGATAGCCATGCGCAGTTTGTTGACATTGGTGTCGTAGAACTTCTCGGCCTTCTGCAGGAGGTCGTCGATGTCTACGCGCAGGTTCGAGGGAACGGTTGAGGCGTTGGGATTGTCGCCGAAGGCTTTGTCCCAATAGACGATGAAGTGTTCGCTCTCCTTGGAGCGCTTGAAGCTCCACTTCGACTCGGGGTTGGTGTAGTCGTTGTTGTACTGGTTGTCGCTGGTAGTCGGCTTCCAGATGACACGCTTGTCGGCGGGCTCCTCGAAGGTTATGGCCAGGCTGGAGTCGGCGTCGGCCGTCATTATCTTTTCGCGCGAGTAAGTGTAGCGCAGAGTGGCGTCGGGAGTGTAGAACAGCATCTGCGTGTTGCGGAAGACGATGGAGTCTACGCCGCTGATGTCGTAGCCTTTGGGTACGGTGTAGCGGTCGGAACCTTCCACCCAGATGCTCTGTGCGTTGGCTGAAAGCGTGGCGAGAGCCATGCAGCATATAAAAACAATCTTCTTCATGGCTTCACTACTTTTTTATGGTTAACAATGTATATGCCTTTTCGGAGTGGCTTCTGCTTGCTCAGACCTTGGCCTATCCGGCGTCCGCTGAGGTCGTAGACGGCATTGTCGGCCGGGGCCTCGGCATTGATGCCTTGCACGGCATCGACGATGTCGACACCTTCGGGCAGCTCCTTGTATATTCGCAGTTCCTTGAAGTCGCTGCGGGCGTAGTTCACACCGTTTATCGTTACGGCATCGTCGGTGAGGGTCAGGCAGGCTGTCTGCTTGTTGTCCTCGCTCAAATGGAAGGCTGCGCGCTCGCCGTTCTTAAGCGTTATCACCAGTTCGCGAGCCGGCAATACAGCCGGCAGCAGGGCGAATAAGAGAACGGAAATGTATAATTTGTAATTCATATTAAATGGATGGCTTAAATCTTCAATCTTCAATTTTCAATCTTCAATGCTATTTGACGCTCCACTCAAAGATGCCAGCCGATTTGTCGGCGGCCATCGTCACTTCGAGGCGCACGGCTGTGGTCTCGACGGGGTCGAAGTTCACGGTGCAGGCTGCGCCCTTGGTGGTGGGGTACTTATCGGGGTTTTTCACAGGTTGCCATTCGCCTGCGGCGTCGAGGTAGAGCAGGCGCCAGCTGTCGGGCACCTTGCATCCCTGCCAAGGCTGGTCGTCGTACCAATATACGGTGCTCGAACTTACTGTTGCGGCGTGGGGGAAGGTGTAGGAGAGCCATTCCGTTGTGCCCTCTTTAGGCCACCAGTGGGTGTAGGGGACGCTGCGATCGTCGGCTCCCTTCGGCACGAGGCGGTCATTGAGGCTGGAGATGGATGGTATGCGGGATGACGAAGCGACCTTGCTCTCTGAGGCCAGTGTGGCGGGCAGTGCTGGGGTTGTGGCGAGGAGGTCTTGGGCGAGCCACACCTGCATCTTGCCGCTGCCGCGGTGGCACCAGGCGTAGTATGGTATCAGGGTGAGGTGTACGTCCTCGGCCGTCAGGCGTCCGTTCTTGTCGAAGTTGAGCAATTGGGCATCTGTGATGATGGTTTTTACGGGCGTGCCTGCAATCTGGGCATCGCCCAGCTCGAAGCGCGGCTCTTGGTTTATGAGCGAACCGGCGATGTCGAAGTTGTTGTCGGGGTGCTCGGCGCAGTAGACGATGGGGCCGCGCTCAATGCTTATCATGCCGCGGTCGTCCTGTACGCGGGCATTGGCTCGCACTGTGCGGGGTTCCATATCGAAGTGTATGGTCACACGGTCGCCCCGTTTCCATTTGCGGTCGATGGTGCAGTAGCCGTCGGCAGTGGGTGTGGCATCGATCTTGTTGCCGTTTACGCTTACGGTGTAGCCCATACGCCGGCCGTCGGTGAACTCGTAGAGGTCAGATGGCACTACGCTGCCGCGCACCCATCCGGGGATGCGGATCTTGAGCGTGAACTGCCCGGCGGAATTCTTGTCGATGTTCAGAGTGATGTCGCCGTTCCATGGGTATTCTGTCTGCTGGGATATGTTCACGGTTTTACCGCCGACGCTGAGCTCACTCTTGTTTGCGAGGAAGAGGTTGACGTAGACATTCTTGTCTTTTACTGCGTAGACGTAGCCTGGCAGCGAGGGGATGAAGCGGCAGATATTGCTCGGGCAGCAAGCGCAGCCGAACCATGCCTGGCGCTGGTGCTGGCCAATGGAGGCAAGGGGGTTGGGGTAGAAGAATCCGTTGCCGTCGAGCGAAACGCCGCTGATGAGGCCGTTGTAGAGTGTGCGCTCAAGCACATCGTAGTACTTCGACTCGCCGTGGAGAAGGAACAGACGGTGGTTGACGTAGACATTGCCGATGGCGGCGCAGGTCTCGCAGTAGGCGCTCATGTTAGGCAGCTGGTAGTTGCGGCCGAAAGCCTCGCCGCTCGAGGTGGCTCCGATACCGCCTGTGATGTAGAGCTTCTTGCCTACGATGTTCTCCCAGATGGCGTCGATGGCTTTTATGTAGGCCTCGTCGCCCGTCAGGGCTGCAACGTCGGCCATGCCGGCATACATGTAGGCGGCGCGCACGGCGTGCCCTACGGCTTCATCCTGCTCTACGACGGGCTTGTGGGCCTGCGAGTAGTCGTGCACGATGGTTGTCTTGCCGCGGTAGTCGAGCAGGAACTTGGCTTCATCAAGGTATTTCTTCTCGCCAGTGACGAGGTATAGTTTTGCAAGTGCCATCTCGGCAATCTGGTGCCCCGGCACTACGCAGGCCTGCCCGGGGTTAGGGCCTACCTCGCGGCAGACGCAGTCGGCGTACTTAATTGCTATGTCGAGGAAGTTGCGCTTGCCAGTTGCCTGGTAGTGAGCGATGGCGCCCTCAATCATGTGGCCCAGGTTGTAGAGCTCGTGCGAGAGGTCCTCTTCCTTCACCCAGCGGCGGTCTCCGGCCCAGTCGTGCGGGTGCTGCGGATTCTGTGTGCGTGAGGTGTAGAGGTATCCGTCAGGCTCCTGTGCGGAACCTATGATGGCGATGACTGAGTCGAGGTAGCCTTCCAGCTTCTTGTCGGGGTAGGTCTGGAGCAGGTAGCTTGCACCTTCGATGGTCTTGTAGGGGTCGGTGTCGTCGAACGAGTAGCCGCTCACTTTGAAGACCTTCGACTCGTCCTTCATGTGTGTGGCGGCGTTCTCGAAATTCTTGTAGCGTCCCGTCTCCTCGCACTTCGAGAAGGCGAGCGGTATGGTCACTTCGCGACTGGCTTTCAGGCGCTGGCCCCAGAAAGAATCTGTAACCTTTACGCTTGTGAAGGGCACGGGGGTGATGGGATAGCCTGCCGAAATCGTCTTGGATGGCTTGGCTTGCACGGAGCTCATGGCCGAGAGGGCGAGAGCAAGAGTAAAGAGGATTCGCATACGAAATATCTTGGCTTGAGTGATTTATTTGGTGCAAAAATAACACTTAATAGTGTTGCACCAAAAAAAAAGAGGAAAATATTCAGTTCGCTGACTGATATTTTCCTCTTTTCAATACTTTTGGTTAATTAATTAGACCTAAATGAGTTCAAAGGTCTATGGGAGAATCAGGGATTTGAGAATAATGCTTTTTCACTTCCATGAGTGGGTGCATCACGAAATCCCGTTCCTGCATCCGCGGATGGGGGATGACGAGGTCGGGCTCATTGATGTGCTCATTGCCGTAGAGCAGGATGTCGATGTCGATGGGGCGGTCGGTGTAGTGCCCGTTCTCGCTTTTATGTGTGCGCCCGAGTTTTCGCTCGATGTCCTGAGTCACGTTGAGCAACTGCCGTGGTGTGAGCTCCGTTTGCATGATCACGACGGCGTTGAGAAAGCGGTTGGGGCTGTCGAAACCCCATGGCTTGGTCTCGATGAACGACGATGACGCCACGAGCAGTCCCACGCGGTGGGCGAGCGCCTCGATGGCATAGAGCAGCAACGTATGTCGATCGCCAAGGTTGCTGCCAAGGCTGAGATAGACGGAGGACATATTGAACGTTAACACGTTGGCACGTTGACAAATGAGCAGATTAACAGTTTAATGGGCTTTCGTTTGTGTGTTACCCTGTTAATATGGTCGATTAGTCATTGATGATGAGCATGGCATCGCCGTAAGTTCCGAAGCGGTAGCGGTTGTCGCGGAGCGCTTCTTTGTAGGCTGTCATCACGAGGTCGTAGCCTCCGAAGGCGCATGTGAGCATCAGCAGCGTGGAGTAGGGCAGGTTGAAGTTTGCCACCATGGCGTCGGCAAGGCCGAAGTCGTAGGGGGGATAAATGAACTTGTTGGTCCATCCGTCGAACTCTTTCAGGCGGTTGTCGGCTCCGAGGGCTGTCTCGATGGCGCGCTGCACGGTTGTACCTACGGCGCACACCTTGTGCCTGGCTTCCTTGGCTCCGTTGACCATGGCGCAGGCCTCGGCTCCCACGTGCATCTCCTCGCTCTCCATCTTGTGCTTCGAAAGGTCCTCGACATCTATGTCGCGGAAGTTCCCGAGGCCGCAGTGTAGGGTTATGTAGGTCATGTCGATGCCTTTGATCTCCATGCGCTTGAGTAGGTGCTTCGAGAAATGGAGCCCAGAGGCGGGTGCAGTGACGGCTCCCTCGTTCTTGGCGTAGACGCACTGGAAGTCCTCCATGTCCTGCGGCTCGGCCTTGCGGGTGATCATCTGGCGTGGCAGCGGAGCCTCGCCGAGG
This sequence comes from Bacteroidaceae bacterium, assembly GCA_017469685.1. Lineage (GTDB taxonomy): Bacteria > Bacteroidota > Bacteroidia > Bacteroidales > Bacteroidaceae > Physcousia. Next base: position 10,054 of record JAFUFW010000023.1, on the reverse strand, counting down.
GCGTAGAGGGCCTCCTTGAACTCCTCATGTGGGCCGTCGTAGAGGAAGCGCAGGGTGCGGCCGCGGCTGGTGGTGTTGTCGATGACCTCGGCCACCATGCTCTCATCCTCCCCGAAGTAGAGCTTGTTGCCGATGCGGATCTTGCGGGCGGGCTCCACAAGCACGTCCCACAGCCGCATGTTGGGGTTCAGTTCACGCAGCAGGAACACCTCGATCTTGGCTCCGGTCTTCTCCTTGTTGCCTTCGAGGCGGGCGGGGAAGACCTTGGTGTCGTTGAACACGAAGACGTCGTGCTCGTCGAAGTACTCGAGGATGTCGTAGAAATGCTCGCGATGCTCAATCACGCCGCTCTTCTTGTGCAGCACCATCAGGCGGCAGTCGTCGCGGAAAGGCATAGGGTACTGGGCTATGCGCTCCTGCGGGAGCTTGAACTTAAATTGTGAGAGTTTCATATATGTGAGTTTTTTGTGTTATTCGTTGTTCATGTTTCGCGGTATTTCGCAATAGCGTTATTCTGTTATTGCGTCTTATTTCAATTATCAATTATGATGTCCTGTCCTTCGAGCCAGCCGGGGAAGACGTCCATCGTGAGGCAGTTGCCTACGCTGACGTCCCCGACGCGAGTGCGTCGCAGGGCCGTGAGGTGTGCTCCGCTGCCCAAGGCTTGTCCGATGTCGCGAGCCAGAGCCCGGATGTATGTGCCTTTGGAACAGACGACGCGGATGGTGATGGTCGGGTAGTCCTCGGCCTCCACCTCTTGCAACGGGGCCGTGAGGAAGGCTTTGTTGCGCATGCCAGTGCGGGGGAGAATCCCCTCTGCACCTTCACCAGTGTGGGGGAGAGGGGAGTTTCCGCTGGCATTCTGCTTATTGGAATAGGCTTCCTCTCCACCAAGAGGGGATTTAGAGAGGGGCTTATATTCCAGAAGCTCTATCTCATCGATAACCAGCACTTTGGGCTTTAGCTCAACATCCTTTTCCTTGCGGGCGAGGTCGTAGGCTCGCTTGCCATCGACCTTCACGGCAGAGTATGTCGGAGGCACTTGTTCTATGCGCCCGATGAACTGCTGCAACGTGTGCTCCACCAGCTCGCGGGTGATATGCTCCGTTGGGTAGTAGGCGTCGATGGGATGCTCCAGGTCGAATGAGGGTGTGGTGGCTCCGAGGCGCAGCGTGGCTACGTATTCCTTGGTGTGTGCCTGTAGCTCGTCGATACGTTTGGTGGCGCGCCCTGTGCACACGATCATAACGCCCGTGGCCAGCGGGTCCAGCGTGCCGGCATGCCCCACCTTCAGCTTCTTCGTCCCGAGCCTGCGGCACAGCATCCAGCGCACCTTGTTCACCACGTCGAAGGATGTCCAGCGCAGGGGCTTGTCGATATAAAGTATTTCGCCTTCTTGGAAGTTCATAGCAGTTGCGTCGTGATTAGAATTGCCCCTACGATGGCGCAGTAGATGCCGAAGTAGACGAGCTTGCCGCGGCGCACGATGCCTATCATCCACTTGCAGGCTACGCAGCCGCTGATGAAGGCTGCGGCAAAGCCTACCAGCAGGGGCAGTGTGCCTATGCCGGCTGTGGCGGCCTCGGCGCCATGCTTGAGCGCTTTCACGACGTCGAGCAGCGCCTCGCCAAGGATGGGGGGGATGACCATGAGGAAGCTGAACTGTGCCAGCCGCTCCTTCTTGTTGCCGAGGAGCAGGCCCGTAGCTATCGTGCTTCCTGAGCGCGAGATGCCGGGCAGCACGGCCACGGCCTGAGCCAGACCGATGATGAAAGCATCCGTAACTGACACCTCTTCTTTCTCACGCGGGCGGGCATAGTAGCTGAAGATGAGCAGGGCGGCAGTGACGAGCAGGCAGCAGCCTACGACGAGCAGCCCTGCGCCGAAGATATCCTCGACATAGTCCTTGAAGAAGAGACCCACGATGCCCACGGGGATCATCGAGACGATGATGGCCAGGGCATAGCGCTGTTCGGCATTGAGAGCGCCATTCCAACGGAACAAACCCTTGAATATCCACACGATTTCCTTCCACAGGATGACAAGCGTCGACAGCACCGTAGCCACATGAACAGCTATCGTGAACGTCAGGTTGTCCTCGCCGTTGACGCCGAACAAGTTAGCCGCAATGGCCAGATGTCCGCTCGACGACACCGGCAGGTACTCCGTAAGGCCCTGCAACAGGCCCATAAGTAGTGCTTCGAACGTGTTCATTTATCCTTAGGCTTATACATTATTGCTACGCCCATGAAGGCGAAACCGAGGAAGCAAACTATGGGTGCCACCTTGATGCGCAGGGCCGAGAATATCTCGGGGTTGAACTCATGCTCCGAAGAGCCTGAGCCCGACATCAGGATGAAGCCGAGCACTACGGCAATCATGCCAATTGCCAGCAGGATGAAGTTCATCCGTCCGAAGGCAAAATCTTTTTTCTTTTCCATATCGCTTTAAACTTTATACCTTAAAAATTAAGCTACATACACAGGTCTTGATAATCAATTGTACATTTCATCCTCTTTCATCCTGAGGAAATGGCCTACGCTGAACCACGTGCAGACGAAGGTCAGCAGCAGTCCTGCCACGAGCACCGTGGTGGTCATTGCGACTACGGTCTCGCGTGTGACGATGGTAGCGATGTAAGCGTCCTTGGCTACAGCCCACTGCACGCCGCAGAGCAGCAGCGTGTCGGCAATGATGGCAGCCACGAGGCCTATGCCGAGGCTGCGCTTGAGGAAGGGCCAGCGAATGAAAGCCCACGAGGCTCCCACGAGGCGCATCGTGTGGATCGTCTGCCGGCGGGCGTAGACGCTCAGCCGCACAGTGTTGTTGATGAGCACTACGGAGATAATCATCAGCAGCACGGCCAGCACGGCGAGCACAACCGTAGCCTTGCGCAGCGTATGGTTGAGGCTGTCGATGATGTCGCGCTGATAGATGACGTCGGCCACCTGCCACAGGCTTTTCAGCTCGCGGGTGATGCGCAGAAGACTGTCGGTGCAGGCATAGTCGGCTGCCACGTTCATCTCTATGCTGGCTGTGTAGGGGTTCTCGCCGCCGAGAAACTCGGCGGGGTCTGTACCCATGCGCTCGCTTTCCTCTCGCAGGGCTTGCTCGGCGGTGATGAGCGTCGTGGCGCGGGCGTAAGGTTGCGCGTTCAATCGTTTCTGGAACTTCTGTGCTTCGGCCGTCTCGAGGTCGTCGTCGAGCAGGAGTGTCACGGTGAAATTCTCCTTCACGTTCTTCGACAACTCGCGGGCCGACAGCCCGAAGAGCACTACGAGGCCCAGCAACAGCAGCACCAGCGTAGTGCTGATGCAGGATGTAAGCCACTGCATACGCCCAAAAATCTTATGACGTTTCTTTCTCATTGTTATAAGAATCTAATAATTAATCTCATGCAATTTGTACTTATGTGGCTTGCCGGCGTTTACTACTTCGCCGCGTAAACGTTTATCCCCCATTTCTATAATAACATAGTTGGGGCGGGGTTGCACCTTATCGAAGCAAATAAGGCAGAAGCCTTCATCTGTAATCTCCATGCGGTGGAGCTGATTCCTATGGATACCTTCCTGTATGGTGTACTTTAAGTCATCTAACGTAGAATATTTATCACAAAGCATCAACGTGCTATCTTTTGATTCTGCATCATATATAGCGACACTTTCTATCGCATCAAATGCTTTATTTGAATAGGCCTCTATACTTATGGTGCTGTCATTTGGAAGTACGGAATAGATTCCAATATCAACAATACTGTCAATACATTGAATAGGCTTTCGCATTGTTGCTACTATTTCGAGCTTCTGCCTTTGCTTGTAATGTACATAGGAAGCATCAAAATCCAACAGATAGCAGTCCTTGTCAGCAAAGAGACTGTCATCAATTTCGATATTAATCATTCTTATACTATCAATACTAAAATCCACAGGATATTGATACTTCATATTGTTGTTGCAGACAATTCCTATTGAGCCAATTAATAAGATGAATATAACGCCGATACACAACAAAAAAGCCTTGCCAAGAGATTTTAGTTGATCAGTTATCATACGTCATCACATCTTTATTAAGACTCTTCGGAATGAGAAGCTATACATACTCCACTCCCTTCAGCGTAGCTGAGGAGCTGTCAGTGATGCTGACGCGGACGCGGTCGCCGATGTGGTGGCTGCCGCGGTCGAAGACGACGACGCGGTTCTGTTCTGTGCGGCCGAAGAGCTGGTCGCGCGAGCGCTTGCTGTAGCCCTCCACGAGCACCTCCACCGTCTTGCCCACCTGGGCGGCATTGCGCAGGGCCGACATCTCGTTCTGCAGGGCGATGAGCTCGTTCAGCCGGCGCAGCTTCACCTCCTCGGGCACGTCGTCGGGCAGATGCTTGCTGGCGTAGGTGCCCGGGCGCTCGCTGTACTTGAACATGAAGGCCGAGTCGTAGCCCACTTCGCGCATAAGGGAGAGCGAGAGCTGGTGGTCCTCCTCGGTCTCGCCGCAGTAGCCCACGAAGATGTCGGTGGAGAGGCCGCAGTCTGGAATGATACGTCGTATGGCCTCGACGCGGTCGAGGTACCACGCGCGCGTGTACTTTCTATTCATACGCGCGAGCACGGCGTCCGATCCGCTCTGCACCGGCAAGTGGATGTGGCGGCATACGTTGGGCTCCTCGGCGATGACGCGCAGCGTCTCGTCGCTCATGTCCTTCGGGTGACTCGTCGTAAAGCGTACCCGCATCTCAGGAACTTCGCGGGCACAGCGTCTCAGCAGATTTGCAAAATTTGTTGAAGCACTCTCGTACGAATTCACATTCTGCCCTAAGAGCGTTACCTCTTTGAAGCCGCGGTCGCGCAGGTCGCGCACCTCGCGTAGTATGCTCTCCACGTCGCGGCTGCGCTCGCGGCCTCGTGTGTAGGGCACGATGCAGTAGTGGCAGAAGTTGTTGCATCCGCGCATGATGCTCACGAAGCCGCCCGTGTGGTTGGCGTGCAGGCGCTGTGGCACTACGTCGCGGTAGGTCTCGGTGGTGGAGAGCTCTACGTCGATGGCTTTATGTCCCAGCTCAACTTGCGCTATGAGCTCGGGCAGCGACATATACGAGTCGGGGCCGCAGACGAGGTCGGCGCCGTGGCGCTCCATCAGTTCGTCCTTCACGCGCTCTGCCATGCATCCAAGAATGCCTATGATGAGTGGCCTGTGGCGCTTTATGCTGCGCAGGTATTCCATGCGCGAGAGTATCTTCTGCTCGGCGTTGTCGCGCACCGAGCAGGTGTTGAGGAATACAGCATCTGCCAGGTTGATGTCGTCGGTGACGTCGTAGCCTGCCATCTGCATGACGGAGGCTACCACCTCAGAGTCGGCCACGTTCATCTGGCAGCCGTATGTTTCTATGAGTAGTTTTTTCATTCGTCAGTTGGCTTATCAGCAAAATTTCGGATGCAAAGATACAACCTCAAAATGCCGATGTCAAGTAAAAAAACAAAAATCTTTCAAAAAACATCTATTCTCTAATCCTTAATCCCCAATCTTTTATTACCTTTGCGCCCGCAAGATTGCAAATTGAAAATAAATTATTATAATAAGATGAACTTCGTTGAAGAACTCACATGGCGCGGCATGATACACCAGATGATGCCGGGCACCGAAGAACTACTCCAGAAAGAACAAGTAACGGCCTACGTTGGCATCGACCCCACGGCCGACAGCCTCCACATCGGGCACCTCTGCGGCGTGATGATGCTGCGCCACCTGCAGCGCTGCGGCCACAAGCCCATCGCCCTTCTGGGCGGAGCCACCGGCATGATCGGCGACCCCTCGGGTAAGAGCCAGGAGCGCAACCTGCTCGACGAGGCTACGCTGCGCCACAACGTGGCCTGCATACGCGAGCAGCTCTCTCGCTTCCTCGACTTCGACAGCGATGCGCCCAATGCCGCCGAACTGGTCAACAACTACGACTGGATGAAGGACTTCACATTCCTCGACTTCGCACGCGACATCGGCAAGTGCATCACCGTCAACTACATGATGGCCAAGGACAGCGTGAAGCGCCGCCTCAACGGCGAGTTCCAGGAAGGCATGTCGTTCACCGAGTTCACCTATCAGCTTTTGCAGGGCTACGATTTCCTCCACCTCTATGAGGCCAAGGGCTGCAAGCTGCAGATGGGCGGCAGCGACCAGTGGGGCAACATCACCACCGGTACCGAGCTCATCCGCCGCAAGCTGGGCGCCGAGAATGAGGCCTTCGCCCTCACCTGTCCCCTTATCACCAAGGCCGACGGCAAGAAGTTCGGCAAGACCGAGCAGGGCAACGTGTGGCTCGACCGTCGTCGCACCTCGCCCTACGTCTTCTATCAGTTCTGGCTCAACGTGGGCGACGAGGAGGCCGAGCGCTACATCAAGATCTTCACCTCGCTCGATAAGGAAACCATCGACGCCCTCATCGAAGAGCATCGTCAAGACCCCAGCCGCCGCGTGCTGCAGAAGCGCCTGGCTGAGGAAGTGACCATCCTCGTGCATGGTCGCGAGGACTATGAGATGGCCCTCGAGGCCTCCGCTATCCTCTTCGGCAAGGCTACGAAGGAAAGCCTCGTGAAGCTCGACGAGCAGACGCTGCTCGACGTCTTCGCCGGCGTGCCTCAGTTCCGCATCAGCCGCAGCCTCCTCGAGGGCGAAGGCATCAAGGCCGTAGAACTCATGGCCGCTGAGACGCAGTGCTTTCCCTCGAAGGGCGAGATGCGCAAGATGGTGCAGGGCGGTGGCGTAAGCCTCAACAAGGAACGTCTCGCACAGTTCGACCAGCCCGTCACCGAGTCCGACCTCATCGACGGCCGCTACCTGCTCGTGCAGCGCGGCAAGAAGAACTATTTCCTGCTCATCGCCGAGTAGAGATCCCGGCAAAAGAGCGCCCTCATACTTAAGCAGCAACATTTTTTCCCATTCTCGCCAAGCACTCCAAGGCATCTCAGAGTGTTTGGCGAGAATTTTTTGTTGACAGGAAGCCCCTATAATGTGTGACATGAGGGTAAAGTTAACTTCTCCAGCGTGAAAGAAAGTTAAATGTGACCTTCGTAGGCATTTTTTCATTTTTCATTTTTCGTTTTTCAGTTTTATTGCTTACTTTTGCCCCGCTTTTAGCGATAAAAGCCACGGGATTGGGATATGGTGTAATGGTAACACAACAGGTTTTGGTTCTGTTTTTCCTGGTTCGAATCCGGGTATCCCAACCAAATATTTAAGCGGCGCAGACTCCAATGGGAGCCTGCGCCGCTTAAATATTTCAACACATACGTTAGAAAGTGCCAACTCATGCGGTCTCATCCGCCTATACGTCCGGTCGCATCCGCCTGCACGTCCGTATGTGTGAGGTGTCCCACCATGGTGATCCACCTGAAAGTCTTAGGCTATTTTCCAAGAACAAGCCTCGCAAAAAATCAAATGCTTTTTAAAAACAATTGATTTTAACTCCTCCCTGTCGAGCCTAACCCTCACCTCTTCTCCCCGCGCCACAGGGCGTGATAATTTTCAGAGGAGTCTTGTTCATAGGAATTAGCGTGATGACATGAGTTCCACTTTCAGCAGGTGGCGTGAACTGTCGGCGAGAGTAGTGGCGATGAAGTGGGCTGTGCCTCCCTCGCGCAGGTGGAGCTGGCGGCGCAGGGCTGCCACGCTTACGGGGAATCCGCGGGCGCTCAGCTCGGCTGCCTTGATGTTAAAGAGCAGACGGCGTAGATCAGCCTTGGCAAACGTGGAACTGTCCATGAGGCGCCACGTGCGGCCGGGGAAGTCAGGCAGGAGTACGTCGGACGTATAGAGGTGGGTCGTCGGGGCTAACTTTGTCAGTTCTGGAAAGAGTTTGCAGAGGGTGCGATAAGCTCCCGCCTTCAGGACTGCTGCCGCCGGCTCGTAGATGTATGTCCCGAGACCCTCGGCCAGCGGCAATGGTGCTGCAGCCTCCTCAGCGAGGGTGAAACTGAAGGAGGCCGAGTCGGTGGAGCAGAAAATGGGTATGTCTGAGATTGCAGGGCTTCGCTTGTCAGTAAGCGACTGCAGCACGAGCAGGAGTTCCTTGCATTCGCCGTCAGAGCCTATGACGTGTACCTCGCTGACGCCGCTCATTCGGCGCAGGGCAGCTGTGATGTCGAGCATAGGCGACAGCTTGATGATGGTGTGGAGCGCGTGGGAGCGCAGCTGCTCTTGCAGAGCGCAGACGTCGGGCTTGCAGTCTTCGACAAGCACAGTCTTGCGTCCGGCCGTGTCGCGCCGCGCAGGATCTATCATAATGATGTCTGCCCTCCACTCTTCGGCAAGATAATCCTCGGCCAGCATATTCCGTATCTCAGCCCGCTCAAGTCCCAGCAAGGGCATATTGTGGCGGGCCAGCCGGCAGAGTTCTTCGTCGCATTCTACGAACGTAGCCTTGTCGAAAAGCGGCGCCATCGTTGAGAAGTCAACGCCGAAGCCGGAGGTGAGGTCTACGAAGGAGGTGTTCCGGGACGAGGCCAGCAGCCGCGCAGCCAGAGCTCTCTTATAGCTGGCCGTGGCTTCGCTGGAGCATTGTTCGAGGTTGATGCGAGGGGGAAACCATATACCGTCCGCTGCTGCCCAAAACGGCAACTTGCGCTTGGCCGTCTGCCGCCCTTCGATCTGCTGCAGCGCCCAGCGCAAGTCCACGCCCTCGGGCGGACGTTGCAGCGCAAGTTGCCGCACGTCGGCCGAGGCATTGTCGCGTATGAACTGTTCGGTCAAGCTTAATCTTTCAAGAGTTCTTCAACTTTAGCTGTTAGTTCCTCGCCGCGCAGGTCGCGTGCAGCGATTGTTCCGTCCTTGACGAGCACCGTTGCTGGAATGGCACGCACGCCGTATGCGGCAGCACCCTCGCATTCCCAGCCCTTGAGGTCGGAGATCTGAGGCCATGTCATGCCAAGGTCGGTCAGTGCCTGTTTCCAGGCATCCTCACCGCTGTCGAGGCTTACGCCCACGATCTCGAAGCCTTGAGCATGGAATTTCTCGTACGTGGCCTTGACATTGGGCATCTCAGCGCGGCAGGGGCCGCACCAGCTGGCCCAGAAGTCGATGAGCAGCACCTTGGCATCCTTGGCCACTTCGGCCACGGAGAGCTGCTTGCCGTCGGGCGTGGCGGCAGTGATGTCCTTCAGCGGTTTGCCTACGGCTGTCTGTGCTTTCACGTCATAGACCTCGCGAAGCTCTTTCAGTTGCTCATTTTCGAGTTCAGCCGGCACCTGCGTGAGCAACGTGGCAACTTCCTCGTCGGGAAGCATGGAGGCATACTGCTGCAGGTATGTAGTTCCGGCCACATTTGAGATGTTGGCCTTGATGAAGTCCTTGTAGAGGTTGATGAACTCATCTTGCAGCTGCTCCAGCTGTTTCTTGGCCTCGGCTTGTTGTTCCTCGGTGGCAGTCTGGTCAATCATGACCTTATAGATCTCGTCGCCATGCTGGTTTATAGTCAGTTCGGCTTCTCCGAGTTTCGTCAGAGCCTCGTTGGCCGGTGTGCCAGAGACTTTGGCCACAGTGTTTGCGGCTGTATCGAGTTCGACCGTGATGTTGGCGTTCTCGAGAGCTATGTGTGTGGCTATTCGCGTGTCGGGCAGAGTGCTGGAAGTCCATACGACAAGGCGCATGGCGGCCGTGTCCTGAACGCCTGTGAACTCGAAGCGGCCGTCCTTGACGACGGTCGTGGCGAGCGTCTCGAAGTCAAACGTGTTCAGCGTTACGGTGTCGCCGTCGACAGCGCCAGTAGCCGTGCCGGTGATCTTGTAACCGTTGCCCGTGCAGGCTGCGAAGCAAATAGCTGCCGCAGCGAGTGCTAAAGATAAAAGCTTTTTCATTGTCGTATGTTTTTAGATGAATAATATATAAATAAATCTTTCTCCTTTATTAATCTTTCAACTTGTCAATTAAATCCAGCGCCTTGTCCTCGGCTGCTTCCATGATTTCGCGCTCGCCCGGGCCTTTGTCATTGAGGCCGCAGAGGTGGAGTATGCCGTGGATGATCACGCGATGGAGCTCGCGATTGTAGTCTACGCCGAGAGCTTCGGCGTTGGAG
>JAFUFW010000022.1 GCA_017469685.1 Bacteroidaceae bacterium | reverse complement strand
TCCTGAAATCCGAAGTGATTTGCTCTGGGCGCACGCGGAAAGCATCGTGGATAGGTGCGCGCTTGAACACGCGCAGCTTCAGCCCCCGCTTGTTGCCATAGCGGGCATAGTTGGTCTGCGCCAGCACGCTCACGCTCTCGATGAAGAACACGAAGCAGATGAGCGGCAACAACAGTTCTTTATGTATTATAATAGCGGTCACGGCGATGATGCCGCCTATGGCCAGCGAGCCAGTATCGCCCATAAACACCTGAGCGGGATAGGCGTTGTACCAGAGGAAGCCTATCAATGCGCCCACGAAAGCCATCATGAACACAACCAGTTCCTCAGAACCTGGGATATACATGATGTTGAGGTAGGCAGCAAACTCTGTGTGGGATGAGACGTAGGCCAGTATCGCCAAGGCAAAACACATTATTGCCGAGTTGCCTGCGCACATGCCGTCCATGCCATCGTTCATGTTTGCTCCGTTGCTGACGGCCATGACGATGAAGATTGTAACCAGCACGAAGAACACCCATCCCCCGGCATTCTTATATTTCCCCATCCACGAGCAAGCCTCGGTGTAGCTGAGGTTGTTGTTCTTCACGAAGGGAATTGTTGTCAGCGTGCTCTTTACTGGTTCGCTCTTGTGCACTACCTCCACTCCGTCTTGCTGTTGAATTCTGACGTTCTCGCGTATGACCGCATCCGGACTATGCCATAGCACCAAGCCTACGACGAGGCCCAGAACGGCCTGTCCGGCCAGCTTCACTATTGGCCGTATGCCGTCCTTGCTGCGCGTCATCTTAGTGTAGTCGTCGAGGAAACCGAGCAGCCCAAGCCACATTGTCGTGCCGAGCATCAGCAACATATATATATTTCGCAGACGGCCAAACAGCAGTGCCGGCACTATGGTGGCGACGATGATGATGATACCGCCCATCGTGGGCACGCCCTTCTTCTCCACTCCATAAGGATCAATGCTGGCGTCGCGCTGCTGTTCGCTAAGGTTGCGGCGCTTCATAAACTTGATGAACCACTCGCCGAACCAAGCGGAGATCATAAGTGAGAGCACAAGCGTGAGAATAGCGCGGAACGAGATATAGCTCCACATGTGTGAACCTGGAATACCAAACTCGTTGAGGTAACGGAAAAGATAGTACAGCATATAGAATGAGGGAGTTCAGATTATGAATGACGAATGGGATAGGATGATTGAAGAGGGTGAATTAAAGGCCGAAGGCTTCGCGAACGACCTCATGGTCGTCGAAATGGTGTTTCACGCCCTGCACTTCCTGATAATCCTCGTGGCCTTTGCCGGCGATGAGGATGACGTCGCCGGGCTGTGCGAGCATACAGGCAGTCCGGATGGCTTCACGGCGGTCAACAATGCTGACGACCTTACGCTTATCCTCGGCTGTCGTGATGCCTGCAAGCATGTCGTCGATGATAGCTTGCGGATCTTCAAAGCGGGGATTGTCTGAGGTTATGATGACGCGGTCAGAAGCGCGGACGGCCGACTGTGCCATCAGCGGCCGTTTGCCCTTGTCGCGGTTGCCACCAGCGCCGCAGACGGTGATGCACTGCCCGGGCTTGCGAAGTATTTCGTTGACGGTCGAGAGCACATTGTCGAGGGCGTCGGGGGTGTGGGCATAATCTACGATGGCTGTTACGCCCTCGCGTGAGCGGATTGTCTCGAAACGGCCGTTGACGGGCTTCAATGTGCTTAATCCTACGAGCACATCCTCGGGGTTCTTGCCCAAGCAGACGGCGGCTCCGTAGACAGCGAGTAGGTTCGAAACGTTGAAACGCCCAATGAACTGAACGCACACTTCGCGGCCGCATACGTCGAGGGTCATGCCCTCAAAGCCTTCTTCGAGGATGCGTGCATGGAAGTCGGCGACGCCGCGCAACGAATATGTACGTACGCTGGCAAGAGTATTCTGCGTCATGAACAGGCCATTCTTATCGTCGGCATTCGTCACGGCAAATGCGCCTTTGGGGAGGAGGTCGAAGAAACCTTTCTTGGCATCGCGATAGGCCTCCACGGTCTTATGGTAGTCGAGGTGGTCGCGCGTGAGGTTAGTGAAGATCCCGCCTTTGAAGATAAGGCCTTCGATGCGATGCTGGGCTACGCTGTGGGAGCTCACCTCCATGAAGGCATAGCGGCATCCCTCGTCGGCCATGCGGCCGAGCAGGCGGTTGAGCGTGATCGGGTCGGGCGTCGTATGGCTTGTTGGCATGGCCTCGTCGTCGATATAGTTGCACACAGTGGAGACAAGTCCGCATTTGTAGCCAAAGCGGCGGAAAAGTTTATAGAGCAGTGTGGCAATGGTTGTCTTGCCATTAGTGCCGGTGACGCCTATGAGGTCGAGCTTTGTTGTCGGGCTGCCGAAGAAGGCATGGGCCAATGGTCCTACGGCCGCTTCGCTGTCGGCCACTTGAACGTAGGTAACGGCGTCGGCCACTTCTGCAGGCAGCTCCTGGCAGAGGACGGCTGAGGCGCCGAGCTCTATGGCCTTGGGTATGAACGTGTGGCCGTCGACCTGCGTGCCCGCCACGGCAACAAACATTGCGCCAGCGCTGACTTTACGCGAATCAATCTGTATGTCGGCGATGTCTATGTCAACCGGGCCTACGACCTTGATGGTCTTGACGGCAGTGAGGATTTCTGAGAGTATCATAGTGTGTTTCGTTTTTTCAGTTATTGAAGGCGCGTGATCAGTCAGTGGTTGAGAGCTGCAGGCTTATTGTCTGCCCTTCCACTGCCTTGTTGCCTGGGGCAATGCTCTGGTTCTTTACATTGCCTTGACCGCTGACGCGCACCTTCAGGCCCTCGGCCTCAAGCAGGCGTACGGCATCGCGAAGTCCCAGACCACGCACGTCGGGCACTGCCCCTTTCTCAGCCTTCGGCAGCGGAGCGGCTTTGGGCTTCTCGAAGACCGACATGCTGTCGGCTGCCTCGGAGGGCTCGCGGAACACGCCTTTCGCCATTACGAACTGTGCGAGTTCGCTGAACACCGGGCCAGCCTGTGTACCGCCCGAGGCGGGCAGTCCGCTCTTCTTTATGCAGACGACGCAGGAGTATTTTGGAGCCTCGCTGGGGTAGAAACCGGCAAAGCTCACCATGTAGCGGGCGGGCGAGCCATGGTAGCTGCCATGCTCGTCGGCCACTTGCGCAGTGCCCGTCTTGCCGCACACCTTGAACTGCTTGCAGCCTGCCTTCTTTCCGAGCCCTAAGGGGTCGTTGACGACGCGCTCCAGGATGGCGTGAATGTCGCGCAGTGTGCTGGGTTTGCAGATGCGTTCCTTGACGGTGACGACAGGGAACTCCTTGAGAGTCTGGCCGTCGCGGCGTATCTCGCGCACGAAACGCGGTTGCACCATACGGCCGTTGTTGGCTATGGCGTTGTAGAACGCCACGGTATATATCGGGGGTATCTGAGTTTCGTAACCAATGCTCATCCAGGGCAGCGCCGTCTTACTCCAGTTGGAGCCGTCGGACTTGGGACGGCGCACGAATGGCTTTCCGGCACCCGGGAAGGGCAGATCGAAGGGAACGCCCACGCCTTCGCGGTAGAGGCCGTCGACGTAGCGTTCGGGGTGGTCGTGGTAGTGCTCGTCGATGATCCGGCTTACGCCGACGTTCGACGAGAACATGAGGCACTCATCAACAGAGATGGGGCGGCCATAGCCCCCCTTGCGCCAGTTGTGGTCCTTCATGACGCGGCCGTGCATGGGCCACTGTCCGTTGCCCACGTCTACCATATCGCCGCGTTTGACCATGCCGTCCTCGAGTGCGACCATCATCGAGGCGGTCTTGAATGTGGAGCCGGGCTCCCAGAGGTCGGTAATAGCGTCGTTCTTGACCTCAGCATATACGCCGGGAGCCAAGCGTGTGAGGTTGACGATGGCTTTGACATCGCCCGTCTGCACCTCCATAAGCACCACGACGCCTATCTCGGCATTGATTTCCTTCAGCTTGCGCTCAAGGATCTTCTCGGCGGCATCCTGCATCCCCACGTCGATGGTAGTGATGAGGTCCAGTCCGTTGATGGGCTCCACATCGGTCTTGTCGAGCCACTGGCGGCGCACTTTCTCGCGGTGCATCTTTCCGTTGATGCCGCGGAGTATGCTGTCGTAGGCCAGCTCCAGACCATTGCGTGCGGAGTCGTTAGTTGTCATTAGCGAACCGAGCGTACGAGTAGCCATGTTGCCGTAGGGCTTCTGCCGCTGAGGTATCTCCTCGGCATAGAAACCGGTCTTGATGCGTCCGTGGCGCGCATAGGGCAGGCGCAGACTCTCTTTATATTTAATGTAGGAGACGTTGTGCTTGATGGCCAGGTTGCGACGTCCGCGGCGCTTGCCGTCGAGCAGTCGGGAGCGGAACTCGGCCACGCTGGTCTCGGGGAACAGGTGGTTGAGCCCGATGCAGAAGCTGTCGAGGTCGGCAGCGAAAGTGCTGTCGCGCCACACCTGTAGCTTGCGCTCGGCAATGCTGTCGTTGGGGTCTTTGACGACGAAATCCATGCGCAGTGTGTAGACTGGCATGGAGCCCACCATGAGTTGCCCGTCGGCAGAGTAGATGTTGCCTCTGACGGCCGGCACGTCTTTCTGCTGCGTAGCCATGCGCTCGCGCACGGTGCGCCAGTAGCTCTTGCGGCCGAACATCTCGTAGGCTGCCATCCCGATAACCGCAAGGCCTGCGAGCGTCATCAGAATGATCACGAAGAGATAGCGAGGTATGGTGTGTTTGCTGTCGAAATTCATTGCCTACGTGGGGTGAGACGTCAAAGTGGGTCAGTGTTGTTTGTAGATGATGAAGGGTGCTTCTTTTGCTGAAAGGAGCGTACTGTCGCCGAAGTTCTTGAGCATTCGCTCCAGGCTACTCTGGCGGGTGCGCATGGTAAGTTCGGCATACTGCGTGAGGGCATAGTTCTTCTTTTCTATCAGCTCCTTGCGCAGGGCTTCTTCTTCGAGGATTTCTTGCTGCGAAGCGTAGCGGTTGGTGATGTACAGCACGGCGAGGAACACCAGGAACAGGATGAACCATATCTGGCGGCGGAGAAAGCTCCCGATGAGGTAGTCGCCGCCCAGAATCTCGCGCAGCGTCACCTGCGGCAGGTCTTCAGCCGAGAAGAGGCGCCAGCCTGAGCGGGGCTCGTCGGCCCCTGCCTCGCCAGAGGCCTCGTCGACCGTGGCCATAGGCACTTCATCGACAGGCAGCTCGAAGCTTAAAGCCTCAGAGCCACCCGCCCCGGCAGAGGCATTGTCCATGCCTGCCCCGAGGGTAGCATCGGCGCCGCCGGCCTCGTCAAAAACGAGTTCAGGGCCGCCAGCTTGATCGTTGCGGTCTTTGTTCATGGGATGTCACTTTTGCCATAATTAGTCATTGGCGAGGATCAGGTGCTTTCTACTCCTTTCTTTGTACCTACACCTTTCCGCGCTTGTCACGCTATGCCTGTCAGCCGTCTGTCGCTGGCTGCTCAGACCTTCTGGCGCTCAGCTACTCTTAGCTTAGCGCTTCTGCTTCGTGGATTACGTTCCAGCTCCTCGCTGTCGGGGGTGATGGCCTTGCCTATGGGCCTGAGGGGTGCGAGAGTGTGGCCGAAGATGGCATCCTGAGTCGCTGTGCCATCAACAGAACCGGCCTTCATCACATTCTTCACCAGACGGTCCTCAAGCGAATGGTAGCTTATGACCACCAACCTGCCTCCGGGACGCAGCAGTTCTACTGCCGCCTGTAGCATGTCGCGCAGGGCATCCATCTCGTGGTTCACCTCTATGCGCAGAGCCTGAAACGCCCGCGCGAGGTCTTTCTTCTCGTGCTCCCGGCCCAAGATAGGACAGAGTAGCTCGGCAAGCTGACCTGTAGTGGTGATAGCATGTCTCTCGCGAGTCTTGACCACGGCTTCCGCCAGACGCCGAGCTTGCCGGAGCTCGCCATACAGACGAAAAAGGCTTGTGAGCTGTTCTACTCCATACGTTTGCAGCACATCTGCCGCCGTAGGCCCGCCCTGCTGGTTCATTCGCATGTCCAGAGGCGCGTCGCTGCGAAAGCTGAAACCGCGACTACCGTCGTCGAAGTGATGGCTCGAAACACCCAAGTCTGCAAGTAAACCATCAATAGCCTCGATGCCGTAGTAGCGCATCCAGTTCTTAAGATAACGGAAGTTAGAACGGATAAGCGTCCAGCGCTCTCCCTGACTGACGTCGTCGCGCTCTCGGGCGCAACGGGCGATAGCGTCAGCATCCTGGTCGAAGCTGTAGAGACGTCCGTGAGGGCCCAACATATTCAGAATTTGCCTGCTGTGGCCTCCGCCGCCTAACGTCACGTCCACATACGTGCCATCTTGCCGGATTTTCAAGCCCTCCACTGAGGCGCTTAGCAGCACGGGGATGTGGTAATGTTCCGTTTCCATGCCGCAAAGATATATTCTTTTCCTCATCCGTGCAAATATTTTTGAAAATAATTTTAAAAAAGTTGTAAATTATTGGAAACACCGACAGTTAGCACTTAAAGTAATACTTTAACTTTAACGTGACCTAACAGGGCCTTTTCTTCATATCCGCACAACATGAAAGCACGCCTCACGCAAGTAAAGCGAGAGGCGGGCACAGCCAAAAAGCGAGCAGAAATCACCCAGGAGAGAACACGAAGCAGAGGGATGCAGAAAACAAGCCCAAGGGTTTCACGCAAAACCCTTAAGGGTTATGGGCAAAACCCTTAAGGGTTCAGGCGAAAACCCTTAAGGGTTATTTTAAAAGTAATTAACAGTGTGCGGATGCGCGAGCACAGGATGTGCACAAAAAGCCTGAGCCACACGTTATTTTAGGCCGTAAGAAGATGAGATAATCAAAAAATAAGTATCTTTGCAGACGCAACCACGGCAATCACCGCAATGGCAAAGGTTTACATCAACGACCATCTTGAAGCTCTCGACCTCAACGAGGCCTTCGAACAGATGAGCGCTCAGAGACGCTCATACCTGCAGCGCTTCAGCAACGAACGTGCGCAGCGTGCAGGCGCAGCTGCATATCTATTGCTGTGCCAAGGCCTTCGCGAGCTCTTCGACATTGCCGAGCCCCCGACATTCACCTTCGGCATTCATGGCAAGCCAGGCATCATTGGCCACGAGGATATCTTCTTCAGCCTCAGCCACTGCCGTGAGGCGGCTTGCTGCGCCATCGCCACGGAACCTGTAGGAATCGACATAGAGAGCATACGCCCTTTCTCGCCAGCACTGCTCAAACGAACAATGAACGCCGGCGAAGCAGCCACTGTTAGGACGGCCAACGAACCGCAGCGCGCCTTCATACGCCTGTGGACTCAGAAGGAAGCCTATCTGAAACTGACGGGAACAGGGCTCGTAGACGAGTTGCACAGCGTGCTGGATGAGGCAAAGGCCTCGGGCTGTGTCTTCGAGACCACCGACAGTCCCGACCGTCGCTACGTCTATAGCCTGTGTCTTAAGCACCGCCCCTGACTGTCTACGCCGAGCGATGCCTGAGCGTAAAGCTCATTCAAGCGGGAAGATCAAGACATTCCTTCTCTTCCTTACTCCAGGCTGAATAGGGATGTTTGCGCAGATGTGAGTTGTAATAGCGGCGGATGCCTGTGACCTCCCGGCCGAGGAATTCCGGGCTGCAGAAGCTGTCGGAGGTACTATGCAGCTCCACCTCTGCAATGACGAGGCCCTCGTTGGAGCCATGAAACTCGTCGACCTCAACAGTGTGGCCATCGCCGGCATCCACGAGCCAGCGCGTCTTCTCGACAAAGCCTTCGGCGCAGAGGCGCAGCATAGAGAGGGCATCTGCGAGGGGCACCTCGGTCTCGAACTCGTAGCGTGTGAGGCCGCCATCGTTGCTGCCTCCCTTTACAGTGAGATAGCCTTTGTCGCCACGAATGCGAATGCGCACGGTGGGGCGGCTGCAGATGTAGCCTTGAACTATCTTGGAATGATTAAAGGCGACGTCTTTATAGGCGTCGCCTTTTACGAGGAACTTACGTTCAATCTCAAGTGCCATGGCTGTCCCGTTTTTTGTGTTGAGTCCGGCCGCTTAGCGGATGAAGGCCCAACCAATGAAACAAACGATAAACAGGACAACAAGACCACAGATAATCCACTGGATTACGCGCTTGGCCTGGCGGGCTTCGCGCTCAGCCTTCTTCTTTGCACGAAGTTCTTTTTTTGCTTTGCTCATAATGATTATTATTTAGGAGTTTACTGTTCTTCTCTGTCAGCTTTCCTCGCCGCCAAATTCCATGAGGTAGGCTTTGATGAAGCCGTCAATCTTGCCGTCCATCACGGCGCCTACGTCTGAGGTTTGGAATCCTGTGCGGTGGTCTTTTACGCGGCGGTCATCGAAGACATAGGAGCGGATCTGCGAGCCCCACTCTATCTTCTTCTTGCCGGCCTCTATCTTTGCCTGCGCCTCACGACGCTTCTGCATGGCACGGTCGTAGAGCTGCGACTTGAGCAGACGCATGGCGTTCTCACGGTTCTCGAGCTGCTTGCGGCTCTCTGTGTTCTCGATGAGGATTTCCTCCTCTTCGCCCGTGTCGGGGTCTTTATACATATAGCGAAGGCGGACGCCCGTCTCCACCTTGTTGACATTCTGGCCGCCGGCACCGCTGCTGCGGAAGGTGTCCCACGAGACGCGCGCAGGATCTACGTACACCTCAATGGTGTCATCGACGAGCGGCGTAACGAAAACACTTGCAAACGACGTCATGCGCTTGCCTTGGGCATTATAGGGCGACACGCGCACCAGGCGGTGCACGCCGCTCTCGCTCTTGAGGTAGCCGTAGGCATATTCGCCCTCAATCTGCATTGTCACTGTCTTGATGCCTGCCTCATCGCCGTCCTGCAGGTTGGCGATAGTAAGCTTGTAACCGTTCTGCTCGGCCCAGCGCATGTACATACGCATGAGCATCTGTGCCCAGTCCTGAGCCTCGGTGCCACCGGCCCCGGAGTTTATCTTGAGCACGGCATCCATCGGATCCTCCTCCTGCTGAAGCATGTTACGGAGTTCCAAGGCCTCGATAGCCTCGGTGGCCTTGGCGTACAGCTCGTCAACTTCCTGCTCCGTCACGAGATCCTCCTTGTAGAAGTCAAAGGCAGTGGAGAGTTCATCTGTCAGCGTGCGCACCTCACCATAGCCTTTTATCCATTTCTCAAGGC
This sequence comes from Bacteroidaceae bacterium, assembly GCA_017469685.1. Classification (GTDB taxonomy): domain Bacteria; phylum Bacteroidota; class Bacteroidia; order Bacteroidales; family Bacteroidaceae; genus Physcousia. The sequence continues at coordinate 40,598 of JAFUFW010000022.1, read as the reverse complement.
CTTTCACCAGTTTCATCTGCTCCTCGGCCCGCTTGGCATCCTCCCAGAAGTCGGGCGCCTGGGTGCGCAGCTGCTCCTCCTCATACTCCATCTGCTTGCGGGGTATGTCAAGGTATTTGTAGAGCGCCTCCGTGCGCTCCTGTATCTCTTTCAGTTGATCCTGTGTTATCACTTTCCTTTTCGATGATTTATGATCTATGATCTTAGAACACCAACAGCTTCCACCCAGTATTCATCAACCATCAATCGCAATTCATAAATGAAATTATTCCTCGTACATGGCATCGATTTGTGCCTTGTAGTTCTGGGCTATCACGGGGCGTTTGATCTTCAGCGTATTAGTAAGCTCCCCACGTTCCATGGAGAATGGCTGCGGAAGGAGAGTTATGCGCTTCACCTGCTCATAGTGAGCAAACTCCTGCTGCAGCGTGGCTATGCGATCCATCACCATCTTGTTGACGATGACGTTGGCGCAAAGCTGCTCACGGCTTTCGAAGGCTATGGCATTGTCGCGAGCCCACTTCTCAAGCAGGTTGTAGTCGGGGATGACCAGAGCCGAGACAAATTTCCGCTCGTCGGCAATTATGGCGACCTCGTCGATAAAGCGGTCGACGACGAATTTCGACTCTAACGCCTGCGGAGAGATATATTTGCCATTAGAGGTCTTAAAGAGATCCTTGATACGGTCTGTAAGGTACAGTTCGCTATCCTTGAGGTAACCGCAGTCGCCAGTGTGGAACCAGCCCTCATCATCATAGGATGCAGCCGTAATCTCTGCCTTGCGATAGTACTGTTTCGTAATGGTGTCGCCCCGCAACAATATCTCATTCTGCTCGCCAAAACTTATTTCTATGCCATCGAGCACACGGCCCACGGAGCCTATGCTCACTGGCGAATGATGCCAGTCACACGACACAGTAGCCGTGGTCTCCGTCATACCATAGCCGGCGGTCATCTTTATGCCGCACGCATGGACAAACTCCTCAATGGCAGGGGGTATGAACGAACCTGCCGTGGGGAAGAAGTTGGCATTCTCGAGACCTAACGTCTTCTTAAGAAGCGCTATGATGGTCTTTTCGTAGAACTTATAGCGAAGCTTAAGAGGCAACGGGGGCTCCAGGCCACGGATCTTATATTCCACGTTGTACTTCTTGCCCACGGCAAGTGCATCAAGCATAAGCTTGCGCTGAACAGCTCCGCTCGAGGCTATCTTCTCCTGCACCCCGGCATACACTTTCTCCCAGAAACGAGGCACAGCAGCCATACATGTAGGATGCACCTCGCGCAGCGTCATCTGAATATCCTGAGGCCTCAGGTTGATAGCCAGCTGGCAGCCACGAGAGAGACACCAATAGCTCCACGCACGCTCGAAGACGTGGGTGAACGGAAGGAAACACATCACCACGTCGTGCTCCGTAAGGTCCATGACCTTATCGTTGGCCGGAATGGCCGCTGCATACATGCGATAAGTCAGAGTGACGCCTTTTGAAACGCCCGTAGTGCCGCTGGTGTAAAGTATGTTCACCAAGTCATCCAGCTCCACGGCCGAGGCGCGGCGTGCCACCTCCTCGGCATGCTGCAGTTTTGAGCCCAAAGCAAGAAACTCATCCCAGTACATGGATACCTGATCCTGCGGGTTCTTCTCCACCTTCGGATCGAAGATCACGAGACGCTCGAGCGTAGGGCACATCTTAAGCACACGGAAGGCAGTGTCATACTGGTATTGCTCACCGACGAAAACGAAGCGCACCGACGCATCGTTGATCATATATTGTATCTGAGCCTCGCTGCTCGTGGCATAGAACGGGATAGAGACTGCACGAATGCCGTATGTACCAAAATCCACGCACACGCCTTCCGGCTTATTCTGAGTGAATACGCCTATGTTCTCCTGCTCGCCGACGCCCAGTTCCAATAAGGCATTCGACACCTGGGCCACGGTATCCGAAAACTGTTGCCAAGAGATTTCCTTCCACGTCGCAGAGTCATAGTCACGGTAACTCAGAGCCGTCTTTCCTGTGCCGTAGACCTTAGCCTGCTCGTGAATCAGGACTGCCAATGATGCTTTATTCAACATAAGATGTAACTATGAATGAGGAATGAGTTGAAGTGAATGATAGACTCCACCTTTCGACCGCAAAGATAACTAAAACTTTGAATTTTGGGCTTTCAAGCGCCAACTTTTTTATGTTCGCACGCTTAAATCATGCAAAAAAACCTCACACGACCTCAAAAATAAAAGATTTTACATACATTTGTAGGGTTAATGTATCAAGTCTCTATGTCACAATCCTTCCACTCCGAGGCCTTAAAGCTCCTCCGCTGGCTTATTGCCAATCCTCGCGTCAGCCGCTCCGAAGCCACCGCCGCCGATCTCTTGCAACGCGTCCTCAAAAAACAAGGCATAGCCACACAACGCGAAGCCAACAACGTATGGGCTGTAGCGCCCGATTTCGACAGCTCCCGCCCCACACTTCTCCTGTGTGCTCACATAGACACCGTTCGCCCAACGGATGCTTGGACGCGCGACCCCAATGAGCCCATCCTCGTGGGCGACCGTCTCTACGGCATCGGAGCGAACGACGACGGAGCTTCCCTGGTCTGTTTAATTCAGGCGTTCCGCTACCTATGCACCCGCCCTCAAGCCTACAATATCGTGCTCGCCTGCACGGCTGAGGAAGAGATTTCGGGAGCCAACGGACTCTCGCGCCTAATGCCATTGCTGCCGCACATCGACGTGGCTCTCATTGGCGAGCCCACAGGAATGCAGCCCGCAGTCGCAGAGCGCGGACTTATGGTACTGGACTGCACAGCCCATGGCCTTGCCGGACATGCCGCACGCAACGAGGGCATCAACGCCATCCACCTGGCGATGAAAGACATTGAATGGTTCAGAAGCTACTCGTTCGAAAAGGTTTCACCACTCTTAGGCCCGGTCAAGATGACCACTACAATCATCAATGCCGGCACTCAGCACAACGTCATCCCCGACACCTGCACCTTCACCGTCGACGTACGCTCAAACGAATTCTACAGCAACGTGGACATATATAATAAGGTACGCGCGTGCGTGAAGAGCGATGTGCAAGCTCGTTCTTTCCGCCTCTGCTCCTCGCGCATCGACATTGACCACCCTCTCGTGCGCAGCGCCCTTGCCCTTGGGCCTCTACCCAATGGCTTGCCGCGCACACCCTTCGGCTCCCCGACCCTTTCCGACCAGGCTCTTCTCTCCTGCCCCTCGCTCAAGATGGGTCCCGGCGACAGCGCCCGTAGCCACACAGCCGACGAATATATCCTCGTGTCTGAGCTCGGTCAGGGCATTGACGAGTACATCGCCATGCTCGACGGCCTCCGCCTCGACTGATTTCGTTTCACCTTTTTTCACCCTTAAGATACACCTATAATACATTAAATGCTATAAAAAAGCCCCATTTCATCGAGCAAACTGATAAAACTTCACCTAAATTCACCGCCACTTCACCTTTTTTCACCACCATTGCACTAATACTCTCCATCTTTAACCTATTATTCGCTAAAAATTCACCAATAATTCACTTTTATCAGACGATTAATTCAAAAAAGCCCGATTCCATCGAATTAAACACAAAAACCCCGCCTTCAGTGACCATGACTGTCGGCGGGGTTTTGTTTTTCACGTCAATTCAATACTATAATAGACCATACAGCTCCTTTCAAAAAGGCGGGCAACTTTTTTCAAAAGGACTGCCAATTTCTGTTGAAAGGACTGTTGAATACTTGGGAAGGGGCGGACGAGTCCTTTTGAAAGGGCCGGTAACTCATTTAGTCCGGACGGACAAATCCCTTATGGCTAACTGACGAATCGTTTATGGTGGACTATTAAAACTCGGGACCTGTTAGTGTCCGCCGTAAAGTCAGTGTGTCATCTCCCTATCCAAGCCTCTGGGTTGAGTTTGGCAGTCTCCTTACGTAGCTGGAAGTGGAGAATGTGGTTGCCGTTCTCATCTGCGGCCACGGTGCCGAGTATGTCGCGGGCCTTCACTTTCTGCCCACGGGCAACGATTGTAGAAGAGAGGTTGCAATAGACGGAGATGTAGGAGCCGTGGCGCACGAGGACATTCTTAAGCGAGCCAAGCTGGAAGACAGCCGACACTTCACCGTCATAGATGGCGCGGGCGTGGGCCCCAGCCTGCCCCATATAGTTGACACCCTTATTGTCGAGGACGACCGTTGCCGAGAGGCGGTTCAACCCGAAGCGGCGCTCAATCCTGTAAGGGCCTGTTATGGGCACCGGCAAGCGTCCTTTGTTTTGCTCGAGGCTGCCGTTGAGCTGACGGTCCTCGGCTGTGAGCCATCGGGTTGGGGCCGATGATTTCTGGGTTTTATCTGTGGTGGTTGAGCTCTTAGCCTTGTCAGTATTGGAGGCTTTGCCGCCTTTCTTTGCCTTGCTGTCTTTCGCAGCCTGTTGTTTGGCTTTTGCTGCAGCTTCGGCTTCACGTTTACGCTTAGCTTCGGCTTCAGCGCGTTTTCGTGCCTGCTCTATTTCGTATGCCACGAGCTCATCGATTTTCTTGTTGAGTGCGGCAAGCTGTTTCTGCTGCTCGGCCACCTGTTTCTCAATCTCTTTCTCCTTCTTACGCAACTCACGAGCGTTGGCCTGTACTACAGAGTGCTGAGCAGAAAGTTGCCTCCGCTCTTTTATGACCTCCTGCACGGCGACGCTCATCTGCTGCTTGGTCTCAAGCAGTTGGTTTTGCTTGTCGCGCGCCTCGTTTTGCTTAGCCATAAGCTGCAGGCCGAGGTTCTTCTGCAGTGCAGCGAACTCCTTGGCGTAGCGCATACGCCGGTAGACCTGCGGGAAGGTCTTGGCAGAGAAGAGGAAGAGGACCGGATTGCGCAGGTTCTGAGAGTTGCGTGCTGTCCGGAGGCTCTGGACGTATTTGCCCCGTTTGTCCTGCACTTGCATGTTGAGCGTCTTGAGTTCGTCCTCGAGACGGTCAATTTTGTTCTGCATGCTGTCTATGTCAGTCTCGAGTTGATGTATATATCGCAGTCGCCCCTCTATCTGCTCTTCGAGGAAGTCGGCAGTCTGCTCTTTCTTGACAGCTTCATGGCGCGTGACGCCCAGCTGTGTCTTAGCCTTCTTTATGCCCTGCTCAATCTTTGTTTTCTCGCTCTTCAGCGCATTAATCTTCTTCGTCTGCGCCGAGGCGTAGGCGGACAGAAACAACAGACAAGTAATAATTAATAATGAATCTTTGCAACGCATGGCAGGCATGGGTTCGTTGAGAATTGAAGAAAACAGTTTGCGCTAAAAGCAATAAGCTCTGACCTTTTCTCTGTTTTAGGGAATCTTCACATCAAGCTACTTGACGAGTTGGCGTATGATATCATCGAAGCTTACGCGCCGGTAACTGGAGGATGGCTTAGTGACGATGTTGCCCAGGCTCTCGTCGGCCTGCGGGCTGGAGAGGCTAATGTCGGCAGTGTAGCGCTTAGCGCCCGAGGCTATGGCAAGCTTCATCTGCGACGGGAACTTCTTTGCCTCGAGGTTATGGAAGTCGGAGTAGTCGCATGTGACGCTGAGATTGCCCCCCCTTGTCGTCGTTAGCACCGCCTGCTCAAGCAGGTGCTTGGCGCTATTTACGATGAACTGCATGGCCTGCTGGCTTACAGCTACGTGCTGACTCTTGGGTGTCAGCGTAGTTTGCTTTGCCGAACTCACGGCGCTGAAGTCGTTGTCTGTAGGCACCGCTTTGCTGCCGAGCAGGAAGAGTTCGTTCCAGAACAGGGCCTGGAAAGTATAGAAGTCGGCTCCGGAGCTGCGCAGGGCGTCAATCTCCGACCACTTCACCTGCACGTACTGTTTGTTGACACGGTCCTGCACGAAAAGATAGTCGGGCGTCAGTTCCATGCGCCCTATCTCAAAGAGGCCGAGCGCGCTAATGGATAGTTGTATCACCTCGTCGCGTTTCATCTTAAGCGTGCCGCTTGCCGAAGCGCTCTTGCTGCCTGCGGCGAGCTTGATGCTCATGCGTGAGCGCAGGCCGCGGGCCGTCTGCCGGTTTTTATTGACGAGGGCCACCACCTGCTGCCGTTCTGTTGATGGGCTGACAACAGCGGTTGCAGACGTTGTGGTGTCTGTGCTCTCCTTCACAACCTTACGCTTCGATGCGCATGACGAGGCTATCAAAGCAGCGGCAACGATTAATGCAACGTGAAGAAAGAATAATGAGAAAACTTTTTTATTCATACGATGTTGTGATATTCTTATTTATTACTAACAGCTCTAATTCCTAATCTCGCGCTCAGCGCCTGCGACGCTTCTTCGAGCGAAGCGAGTCTGAAGTCCCCTCTAATCCTTAACATACTTCTTCATCCGGATCTTCTTGGGCAGCGTAGCAGTAAGGCCATCGCCGCCGGCTTGCTGAGCGAGCGTCCAGAAGCGGATGGCCTGTTCGGTATTTCCGTTGCAAGCCGCGATATCGCCTGCATGTTCGAGCACCACTCCAGAGACACCTTCCATAGCGAGCAGAGCCTCATCGGTGGAGTCAGGCGGACAGACGCGGTCGATATAGTGGGCCGCTTCGACATAGCGTTCCTTCATGAAAAGGATCCAGGCATATGTGTCGAGGTATGTTTTGTTGTTGGGCTCGAGTCGTATGGTGCGGTAGCTCATCTCCTCGGCCTTGTCGAGGTCCCGCCCGAGCAGCGAGAGGTAGTAGGCGTAGTTGTTAAGGCAGCCCACGTTGTCATCCTGATATACGAGGCACGAGTCGTAGGCCTCAAAAGCCTCGCGCTCCCGCCCGGCCTCGTAGTAGAGGTCGCCGAGAGTGCTGTAGAGGTCAGCCACCATTGCCGGTCTGCTCTCATCTGTTTTCTGCACTATGCCGTTCTCGAATGCTTTCATGGCCTCAGTTTTCTTATCCTGCTGATAGAGCGCAATGCCGAGGTAGAAGTGGCAAACGAGTTCCTCTGGATGTGTCAGCACGGCTCTGCGGCAAAGGTCTTCGAGCTGTTGGAACTGCCGGTGTTCGCCGTAGTACTGTATGAGGTAGAATACGGCTTGTGTATTGGACGGCTCGAGCTCTATCACTCGGTCCATGACGGCCACGAAGTCGCTGTCGTTCTGCTTGTCGTAGGTAGCGAGGTATGCCGCGCGCAGCTGCAGGATGTCGAGGTCGTCGCCGAAGCGAGCGTCGAGGCTGTCGAATGTGGCGACGATGCGTTTCCGTCCGAGGCTATCGGCTTTCACCTCCTGGGCTATGAGATCTCGCATGAGCGCCACCCGCACCTCAGCCTCGCTCTTAGGTGCAAAGAGCAGCGAGTCGCGGACTACGGCGAACAGCGAGTCGGCCCCGGTGTGGCGATAGTACTGAAGCATGGACAGATGCAGTGCGGCATTGTCGGGCTCGGCAGCCCGCACCTCGTCGTATATCTTCAGGGCTTCAGCCTCGCGGTCGGCTTCAAGCAGTTGGTCGGCGATGGCGAGGCGATAAGTCATGTCGTGGGGATATTCGCGGCTTAGGCTTTCAAGTTCTTCGAATCCCTTTTCCTCCTTCCCCATTCGCTTGTAGAGTGCGAACTTCTGATAGCTGACGCTCGGCATCTTCCCCTCGAGCAGTTCTATGCGGTCGAGCGCTCTTATGGCATCCTCCTGCCGTTCGAGGTTAGTATATATGCGGGTGAGCTGAGCCAGCACGTCGCTTCGGGTGGGCCTCAGTTCAGCTATTGCCTCGAGGTAAGGCAGTGCTTTCTCTGTCTGTACGCGGTTCAGGTAGTACGTCGCGAGCGCTTCCTTGTAGAAAGTGTTGCGAGGATCGAGCTGCGTAGCCTGCTCAAGGAGGTCTATGGCGAGCGAGTCGTGACGGAAGTAGAGTTCGTAGAGTGCCAGTTCGTAGAGCACCTCAGGAGCGTCGGGGGCTATGGCATAGCAGTGGCGCAGCAGGTCGAGAGCCTCGCTGTGGTGCTCCTGCAGCTTCATCTTTGATGCCTCCTGAAAGAGATAGCTGAGGCGCATACGGTCATTGAGGCTTAAGGCCTTGCGTGACACGCCGTCGTCGTTTGCTGCCCCTACGGTGCCTGCCGACGGGCTCTGCCTCATGCCTTTGGCCACGTCGCTTCGGTCCTCCTGCCTGACAGCTCCGCAGGCTGCGAGCATGAGGGCAGCCACCAGCGCAACCAGGATCCGCCGATTCAGTCTCTTCACTTCCATCTCTTATCCCTATTCCCTAATCTCTAATCCCTTATCCTTTAAACCCCCGTATGGCCGAATCCGCCCGCACCACGCTCGGTATCGTCGAGTTCGGCCACAGGCAGCCATTCTACCCGTTCGTGGCGCGCAACCACCATCTGTGCCACGCGCTCACCATCGTTGATAGTGAACGGCACGTTGGATAGGTTGGCCAGTATTACGCACACTTCGCCGCGATAGTCGGCATCGATAGTTCCCGGCGAGTTCATCACCGTAAGGCCGTGCTTCAGCGCCAGTCCGCTGCGCGGGCGCACCTGAGCCTCGAAGCCTTCGGGCAGAGCCATGAAGAGCCCCGTAGGCACCAGCACGCGCTCGAGCGGTTGCACCACGAGTGGCTCCGCGAGGTTGGCCCGTAGATCCATGCCGGCCGAGAGTGGCGTGGCGTAGGCAGGCAGGGCGTGGTGGGAGCGGTTGATTATCTTTACTTCCATTGTCTCGTCATATTTCGTTTCTGATTCTGCCAGCTGCTTCGGAGCCTGATATTCGGTGCCCAGGCACGTTCAGCGGCAAAATTCGGCACAAATGTACAAAAATATTATTGAACGCGCGCGCGATATAAGTTTTTTTATCTACTTTTGCGTCATTATGATGAACTGGAAACAACTTTTAAGCAGCCAGCGCCTCGGATTAGAGGGGCAGCAAGGCCATAGCGACGACCGCACCGAGTTTCAGCGCGACTACGACCGCCTCATCTTCTCCGCCCCTTTCCGCCGGTTGCAGAACAAGACCCAGGTGTTCCCCCTGCCCGGCAGCATCTTCGTGCACAACCGCCTGACCCACAGCCTCGAAGTGTCGAGCGTAGGACGTTCATTGGGCAACGACAGTTCACGCCTCCTGCTTGAGCGCCACCCAGAGCTGGCAGAAACCCACCTTGGCGAGCTCGGAGCCATCGTAAGCGCCGCCTGCCTGGCCCACGACCTCGGCAATCCTCCCTTCGGCCACTCGGGCGAGCGGGCCATCGCCACTTATTTCAGCGAGGGCGCAGGCCGCTGGCTTCAGACCTACGAGGACCCAGAAACGGGCGACCGCCTGACGCCTCTTCAGTGGGACGACCTCACCCATTTCGAGGGCAACGCCAACGCCTTCCGCCTGCTCACCCACCACTTCGACGGGCGCCGCCCAGGGGGCTTCGTGATGACCTACAGCACGCTGGCCAGCATCGTTAAGTACCCCTTCTCGAGCAACCTCGCCGGCGAGCACCAGAAATTCGGTTTCTTCGAGGCCGAGCGCCCCGACTACGAGCGCATAGCCCGCGAGCTCGGCATCAAGCGCCTGCCCTCGGCGCCCGGCACGCTCCGCTTCGCCCGCTTCCCCCTCGTCTATCTGGTGGAAGCTGCCGACGACATCTGCTATGAGATCATGGACATCGAGGACGCTCACAAGCTGCGTATACTCTCAACAGCCGATACGCGCGAGCTGCTGATGGCCTACTTCGAGCCCAAGCGGCGCGACGAGATAGCCCGCCACCTGGCACGCCTCGACGTGCGCGACGTCAACGAGCAGATCGTCTACCTCCGCTCCTGCGTCATCAACTGCCTCGAGGCGGAGTGCGTACGGGCCTTCGTCGATGCCGAGGAGCAAATCCTCGACGGCACCTACGGCGGCACGCTCATCGAGCACATCTCCGACATTCCGCGCCGAGCCTACGACGAGTGTGTGCGAACGAGCTACGGACACATCTACCACTCGAAGGACGTTGTCGACATCGAGCTTGCCGGTTTCCGCGTCATGACATTCCTCACCGACATAATGGTGGAAGCCGCCATGCACCCCGAGCGGGCCTACTCCGAGCTGCTGCTCAACCGCGTGTCGCGGCAGTACCAGATACGTGCGCCCCGCCTCTACGATCGTCTGCTGGCCGTGCTCGACTATATCTCGGGCATGACCGATGTCTACGCCCTCGACCTCTACCGCAAAATTAACGGCATGAGCTTCCCTATAATCTGACAAGCCCGGCCCTGTGCCACGACACCCGCCTGGGGGGTATAAAAAACCCTTAAGGGTTATCGGCAAAACCCTCAAGGGTTCAAGCCAAACCCCTTAAGGGTTTTTGACGAAAGCCTTAAGCCTTTTTTCCGGAAGGCCTGAGGCTTTTATTTTTTCTGTCAGCGAATGATGCGTGAAGAGCCCGAGATGCCTTGTCCCATGGCAACGGCCTCGGGGTGCTCGGCGGCAAAGCTGTCGATGTGGCGAATGCGCTTCTCGTCGAGGATCTCGTCTACGGCTATGAGGATACCCGTTTCCTCTACGTCGCCGAAGCCGTCGTTGATGGCAGTGCCGAACATGCGCATAGTGGGTGAGAGGCCCATATATGCATTCACCAGCGGCGGGATGTTGTAGCCGCGGGCCCGCACCTCACGGTTGAGTATGCGGTAGTCGGCCTTGAAATCGTCCTCCGAGAAGAGCTTGCCAAGCTCGTCGCGGTTGGCTTCTATCTCGAGGGGGTGCATGGGCAGGATGAGGCGGTCAGGGTCGGCAAAATGCTTCTGGAGGAAGAAGAGGATCATGTCGCGCGCCACGCGGTCGTAGCTCGGGTACATGGTCACCTTGCCGAAGAGATAGCGTACGTTGGGCTTCACCACGGTCAAGGCTCCGAGTCCGTCCCAAAGATTATCGAGCGCGAAGATGGCTTTAGCGCCCGCCCGGGTGCTTTGGTACTCACGCGATATCCAACTACGCCCGAGCTCAATGGTGTAAGGCAGGTAGTCGCGGATGAATCGCTCTGAGAAATGGAACATGTGGGACGTGGCAAGGATGGGCTGCCCCTCTGCGTCGTAGCGCACTTCAGACCCGAGGAGGTAGCGATAGCCCCCTACGATGGCCTCAGCATCAGGATCCCAAACGAGCAGTTGCTTGTAGGGTTCCTCCATAGTGTCGAATTTGTCGAGGTCCAGAGCCTTGCCCGTGCCGCCCCCAGCGGCACGGAAGGCGATCTCGCGCAGGCGACCTATCTCGCGGCATACGTTAGGCGCCTCTTGCCAGGTGACGATATAAACTTCGTTGCCCGACTTGTTTGTCAGGCGCAGGCGGCGGTCCTCAGTGAGCTCGCTCTTGAGGATGTCAACCGGAACAGGCGAAATAATCTCTTCCATATATATATTGTCTTCTATTCTCTAATCCCTAATCCTACAAGCCTACAGCCTGTACGCTTCCTCCTCGACCCACAGAGCCCACTCGGCGGGAGTGCGGCTGCTGTCGAAAGTCTGGTAGGGAATGGGCCGCCCGAAGCGCACGGTATAGTGGCGCCCCTGCGAGCGGTACATCTCATCGGGGAGTGTCAGCATGGCGAAGTTGAACTTCAGATGCAGGCGCTTGCACCACTGTGCGATGCGATAGAAGCGCGCGGAGTTCTCGCCGATGAAGTGCACGGGCACAATGTCGCGCTGGCTCTGCACGCTCTTCGCCACGAAGGCCTTGCTCCAAGGCACGTCGTGGATCTGGCCGTCAATCAGGCGCGAGCACAAGCCGGCCGGGAACATGATGATATGATTGTCGCTCGCAAAAGCCTCAGCCACCTGCTTGGGGAAGTTGCGCGCCTGGCCGCCGAACTTGTTGATGCCTATGCACAGGGGCGCCAGGCCCTTGAGGTTCATCAGCAAGTCGTTGACCAAGTACTTCACACGTCCGCCGTAGCGACGGCCTATCACGCCGCCGAGCGTCACGCCGTCGATGGCTCCGAGCGGATGGTTGCTCACGAAAGTCATCGGCCGGGCATCGGCGGGCAGGTTCTCGAGGCCCTCCACCGTGAGCGTCACGCCGAGGAATTCTATCACCCCCTCGCAGAAGTCGACGCCTTCACGCCCCTCCACGAGGTACGAGTTGATGAAATCCTGATGGATGAAACGCTCCAGCCAGCGCGTGACGAAGCGGGGTATCCAGCGCGCACGCTTGCCTGCCCGCTCACGCACAATCTTGTCAAGGTCGATTTTTAGGCTGTCGTCCATCGCAGACATTAATTGATTGTGAACTTACGGTTATTGATGAAGTACTGTCCGCGGGGAAGCCCGTTGAGCCAGTTGGTGCCTTTGGTCAGGCGGAACGACGAGTAGAGCGTGCCGCTGGCGCTGTAGACGGGCAGCAACTGGGCATGGCGGCTGGTGACGCAGAGGTAGCGCCCTTGCTGGCGAATCTCCACAGGCTGTGCCGAGGTGAGCATGCGGTGCCGCAGGTCGGGCAGCTCGCGCTCGGGCTGCAGGCGGATGGTGCCGTTGAGCGAGCGCTGGGCAGTGCTGTCGCGGCGCTGCACGTCGGCCTGCACAACCGAGGGTAGGCACAGCGCAACGACCAGACACAGCGTGCCGAGCAGCGTGCGATGTATCTTTAAGAGAGCTTTGCTTACGTGCATATAATTTAAGGCTTATTTGGGGCAAAATTAGTCATTTGAGCGCTTTTAGCCAAATTTTTTTGCATTTTTCTACCACCGTGCCGCTTCTAATTACTTTTTGTAAGGGCTGAGAGTGTAGATTGAAGTGCTTAGCGGGCCTTGATGCAACGTCCCAGAGCTATGCCAAGGACCGTGCCGATGCCTACGCCGATGCTGTTGGCCGCCATGTCGAGCCAGTCGCCGCTGCGGTAGGTGGTGGCGTAAGCCTGCAGGAGCTCCATCAAGCCTCCTAAGAGCAAAGGGCAGACAATGGCCAACGCGGTGACGTACAAGACCTTATCGCGAAGGTGCCGCAGCAGGTTTATGTGGCGGTGGCAGCGCCAGTATTCGGTCCAGAGGATTATGCAGAGCGAGGCGTACATAAGCATGTGAGTCCACTTGTCAGCAAGCGGCACCTCAATGTCTACCGGCACTTCGGGCACAGGCATCAGCGAGAGCACTACGATTGCTGCCGTCGTGAGCAGCGTAAAGGGGTATTTTATAACAAATGAAAGCATTACACACGAATTAATTAAATGATTGTTGCAGTTTGTCTTGATTTTGTTGCAAAAGTACAATAATTATACATAACTTTGCACCCGATTATGGAAAAAAGGACAAATTTCAGCAGTAAACTCGGAATTGTACTGGCTTCGGCAGGCTCTGCCGTGGGCCTCGGCAACGTCTGGCGCTTCCCCACTGAAGTGGGCGAAGGAGGCGGCGCGGCATTTATCCTTGTCTACATACTCTGCGTCGTGCTGCTGGGGCTGCCCCTGATGGTGGCCGAATTCATCATCGGGCGCCACACTCATAAGAACACCGCCGATGCCTATCGCCAGCTGGCGCCGCGCTCGGGGTGGATTGCCCAAGGCTACATCGGCGTCTTCACCTCGTGGTTCATCCTCTGCTACTATAGCGTCGTAGCCGGCTGGACGCTGAAATATCTCGTCGAAGCTCTCAGCGGCGGGCTCGGCAGCATCAGCGACAGCGCCGCTTACTTCAAGGCATTCTCCGGTGCCACATGGGAGCCTCTCGCCTACATGGCCATTGTCATGCTCATGTGCCACCTCGTCATCATCCGTGGCGTGCAGGCCGGCATCGAACGTTCGTCTAAGCTCATGATGCCCCTGCTGCTGATGATCATTGCCGTACTGCTGGTCTTCTCGTTCTCCATGCCCGGCTCGCGCGAGGGGCTGACCTTCCTTTTGAAGCCCGACCTCTCGAAGCTCACGTCGTCAGTCATTCTCAGTGCCATGGGGCAGGCCTTCTTCTCGCTCTCGATAGCCATGGGCTGCCTGTGCACCTACGCCAGCTATTTCACCGACGACGCCCGCCTGGTGAAGACGGCAGGCAGCGTGGCGCTCATCGACACCGTCGTCGCCGTGATGGCAGGCTTCATAATGTTTCCCGCCGTATTCTCGGTTGAAGCCGTGACGCCCGACGCCGGTCCGGGCCTCGTGTTCATAACCTTGCCCCACGTCTTCCGCATAGCTTTCGGCAGCGTGCCGCTCGTGGGCTGGTTCTTCGCCGTGATGTTCTATCTGCTCCTTCTGCTGGCGGCGCTCACAAGCATGGTCAGCATCCACGAGCCGCCCACGGCTTTCCTCATAGAGCACTTCAGGCTGAGCCGCCCCGTGGCAACGACAATCGTCACCGCGGTCTGCCTCGCCGTGGGCACCCTCTGCTGCCTCTCGTTCGGGGCGCTGGCCGACTGCCGCCCGCTGTTCGGCCTCACGTTCTTCGATTTCTTCGACTTCGTCTCGGCCAAGATATTCCTTCCGCTCGGAGGTATGATAATCTCGCTGTTTGTGGGCTGGCGCCTCGACCGCAAGATCATCGTCGGGCAACTCACCAACGCCGGCACCATCCGCATCCCCGCCTGGGCTGTCAGCGCCTTCGTCTTCCTCCTACGCTGGTTCATCCCCTTGGCTATGGGCGGAATATTCGTTAAAGAACTGGGAATAATATAGTGTAATGGACAAGCACAGAGGCAGTTTTGCCACACGCATAGGCATCGTCATGGCCGCCGCAGGCAGTTCCGTAGGCCTGGGCAATATATGGCGTTTCCCCGTTGAGACGGGGCAGCACGGCGGCGCAGCCTTCATCCTGCTCTATCTCGCCTGCGTCATCTTCCTGGGCTTGCCTATGATGACGGCCGAGTTCATCATAGGCCGGCGCACACACACCGACATCGCCTCTGCCTACGAGCAGCTCGTGCGCGAGAATCCATCTGCTCCGGGCCGACTCGCCTGGCTGCGCAAGCGCCTCAACAGCCTATGGCCTCTCACGGGTTATGCAGGGATGCTCTGCGTAACGCTCATACTAAGCTACTACGCTGTCGTAGCCGGTTGGGTGCTGAAGTACGCTCTCAGCGCCGCCGCAGGCTCGCTGGCCTCGGTCACCGACGCCTCTGCATATTTCGCCGACTTCTGCTCCTCCACGTGGTCGCCACTGCTCTTTGCCCTCATCTTTATTGCCCTGACCCACATCATCATCGAGCGTGGCGTGCAAAACGGCATCGAGCGTTTCTCCAAGGTGCTCATGCCCTTGCTCTTCCTGCTCATGCTCTTCCTGGCCATAGGGTCGCTTACGATGCCCGGAGCCTCCCGCGGCGTGGACTTCCTGCTCAAGCCAGACTTCACGAAGATCGACTCCAAAGTGGTGCTCGGAGCCATGGGCCAGGCTTTCTTCTCGCTGTCGATAGCCATCGGTTGCCTGGCCACCTACGCCAGCTACTTCAAGCCCGACGTGCCGCTGATGAAGACCGCGGCCAACGTCGTGGGCATAGACACGATGGTGGCCATCCTGAGCGGTTTCATCGTCTTCCCGGCCGTATTCTCAGTCGAAGGCGTGAGCCCCGACGCCGGCCCCGGCCTGGTCTTCGTCACGCTGCCGAGCATCTTCAGCAACCTCTTCGGCAGCACCCCGGTGCTGGGCTACGTGTTCTCGCTTATGTTCTACGTCCTTCTGGTGCTTGCGGCCTTGACGAGCACTATTTCCATGCATGAAGAGGTGACGGCTTTCTTCGTCGACCGCTACCACACGTCCCGCCGGCGTGCTGCCACCTACATGACCCTCACCACCGCCGTCCTCTGCTCGTTGTGCGCACTCTCCTTTGGTCCGCTGTCCGACTTCCGTCCCTTCTTCGGCCGAGGCTTCTTCGATGCGTTCAACGACGTCACGGCTTTGTGGATCATGCCCCTGAGCGGCATCGTCCTCAGCCTCTTCGTAGGCTGGCGCCTGCCCAAGGCTCTCGTCATCGAGGAGCTGACCAACCACCACACCCTCCGCTCCCCTCGCTGGCTCTTCGTCTCGTTCTTCTTCCTCATCCGATGGATTGCTCCCGCCGCCATCGCCCTCATCTTCATCAATGAGCTCTTAGCATAAGAACAAATTCCACCAATGGAATTCGTGTGTACCATCAATGGTTTTCGCGTGTTCCACCGGTGGAACATGCCGATTCAGCCGGTTGAATCCGGAGAGGCTGCAGGCCGCGAAGGCCTGCCCGACCGCATGGGCACAAAAAAACGGCCGGACGTGTTTGAGCGCACGTCCGGCCGTTTTGTATTTAGTACTTAGTAAAATCCCAGCTCCTACTCCACGGGATAGCCTGCGATGCGGCCCATGGCGGGCGCAATCTCTATATTGTCGATGCGGCCCTGGAAGACTTCAGTGCCAGGACCTACGGCGTAAACGGGCACGTAGCCGTTGCTGTGGCCGCCGCTTGCCCAGCTGATGCGAGCCACCTCAGAGAGGATGTGCTTCGTTGTCTCGCCCAGATCGTTGATGCGGTCGCGGATGGTTTTCTTCTGCTCGTCGGTCGTAGAGCCGTTGTTGATAGCCTCCTCGATGCGAGTCCAGCGGCGCTGCAGGCGCTCGTTCTGGCCGTCGCTGAGCTTGATGCCTGCGCCGAAGCCCATCTCTGTGCGGAGAACCTTCTCCACAGCCTTCCACGTGAAGGCCTTGGGACTCTTCTTGTACTGCTCGTTGAGCATCCACTTTAGCTCGTCAATGCTCTTGTGCTGGTAGCGGAGGAGGTCGGTGTGAATCTCATACGGCCCGTTGCCCATGACCAGACCGCCGGTCTCGTGGTCGGCCGAGATTACGATAATCGTCTCGTCGGGGTGCTGCAGATAGAACTCGTAGGCGACCTTCACGGCCTTGTCCATATCGAGAACTTCGTTTATGCAGCTGCCGATGTCGTTGCGGTGGCAGGCCCAGTCGATCATGCCGCCTTCAATCTGGAAGAAGAAGCCGTCGGTCTGTTTGCCCATGAGGTAGTTGATGCCGGCACGTGTGATCTGCTCAAGCGTCAGATCGTTCTTGTCCTGATCGAGGGCGAATGGAATCTGTTCGCTGTCGAGCTTCTTGTTCTTGGCGTCGCTCTGGAAGAGGATGAGCTTGTCGGCCTTGCGGCCTTTCTTCTCATACTCCTTGTATCCGCCCGTGAGGATAGTGTAGCCAGCGGCCTTAGCCTGCTCGTGCAGGGTGGCACCGCCGTCTTTCGAGTGGGGTTTATGGAAGTCGGCAGCCGCAAAGAAGTCAACGTCGCTCTTGCAGAGGTCCTGTCCAATTTCGTAGTACATCTGGCGTGTAGGCTGATGGCCATAGAAGGAAGCGGGCGTAGCGTGCGTGATGCTGACGTTCGTTGCCACGCCGACAGCCTTGCCTGCCTTCTTTGCCCAGGCGGCGATGCTGGTGCATGGCGTCTCGAGGTCCTCGAGCATTCCTATGGCTCCGTTCTTTGTCTTCTTGCCGCAGGCGAGGGCCGTGCCGCCGGCTGCCGAGTCGGTGACGCCGTTGGTGGCGGAGTAAGTGTTGACAAGGCCCACGACGGGGAAGCTTGACATGCAGATGGGTTCGAAGCCTATCTTGCCCTTTATGGCTGCAAGGTACGTCTCAGTGACGTTGATTTGATTGACGCCCATGCCGTCGCCGATGAAGTAGAATACATACTTCACCTGACTCTCGGCTGCTGCCGTAAGAGCCATCATGGCTGCGAGAAGCAGCGAAAGAATCCGGTTCTTCATTTCTCTTTGTTTTATGTTAGTTAATATGTGTGCCGTTAATACCTGTAGGCCAGGCCTATCTTAGCGTAGATTGGGAACAGATCGAACTCCACAGTCTTGAAGTCGGCCGGGAAGATGCTGCTGCACGACCAGTCGACGCCGCCGAAGACGTCCATGTGACGCATCGCTTTCCAGTCAAAGATGAGCTCCACGCCCCAATAAGCGCTACGCATATTGTCGGCAAAATCGTAGGTTGCGGGGTTGTCGCGCGTCATTTCCACCTTTTGCCCGGTGGGGTCTCCCTCGCGCAAGTATCCGTCGTAGACCTCGCCCTCGAAGCTCTTGGAAAAGAGGAAAGAGACGAATGGGCCGGCGCTGACGTTCCAACGGGGCGATATTCGGTAGGTTGCCGTCAGGGGTATTGTGGCTCCGAACATCTTCGTGTCGGTGATGTCGGTTCCGGTGAAGTTGCCTTCAAGGTAGTTGCCGTCCTTGGTGATGCCCATTCGGTAGTTCTTCACGTCGGCGCCCGTGTGGAAACCTTCATAGAAGAGATGGAAGCCGAGCTGGAGGCCCCAGTGGCGCGAGAACATGTGGTAGGCGTCGGCTCCAAGGGAGATGCCGCCGAGAGGCCTGAACTCGTTGATGCTCCTGATCTCGGCCGGAAGCGGAAGGGGCGTGGTGCCCCCGATGACGTAGCCTGCCCTGGCGATGACTCCTGTCTGCGACTTTCTGCATGTCGGTCCCCATTCTGCGTATTTGTCTTCGGTCTGAGCGGAGGCTGTGGCAGCAGCCATGAGCGCAAGGCACGAAATGATAGTCTTCAGTTTCATTATCAATCTTTCAATTATCAATTATCAATATCTCAATATACAATTAATACTCACACTCCAGAGTCACGTTGTCTATGTGCAGTTCCGAGCCCACAGCACCGCAGAAGTAGGCACCGTCGATACTCGACGAGAAGCATATAGTCATCGAATATCGGTTCTCCTTGACGTCGGCCTCAGCGACATCCTCGCTGTAGGTCAGGGACAGGTCGAATGGCAGCCATTCTTCGCTGCCAAGGACGACCTCGTCACTGTTCAGCCGCGCCAGGCCAACGATGTACTCGCTCGTGAGCACGTTGGCACCGTCGAGCTGCACCTGCTTGCCCTCAGCATCGGTGTTGCGATAGAACACGCAGTAGATGTCGCAGATGTCAGCCTCGTCCATGGGCTTGCCAGCCTTGTCCTGCTTCGTGGAGCCCGGGCTGAAACGGTAGAAACCTTTCAGGCGCAAGGGCTTGTGGGCAAAGGGCTGCCCGAAGCGTGTTGCGGCCAAGGCGCCGGACTGGCCGTTGAGTGCCTGCCCCACGTCGAAGCTTCCGATGAAGTGGTTGCCGGCTGCGATGCGCATGTTCACCATGCGTCCGAACGCACCTGTGTCGCAGGTCGTGAGCTTTAGATAAGGCCCGCCGTCCACGCCGCCTTCGCCGACAGCCACGGTCGGATATTCGTAAGGCTTGGCAGAGCTCTTGCTCATGCGGAAACCGGGGTTGCCATTGGCCCATTGGATATCGGTAAGGAAGGGGTTGGACTCCGTCCAGACGTAGTACTGCCCTGCGGCGTTAAGCTCGTAGGAGTCGAACTTCAGCTCGAAGCCCTCGGGCGGGTACGACGGCATCGGCGGCACCTGTATGCTGATGCGATAGCGTCGGCTCCACTTGCCGTCCTCGGAGCGCACCACGAAGTGCTGCTCAGCATACTGGCCGACGGCGGTGGCGTGGAGGTCTACGGACGTGCCGCTGACGAAAGGCACCTCGCTGCCCCCCTCGACTAAGAAGAGCTGAGCGCCGGGAGTGACCTCGATGAAGAGGGGTACGGGCTCGCTGACAGTGGCATTCCAGCGGGTAGAGAAGACAACGCTGTCAGCCGACGTGGGTATAACCTTGTCGTTGGGGCGGTCAACGGTGATGGGCTCTCCGGCCAAGGTGTCGTAGTCGTGGTAGAACACGGCCTCCGGCTCGTCGAGATGAATCCAGCATTTCACGATATCGCACTCGGCATTGGCAGGCTCGTCGGCGATGCATGAGTGCAAAGCTGTGAGCGTGAGTGCTAATAGCGGTAGGGTCTTGTAGAATTTCATTTCTTGGTGTTTATGTCTTAGTTATTTGATTTCCAATCCTAATGTTTCTCGACAATAGCCCGCAGCAGCACGACATCCTTGAGCGGACGGTCGTCCTTGTCGGTGGCTACGGCCTGGATTTCTTTCACCACCTTCATGCCCTCGACGACGTGGCCGAAGACCGTGTAGGTGCCGTCGAGGTGGGGTGCGCCGCCACGGCTGAGGTAAGCGTTCCACATCTCGCGGTCCATGTCGATGCCTTTCTCGGCGAGCGCAGCCCGAACCTTGCCGAGCGAGTTCTCGCCCCACGAGCGTCCGTAGACGATGTAGAACTGCGAGCCGGAGCTGCGCATCTCGGGGTTGACGTCGTCGCCCTCGCGCGCTGCGGCTAATGCCCCACGCTCATGGAAGAGCCACGGCAGGTTGAACTCAGCCTCGACGGTGTAGCCGGGGTCGCAGTCGCCAAGCACCTTCTCGCGCGTAGGCGAGACGAGCGAGTCGCCATGGCTGGTGACGCGGGCGTCGCATGAGCCCCCTTGGATCATGAAGTCCTTGATGACGCGGTGGAAGTGTGTGCCGTCGTAGTAACCCTCGCGGCACAACTTCAGGAAATTGTCGCGATGGCGGGGCGTCTCGTCGCTGAGCTCCACGCGGATGACGCCGGCCGTGGTCTCGAGGCGCACTGTAGTGGCCTTGCGCTTAGCTTGCGCAGGCGCGAGCGCGAACAATAATAATATATTCAGAGTGAGCAGTCGTTGCATCGTTTCTTTGTTGCCATTCATAACAATTTGGCGACAAAAATACACATAAACTGCAAATCTCGCAAGAAAAATTAATAGAAACGAAAAAAACTTGTTACCTTTGTCGCGTTGGCGAAAGAAAAAGTGCCAAACTTCGGATCTATGGATACATCACTTCGCATCGGCGACCACCTCATGAGCCTTGAGCAACCTGTCGTCATGGGTATTCTCAACGCTACGCCCGACTCCTTCTTCGCGGGGAGCCGCACGCCCGTCGACGACGGTGCAGAAGCCCTGGTGGAGCGAGCACGCAGGCTGCTCGACGAGGGCGCCACTATACTCGACCTCGGGGCCGTAAGCACGCGCCCCGACTCTGAGCCGGCCAGTGAGGACGAAGAGATGCGCCGCCTCGCTGCCGCCCTCGAACCGCTGCGCAAGGCGCTGCCCGAGGCAGTAGTCAGCGTCGACACCTTCCGCGCCAGCGTGGCCCGCCGCGTAGTACGCGACTTCGGGGCTGCCATCATCAACGATGTCAGCGGCTGTGTCGACCCCGAGATGCTGGCTACCGTGGCAGAGCTCCAGGTGCCTTACGTGCTCACGCACAATCCTTCGGCTGCCGCTGGCGGCACTGCGCAGATAAATGCCTTCACGTCAGCGGCCAAAGGCTTGGATGCCGACAGCCACGAGACTGCCGTCAAGCCCGTCGACGTGCAGGTGGCTCAGTTCTTTGCCTGGCGCTTGCAAGAGATGTACGATGCCGGCGCGGCCGACGTCATCCTCGATCCCGGCTTCGGCTTCGGGAAGACGATGGCCGAGAACTTCGCCCTCATGGCCGCCCTGCCCCGCCTCGTGCGCCTCTTCCCGCAGACACCCTTCCTCGTAGGCATCTCGCGCAAGTCTATGATCTACCGCCTGCTCGGCACCTCGCCCGAGGCATCGCTCAACGGGACATCGGTGCTCAACACGCTTTCCCTGCAGGCAGGCGCCCACATCCTGCGCGTCCACGACGTCCGCGAGGCCGTCGAGGCTGTAAAGTTAGTACAGGCTTCAACATCAGACATTCAACATTAATTGATAAACTACGGACGCAGTCCGTGCCCAGACGCTGTGTTTTTCTCAATAGGCTTAAAAGATATTCTCGACATCCTTCTGGTAGCTCTCATCCTCTACTACTGCTACCGCCTGATGAAGGAATCGCGCTCGCTCAACATCTTCTTCGGCGTTCTTATCTTCGTTGTCTTCTGGCTCTTCATCTCACAGGTGCTCGAGATGCGCCTCTTAGGCACGCTGCTCGACCGCATCGTCAGCGTTGGTGCCATCGCCCTGCTCATCCTCTTTCAGGATGAGATCCGCAAGTTCTTCTACACCATAGGCACTCACCAGCGCGTGCGCTCAGTAGTTCGTTTCTTCAGCGGCGAGAAGAAGACCACACACACGAGAGAGGACATCATACCCATCGTCATGGCATGCCTCTCCATGTCGAAGCAGAAAGTGGGAGCACTCATAGTCATGCAGCGCTCGCTGCCGCTCAACGACTTCATCCGCTCGGGCGAAGTCATTGATGCCCGCATCTCGCAACGCCTCATCGAGAACATCTTTTTCAAGAATTCGCCCTTGCACGACGGCGGCATGATAATCTCGCACCAGCGCATCACCGCAGCCGGTTGCATCCTACCCGTGACGCACGATATGAGTATGCCCAAGGAACTCGGCCTGCGCCACCGCGCTGCTATGGGCATCTCGCAGGAGACCGACGCCCTGGCCATCGTAGTGAGTGAAGAGACAGGCAGCATCTCCGTCGCCTTCCGCGGCAACCTCAGCCTCCGCATCTCCGCAGAGGATCTCGAGCGCATCCTTACCGAGGACTCCTTCTGAGAGAGCCTGCCAGCAGAAATAATCGGGCCCTACATGCGCTCGCCACGGCGGGCATTTGGAATCCTGAAAAAGGGGCTGTCGACAAAGCCTTTAAGCCTTTTGGCGAAAACCCTTTAGGGTTCTGGCAATAAGGCTTGGCTGTGTGAAATCACCCGCCTTAGCGGCTATGACATACGCCTCAGCCGCCAATCGAAAAAAGCTTCGCCGAGCTGAGTATTTCAGCTCGGCGAAGCTTTTTTCGTACTTAGCCTGAAGAATGCTTTTCCCGTCACTGGTCATCAACGCCCAGCAGCCTGCGGGCTGCGACGTAGCGAGGAGCCCAGTAGCTGTCATCGCTCGAATCAATGCGCACGCCACGTGAAGTGCTGGCATGGATGAAACTGAAGAGGCCGTTCTCGGCGTCGACATCGGTGACGATGCCCACGTGGCTGACGTTCTTGCCCCTGCGACCGCCATGGCCGAAGAACACCAGGTCGCCAGGCTGCAACTCGCCCTTGCTCATAATAGCCTCGCCCTGAGTGACCTGCTCGCGCGACGAACGCTTCAGCGTGATGCCCAGACGCTTGAAAACATAGCTGGTGAAACCCGAGCAATCGAAGGCCGAAGGGCCATTGCTGCCACGTCTGTAGCGGGCACCCAGATGACGCTTGGCAACATCAATGAGGTCGCTGGCGATGGCTGACGTGAAGGTGGAAGCGCTGTTTGCCAGCTCCTTGACCTGCAGCACCGGATGCACGGGCGCAACAACAGCTGCCATGCGCTCCTGAATAGCCGAGGGCGAAGCCAGATGATCAGGCATAGGCAACGCTACGCGATGGCGGATAGGAGTGTTGGCAAAAGTAGCGGAACTGAGTCCAAACAACAGTATAATAGCTTTCTTAAGCATGTTCTTTTTGGTTTTCGTTGGCCCTGTCGCAGGGCGAATGCATCCTAAAATCGGCGACAAAGTTAGTGCAAATTGCTGAAAAAGAAAAGAGAAAAGAGAAAAACATGTACCACGTCGGCTTTTTTTATTGCTCTTAAACAGTTTTTTACGTTTTCATGTCCCCTCATACGCAAATAATTTGTACCTTTGAGGCATAGTTAGGCATAACTACCGCCCAACGTTTCGCCATTCATAATCTCAAACTTTTCATCGCTTCGACTTCACTATGGACAAGCGTTTACTTTTGCTCTCCCTACCCGCCACGCCGCTGCTGGCGCAGGCAGCCACCGCCACCGGCCAAGCCACATCAACGCCAGCTGCGACCGCACGCCCCAACATAGTTTACATCATGACCGACGACCACACGGCACAGATGATGTCGTGCTACGACCGTCGCTTCATCGAAACTCCCAACCTCGACCGCATAGCAGCCGATGGCGTTCGCTTCACTCGCAGCTATGTCGCCAATTCGCTGTCAGGCCCAAGCCGTGCCTGCATGCTCACGGGCAAGCACAGCCACAAGAATGGCTTCACCAACAACGAGCACGGCATCTTCGACGGCTCGCAACAGACGATGCCAAAGCTGCTGCAACGCGCCGGCTACGAAACAGCCCTCATCGGGAAGTGGCACCTCGTAAGCACGCCCACAGGCTTCGACCATTGGGAGATCCTGCCTGCGCAGGGCGACTACTACAACCCCGTATTCATACACATGGACGGCACGCGTGCGGCCGACAGCGGCTACGTCACAAGGCTCATCACAGACAAAGCCCTCACGTGGCTTGAACACCGCCCTGCCAAGCCCTTCGCCCTCTTCATCCATCACAAAGCATGCCACCGCGCATGGCTGCCGGCGCTCGAGGATCTGGAGCTCTACGAGGACCGCACCTTCCCCCTGCCGCCTGAGTTCAACGACGACTATGCCGGCCGCGAAGCTGCGGGCAAGACGGAGATGGAGATTGGCAAGGACATGGATATCGTCTACGACACCAAGATGTTCGTCTCGCCAGAAGAAACGCCACGCACACGCCTCTCAAGCTCCTACCAGAACATGATAGGACGCCTCAACAAGGAGGAGCGGCAGCGCTACGACGACTTCTACGTCCCGATGTCTCGCAAGTTCTACGAAGAGTGGGGCACCGACTACAACTTCCTGCCGCGGCAGTCGGAGAGTGCCGTCGGCGGCAGCACAGATGCCCGCCTGCTCGAATGGAAATACCAACGCTATATGCGCGACTACGCCAAGGTGGTTCACGAGCTCGACGTGCAGGTAGGCCGCGTGCTCGACTATCTCGAGGCGCACGGTTTGCTGGACAACACACTCGTTGTCTACACCTCCGACCAGGGCTTCTATATGGGCGAGCACGGCTGGTTCGACAAGCGTTTCATGTATGAGGAAAGCCTGTCGACGCCCCTGGTGATGCACCTGCCTAAAGGTCTTGAACGGCGAGGCCTGATTGATGAAATGGTGCAAAACATCGATTATGCCCCCACGTTCCTTGATCTGGCCGGGGCTCCCGTGCCCTCCGACATCCAGGGCATCTCACTCCTGCCACTGCTAAAAGGCAAGGCTGCGACAAAGGCCGATAAGCAGAAGATGAAGCACTGGCGCGATGCCATCTATTACCACTATTATGAATACCCTGCCGAGCACGACGTGCGCCGCCACTACGGCATACGCACTGACCGCTACAAGCTGATTCACTTCTACGGACACGACGTCAACACATGGGAACTCTACGACCTCAAAAGCGATCCGCACGAGATGCGCAACCTCTACGGCCAGCCTGGCATGGAAGGCCTGCAGCGCCAGCTTCACCAGCGCCTCGAAGAACTGCAGATACAATATGACGACCCACAGCGCTGACGGCAGCCCTTTTTTAGAGAAAGGACACACTTTTTGGCCTTAAAACTTCTTCGTCGTCGACGCCATATACCTTCTGCTGGCTTTAAAGGCTCTGCTCGGATTGAGCGTCGGGCTCATCATGCCGCTCTCAACAGGGCTGCTGGCATTCTATTTCCCTTCCGGGGAGCAGGCTCGGCTTATGGGGCTCTCAGCAGCATCAAGGGCGCTAAGAACTCGGCCACGACTGTCATGCCGTTGCTTTCTGCTGCGCTCTATCCGGGGTAGTTCACATCCCCGCTCGTGGTTATGCCTCTCCCTGAAATAATGTTTGGCACAGCCGACATTGCAGCACCTTATAAGGTTGGCATCCCGATAAGCGCCGTGGTTTTGGTTCTGGTCTATGCTACTCGCCCCTTCCAAAGCCTGCCTCCAGAAAACAGATCAGACCAATGATGTTTGGAAGGTAAAGCAAAACCTACAATCTTAAAAAATGTTAGGCAGCAAGATTACGACTGGTTAAAAAAGACGAAATCTTAATCTGCATACAATCCACAGGCTTGACTTTTTTCGTTAACTTTGCATAGTTGAAATAAGCATTAATAACCCTAAAAGTCAAGATTATGCCAAAGACCGTAGAACTACAGATTGAGAAGGGACGCTGCCTCGTGGAAGGCCTGCGCAAACACGTGAAAGAAATGGGAGAAAAAGGTATCTCCAACGCCGAAATCGACCTAATGGAGGAGTCGCTTAACCAGCTTAGTGTTGCCAATGAAGAGGTCGACAGCCTGCGCGAGCAACTGCAGCCAAAGGTGAAGCACATGAATGACGTGCTGGCATCCGTCAAGACAACATACGTCGAAGCCAAGAAAACTATAAAAGGCTACTATCCTCAGGAACGCTGGGCCGACTATGGAGTGCCCGACAAGCGCTAAGAAAGCTATCTGCTTTTAAGAATAAAGCGTACGGATGGCTCGGCGTTAACCGCCGAGCCATCCGTACGCTTTATCCGTTTCGCCCAGCTTGGTGTGCCTTGCTCGTCAGGCACCCCAAGCTGAAGGTCGACGAAATGACGCTGTTTATTGAAGAGAATCAATAATCTCCGCCTCTTTAATACGCTGCTTACCCATCCTGAATCGTTTGGGATTGACGCCCTTCATTCGTGTAAAGAAACGCCCAAAGCTCGACTGATCTGAGAAGTGGAGACGTTCAGCTATGTCAGCAAGCGGAAGGTCGGAGGAGCGCAGTAGCCACATGGCCTCCATTAACAGCATCTGGTTGATATAATTAGCAACGGTGCGACCTGTCACTTGCCTGACAATACGCGAAAGGTGGATTGGGGTGATATGAAGCATTTCTGCATAGAAGCCAATGTCGTGATGCTCGATAAAGTGCGTTGTAAGTAACCGCATAAAAGCGACGAACAGCTCTGTAGTGCGCTCACTGACCTGCCCAGGACCGATATTTGTGGCCATAGCATCCATCAAGTCGAGGACAAACTGAGTGAAGAGCGTGCGCAGAGCCTCTTGCAAATAGCGATGTTGGGAGTGCTGATAGAGGATAATCTCGTGCATGTGCTGCCAGAAGTGGCCAGCTTGCCGCTCGTCAAGGTGGATGATCGGGCGGCCTAACTCTGCGATCGGCTGATAGGCAGTGCGTACTACATTGCGTACAGCAGGGATTTCAAGTGCTAATTGCTCGTTGACAATAAGGCAGACAGAACGATAATTCACAGAGCCACTGATGATCCTGATTTGCACACCTGGAGAATAAATCATCAAGTCTCCCTTTTGCAGTCTCAGCAGACGATCATTGTAAAGCAGCTCTAACCACCCTTCATGTACCAGTGTATAGGAGTAGCCTGCCAGCGTCTCTTGCATCTGGTTGGTGAGAAATGTCAGGCGGGTGTTGCTCTCAGAGCAAAACAATTCATCAGAAGCCACTGCATCTTGCGGCAATCCGAGTACAGATGTCAGATAATCTTTCAATTTATACATTCGGTAGCGAATGTTTGATATTTAATGTGAAAATCCAAATGAAAAGGCGAAAATGTTTGTTCTGGTAGAATTTTTGTTTGTTTCGGACAGCTATATTATTATGCATAGTTCGCAACTTTGCACCCGAATTCATTTATTAGCAACTTTAACATTATTAAATTATGACTAAAGAAGAAGCATTGAAGCAGTTTGCCGAACTCGGCGCTGCATGGTTTGGAAACAGCAAACAACATTTTGCATTCTCGGCATACTGCCGTCTGCATGGCTGGAACAAGCTGGCCGACAAGTGGAAGGAAGAAGCCGAAGAGGAATGGAACGAGGCAGAAGAGGTGCTGCAACGTTTGGTTGAACTTGGCTGCAAGCCTGCTGACCTGCAGGAGGCTATGAAGACTCAGGAGTTTCCCTTCTACGACGATCCGAAGCAGCAGATTGAGAGCGATTTCACGCCCGGTGCCATCAAGATGCTGAGCGAGCTGGCCGAGGCATTCAATGACGACTATCCCACCAAGAAACTTATCGAGAAGTGGATTGACGGCGAGAAGGACCACATGGCATGGGAGGCTCAGTACCTCAACTACATTGACAAGCTCGGCTACGAGAAATTCCTCACCGCCATGATGTAATTCTATAATAATAACACAAACATTCACCAATAAAATGGAAGACGTAAAGAAAGTCTATGATTTCCTGGAGAAAGCAGGAACATTCTATCTCGCTACAGTAGAGGGCGACCAGCCCCGCGTACGTCCTTACGGAGCTATGCTCTACTTCGAGGACAGAATCTACATTATGGCCTTCGGCAAGACCAATGCTACACGACAGATTGCCGCCAACCAGAAGGCTGAGATCTGCGCCTTCAAGGGCCAGACGCTCCGCATCGAGTGCAAGTTGGTTGAGGACAACCGCCCCGAAGTGGGCAAGGCACTGGTCGACAAAATGCCTATACTGAAGCCCTCCCTCGGCGAAAATGGCGAGAACGGCGTGATGTATTACCTCGCTGATGCCAAGGCCGACTTCTTCAAGATGATGGAGTTGGTGGAGACAGTAACATTCTAAAAAACAAACTTGAGCACGGGAACGAATTATCATAATGAGCCATTATTCAGTTCTGAGGAACTTTTTATCATGGCCTTTTTTGGGTAATTCGTTGCATTAATTAAAGAGAGTCTTCGTATGAAAGAGATTGTATTACAGGCTATGCGCGAGGCTGGCAAGCCCGTCTCCGCAGGCGACGTGACCAAGGTGCTGGGCGCCGATCGCAAAGAGGTCGATAAGGCTTTCGCCGAACTGAAGAAGGAGGGTGCCATTGTGTCGCCCATCCGCTGCAAGTGGGCTCTGGCTGAGTAAATATAAATACTTGCTACAACACCCACAGGCACCATGTTTGAAGATCTGCCCGACAGCTGGCGCTGCCCACGCTGTAAGCAGCCCAAGGAAAAGTTTAACAAGGCATAAAGGTTTTAAATATTAAAAAGAGCATCCGGCAGAGACGGTTTATCCGTTCTACTGGATGCTCTTTTTTGTTGTGCAGGATGGGATGAGAGAATGAGTCGGAGTCGGACTTGGCCTTAATCACCCCCTTTGCTGTCAGCGAACAGCCACCTTCTTGCCGTCAGTGACGTACACACCTGCGGCCGCAGCCCTATGAGCACGGCGGCCGCTAAGGTCGAAAAAATCGGTGGGTGTGGATGCGTCGGCGCGTGGCGACTTGATGGCATCCTCTTCGCCTCGAGGGCTCAGGACAAAGGTTTCGCCCGCAGCGGTTGATGCAACAACGAGCCGCCCTGGAGCGGGCGATGCCGCCTCTACGGGCTGACCGTCGGAGGTGGTGAGCACATATTCTTCGATGCCTTCGTAGGCAATCATCAGCGGTTGACCGCTCAGGCTTCGGATGGTGGCAGCTGTGAGGCGACTGTCTTCCCACGTTTGGTCGACTTCGAAGCCGCCCACGGCACGCAGGCCGCGCACGCAGCCCTTCGTCCAAATGTAGGGCAAGGCAGGCAACAGCTGTAGTGTGTCAGTGTGGCTCTGCAGCAACAGTTCTGCCATAGCGGCGCACACTCCGAAGTTTCCGTCGATTTGGAAAGGTGAGTGTGAGTCGAAGAGGTTGTAGTAGACGCCGCCCTTCGACTGGTCAGTGCCGTAGCTGGTGCTGTGCTTAAATTCGGTTTTGAAAAGTTCAACCACCTGGTCGGGCTCGAGGGCGCGAGCCCAGAGGTTCATCTTCCAGCCCATTGACCAGCCCGTAGATGGCAGTCCGCGCAGTCTCAGGCTACGCACGGCTGGCTCGTAGAATGGATTTGAGGCAGGCAAGTTGGCAAATGGGTAGAGCGCCATCATGTGTGAGAGGTGGCGATGTCCGCTTTCAGTACCGTTGCCTGTGGCATAGTCGGTATATTTCCACTCGCGCAGGATCTCGTCGCCAGTGCGAACGCCGTTGCGTGTAGCGCCGTAGGTTCCGTTGTAAGTTTCTGTGTGCAGGCCGTTATCGAGGGCTTCGAACTTAGCTTTCAGCTGGTTGAGGAAGGTCTTGGTGACTCCAGCCTCTGCCGTGCCGACAATTTCGATTGCCTTGATAGTCTTGTCGAAAAGGTTCCATACGATTTGCTGCGAGTGAGCAGTGGCATTTTCAGTGGGGCCATGCTCCGGGCTCCATTCGTTGGGGCACTCCCAAGTGCCGTCTGATGCCTTCTTGAGGCGCTCCATCCATAGGCGCACGGCAGACACCATCACTGGCAGGGCTTTATCCCTAAGGAAGTTGCTGTCGAGGGTGAAGCGGTAGTGCTGCCAGAGGTGGTCGCAACTCCAAGCGCCAGCTTCGGGATACTGCTTGGCCATCCAGTCGGTACAGTTGCCGAAGATATTGTTTTCGGTGAAGCAGGCCCAGCCTGTGGTTTGGCCCAGCCAGCTGCGGGCGTACTGCTGCCATACGGGCTGCACCACCGCCATATTGTAGAGATAGTTGAGGTATGGCTCGTGAAGGTCGGAGAGGTTTGTCGTCTCTGCTGGCCAGTAGTTCATCTGTATGTTGATGTTGGCGTGGATGTCGCTGTTCCAGGGCGGGTTGTTCTTATGATTCCAAATGCCTTGCAGGTTGTTGGGCAGGTCAATGCCTCTCGAGCTTGCGATGAGCATGTAGCGGCCGTAGTGGAAATATAGCTGTTCGAGCATGCGTGCGTCGGCCGAGCGTGTGATGGCCGCCTTACTGGTTAGTGTGGCATAGGCATCAACGAGCTTGTCGGTTGTCTTCTTGTTCTCAGCACGGTCGAGTTCGAGGCGGCAGCGGTCAAAGAGCGCTGCATAGTCGGCTACGTGCGCTTCGCGAAGTGCTTCCCAGCCTTTCCCTGCAGCAGCTTCCACATCAGATTCGATGCGTGCGTCAAGGCCATCGGTGCCGCTGACGAAGCCTGTGGCTACGGGATCGTAGTCGGTACCAGCCGAGAGGACTATAAGAATCTCATCGGCACCCTCGACGTGCACGCCCTGATCGTCGGTAGCAACGGTGCCTCCGGTGGCAACAACCTTCATGCGGGCATTGTAGGAAACGGTCTCAAGCTTGCCTTTGAAAGTGCCGCCGCCATCGGCGTATGTAGAGCGAATCTCATGCGCATTCCAAAGATATATTCGGTTAGAGAGCTGACCTGGTTCGCTGGCCGTGAGGTGTACGGCAATGACCTTGTCGGGGTATGAAGATATGTATTCGCGGCGGAAGGTGACGCTCTTGTCCGAACTCTTCCATTCGGCTGTGGCCAAAGCCTTGGCGAGGTCGAGCGTGCGTACGTATTCCTTAGCTCCTTTGGTTGAGGTGGTGCCGAAGCGCTCCGAGGTGTCTTCTATGTAGAGATGGCCAAAATTCTGGTATCCTTTGCCCCGGTCGTAGTTCGTGGACGAACCTGTCCAGAGTGTTTTCTCGTTGAACTGTACGAGGTCTTGGCGAATGCCGCCGTAGATCATTGCTCCGAGCTGCCCGTTGCCTATCGGCAGGGCGTACTCCATCCATGGGTCGTCGACGGTAGCCTTGGTCACAGGCGCGGTGTACCACAGCGTCAGCGGCTCTTCTGGGCGGAATGCGCTGTATGCTGTAGTGCTCCATTCGGTAAGTTTCTGCGGCAGCGGGTCGGTGTCGGGCAGAGTGGCCGGGTCAATGAAGAGTAGCGGGTTGTTAGGGTCGCCAGCGCTCCATGAGCCCAGCTCGCGATCAATGCCATAGCCGCCCCACTGGTTCATCGACTGCCCAGATGTGCTTGCCGACTGTATCTCCCAAGCCGGTGCGAACTCAGTGTTAGTGGTTTTGACGATCTTCAGGTTGCCTGTCTTAGAGCTTGAAGCGGCGTAACGACTGCCATTATAATATATGTGACGTCCGTTGCGGCTTACGATTTCGCAATTGTCGGCCGAGCCAATGAGTTTCCAAAGCTGCGAGGGCGATGTCTTGTCGACGGCCGTTGTCCTCAAGCCGGCCCCCTCGCCTTGGTCGGCAAGAGCGGCTTCTCCGCGTCGGAACTGAATGATATACCATGTCTCGGCTTCACTTGTGCTGAACGTGGGCACAGTCTGAGCCGACACGGTGGGCGCCAGCATCGCAGCGATGGCCAGCACGCAGAGTGACGTCAGTAGGCGTTTCATACTCGTAAGGGTTTAGTTAATCGTTAGTGAAGGTCTGCGTAGAGATCTGATAATAAAGAGCCTCAAGCTCAGGGAGCGTGAGGTTCTGGAGAGACTTTTCAATCTTTCGGGTTAGTTCGTCGCGGCGATAGTCGTCGTCGGCGCTATGAGTTTTATCGAAATTCATTGTGCCCGGAACGGGGGTCGAACCCGTACGGCCATCACTGGCCAAGGGATTTTAAGTCCCTCGTGTCTACCAATTCCACCATCTGGGCAGGCTCTTGCGTCGGCAAAGGTACAACAATAAGCGAAAAGAGGAAAGTGAAAAGTAAAAAAATAACGATGCAGAGCACATTTTTTTTCTTCTTTTGCAGCTTTCGATTGACTTATTTTCATCTTTTTCTCCCTTTTTTGAATTTTTCAAGTTCCAAGTTTTAAGTTTAAAGTTTAAAACTCGTACCTTTGCAACGGATTTGGAAATAACGCCCGCACAGCGGGCAGAGATATGAGAGTACTGCTAATAAACACCTCTGAATGCGCAGGCGGAGCAGCCATTGCAGCCCGTCGGCTGACCGACGCCCTCAACCGCCATGGCGAGAAGGCCTGCCTGCTTGTGCGCGACAAGCAGACCTCGGCCGTGACCACGTCGCGCCTGCCACACCAGTGGCTGCTGAGGCTAAAGTTTTTATGGGAACGCCTGCTGGTGTTCGTGGCCAACGGATGCAGCCGCAAGGGCTTGTGGGAGGTCGATGCCGGGCAGGCCGGTGCCGACATCACTTCGCTTCCCGAGTTCGTTGAGGCCGACGTCGTCCATCTCCACTGGGTGAACCAGGGCCTTCTCTCCACCCGCCAGATTGGCAAGATACTCGCCAGCGGCAAGCCCGTCGTCTGGACGATGCACGACATGTGGCCCTTCACAGGCATTTGCCACTATGCCCGCACGTGCGAGCTTTTCCAGTCGCAATGCCAGCGCTGCCCGCAGCTTCAGCGCCCCGGGCGCCACGACCTTTCGTGCGCCAGCTTCCGCCGCAAGCAGCAAGCCTATGCCAAAGGTCACATCACGTTCGTCGGGTGCAGCGAATGGATTGCCGGCGAGGCTCGTCAGAGCGCACTGACGGCAGGTCACCGTGTTGTCTCCATCCCCAACACCTATGACTCAGAAGTGTTCCACCCCGCTCCGAAGGGAGCTGCCCGCCAGCGCATGGCGCTTCCTGCCACCGGCCGTCTGCTGCTTTTCACCTGCCAGAGGGTCAGCACCCCCCGCAAGGGTCTGGCCTATCTGCTCGACGCCCTTGCCTCACCGTCGCTGAAGCGCTGGCAGGGACTGCTGACTCTCGTCGTCGTCGGGCAGAACGCCGAGGATGTGGCCGCCGAGCTGCCCTTCCCCGTAATCACGAAAGGATATATCACCGACGAGGCCGAGATGGCCGCCTTGTACCAAGCTGTCGACGCCTTCGTCACGCCCTCGCTCGAAGATAACCTTCCCAACACGCTCATGGAAGCCATGGCCACGGCCACGCCATGCGTGGGCTTTGACATCGGCGGCGTCCCTGAGATGATAGACCACGAGCGCACAGGCTACGTCGCACGCTTCTGCGATGCCGAGGACCTGGCCAAGGGCATAGACTACGTGCTCGACGGCAACAACCACGACCGTCTGGCCGAAGCTGCTGCACACAAGGCCGCTACGGTCTGGAACGTCGAGAGCGTCGTGCGCCGATACATTGAGCTCTACGAATCGCTGTCTCACAAGATATGATTAAGTTCACCATTGCCACCGTAACCTACAATGCCGGACAAACCATCCGGCGCACGCTCGACAGCGTCTCAGGCCAGACCTACAACGCGGTGGAGCACATCATCGTCGACGGTTGCTCGGCGGACTCGACTATAAGCGAAGTGCAGCACTACGTGGAACGCAACACCGACGAGCGCCACCCCCACAGCATAGTGCTCATACGCGAGCCCGACGACGGCCTCTACGACGCGATGAACAAAGCCCTCGCGGCAGCCAAAGGCGACTACATCATCTTCCTAAATGCAGGCGACAAGCTGCACACGCCGACGACTCTTGCCGACGTGGCGGCCCAGCTCGGGCGCTACAACCAGTCGCGCCTGCCGGCCGTCATCTACGGCGAGACAGACCTCGTTGACGACGAGGGCCGCTTCCTTCGCCACCGCCGCCTCAGCGCGCCGGAGCAGCTGACCTCGAAGAGCTTCCTAAGCGGTATGCTCGTATGCCACCAGAGCTTCTATGCCCGCACCGACATTGCCCGCCGCCACCCCTACGACCTGCGCTACCACTTCTCGGCCGACTACGACTGGTGCGTACGCATCCTCCGCCAGGCCGAGCGCCGCGGGCTGCACATCCACAACGCGCAACTCATCCTCACCGACTACCTCGCCGAAGGCATGACGACCCGTAACCATCGCCGCTCGCTCATCGAGCGCCTGCGCATCATGGCCCGTCACTACGGCTGGCTGCGCGCGCTGGCAGCCCATTCCTGGTTCGTGGTGAGGGCAGTCATTCAAAGGTAACAATCAAAAACATAATAATCATGGATGATACACTGAAATTAGAATCATCATTTTCGGGCCTCATACGGCGCTACGTCAGTGCCAGCGCCCTGCTCATAGTGGCCACGGTGCTGGCCCTCGTGTTTGCCAACCTGCCTGCTACGCGCCAGCTCTACGCCTGGCTGTGGCAGCAACCCATGTCGCTGAGCATAGGCGGCTTCAACGTGTTCAGCCACGGCGGCCATTCGCTTACGCTGATGGACTTCATCAACGATTTCCTGATGTTCTTCTTCTTCCTCAGCGTCGGCCTCGAGATCAAGCGTGAAGTGCTGTGCGGCGAGCTGTCGACCCGCCAGAAGGCGCTGCTGCCCATCATAGGTGCGTGCGGCGGCATGCTCATGCCTGTGATCGTGTTCTTCTGCGTCTGTTTGGGCCATCCCCTGATGGAGCGCGGCTGCGCCATCCCGATGGCAACGGATATAGCCTTCTCGCTCGGCGTGCTGTCGATGTTCGGCAAGCGTGTTCCCCTCGGGCTTAAGATTTTCCTTGCAGCGCTGGCTGTAGCCGACGACCTCGGCGGCATCATCGTCATCGCCATCTTCTACTCACAAGGCCTCGCCTGGCCTTACCTCATCGGCGCAGCTGTCGTCGTTGCCATACTGCTCATAGGCAACTGGAAGGAAGTGCGCCTGAAGGCA
Source organism: Bacteroidaceae bacterium (assembly GCA_017469685.1). Classification (GTDB taxonomy): domain Bacteria; phylum Bacteroidota; class Bacteroidia; order Bacteroidales; family Bacteroidaceae; genus Physcousia. Next base: position 5,687 of record JAFUFW010000022.1, on the reverse strand, counting down.
TTCTACATGAGCTTCGGCCTCGTGCTCTGGTACATGGTGCTCAACTCAGGCATCCACGCCACCATTGCCGGCGTAGTGCTGGCATTCTGCATCCCGGCCAACCTCACGCGCGGCACGCGCTATTATATGGAGTATATTCGCGAGTACCTTAAAGAGTACCCCGACATAGAGCTCTCAGAGACCGACCGCAACCGCGCCATGGTGCTCGAGAAGCGCGACATCCAGCTGCTGCGCCGCATCGAGAAAGCGTCCGACTGCCTCATCTCGCCCCTCCAGGACATCGAGGATCAGCTGGCAATGCCCATCAACTACGTTGTCATTCCCGTCTTCGCCTTCGCCAATGCGGGCGTCAATTTCGAGGGCATGTCGTTCATGAGCCTGTTCCACGGCGTGGCGCTGGGCGTATTCCTCGGCCTGCTTATAGGCAAGTTCACGGGCGTTCTCTCGTTCTCGTGGCTCAGCATCAAGCTCGGCTGGTGCCAGATGCCCGAGGGTGGCTCGTGGAAGAGCTTTGCCAGCGTGTGCATGGTGTGCGGCATAGGCTTCACCGTGTCGATGTTCATAGCCGCACTCAGCTATCCCGTCCACCTCGGAGCCGAGGGCGCCGACATGCTCAACGAGGCCAAGCTCGGCATTCTCTGCGGTACACTCGCCTCGGCGCTTGTGGGTTCACTGATGCTACACGTCACTCTGCCGAAGGAAGAGGGCAGGACATAAAAAACTGGCCAGCCGGCTTGATGGCATGATCAAGCCGGCTGGAAGCGCAAACACAGCCGGTCGTATCGCACGATACAGCCGGCTGTGTTTTTTGTATGTTCTTTGTTGCTGTTTTGTTTCAGGTGCTATCTCCTCAGGTGATAGCGCTGGCCGGCGAGGGCCTTCACAATGTCCTTCATTTCCAGGGCCACCATCATCGGGATGAGCTTGAACGAGGGAATACCAGTGGCAGCGCTGAGTTCGGAGAGCGAGAGGTCGGCGTCAGAAGCCCGCAAGGCCGCGACAACGCCCTGTTCGTCGGGAGTCAGACTGGGGAAGAGCTCGCCCTGCAGCTCCTCGGCCTTGGGCGCTGAGGGCCATCCGAGGTCGTCCATCATCTCCGAGGCCGAGCATATCAGAGTGGCGGCGTTGCGCCTTATGAGCGTGTTGCACCCCTCCGAAAGCTTGTCCGACGGGCGCCCCGGCACGGCAAACACCTCGCGATGGTAGTCGGCAGCGAGGCGTGCGGTGTTGAGCGAGCCGCCCCGTGCGGGACTTTCCACTACCACTACGGCATCCGAGAGCCCCGCCACGATGCGGTTGCGCTGCAGGAAGTTGAGGCGGTCGATGGGCGTGTGGCTCGTAAATTCCGTGAGGAGGCCTCCATGCTCCAGCATCTCCACGGCCGTCTGGCGGTGGGCCGAGGGGTATATCTCATCGAGTCCGTGGGCCAGCACCGCTACTGTTGGCAGCCCGTTCTCGAGTGCAGCGCGGTGGGCGGCGATATCTATGCCGTAGGCCAGCCCGCTGACGACGAGCGCCCGGCCGTCGCGCCCGGCAATCTCGCGCCCCACGCCGGCGCAGAAGTCGCGTCCGCGCTCGCTGCAGCGGCGGGTCCCTACGATGCTCACGACGTGCTCTGCATTCAGGTCGGCATTGCCAAGGAAGTAGAGAATCAGCGGCGCATCGTCGCAAGTGCGCAGGCGCGCCGGGTAGTGGGCCTCATCCTGAATGGCAAGTACATTAATATTATGTGCGCGCGCGTAATAGAGTTCCTCCTCGCATGCCTTCATGACACTGGGCATCGCCTGCAGCATCTCAGCAGCTCGCGGCGAGATGTTCTCGAATACGCTGCTGGCATCGCTGCGGTGTTCGTAGACCGCCCGTGCGCTGCCGAGCGTCTCGAGCAGTATGCGCTGCGCTCTGCTGTGCTGTCGCAGAGCGAATGTCAGCGCCATTGTGTACAGGAGTTCTTGTTCGTCCATAGGTTTACTCTAACCCCTAATCCCTTTCAAATATTCATATCCGAAGCGGCATCGCAGGCAGTCGAGGCGGTCGCAGTACTCGCGCTTGAGCTGTATGAGCGCCTGACTGTCGGCTGCCGTGGCGACGGCCAGGCCGCACTGTTGCCACTGACGCATGATGAAATTACGCTCAGCCTTTAGGCTCTCGAGCAGCTCCACGGCACGCTCTTGCAGCGCTTCGTCGTGGTGCTCCTGGCCGTAGGCATAGAGCGTTGGCACGACGGTGTTGATGATAATCAGGTCGCGGCTGGCCGTGCTGAGCGTCTTGTCCTTATGCTCTGAGGTGAGGCCGAAGAGGTAGTGGTCCTGCCAGTAAGGGCTCACGCCTGAGGCAAAACAGGCGTGCAGCGCTTCGCGGTCGCGTGCCTCGAGCACCTGATGCAGGCCTGCCGAGCGGCGGGCATAGAGCTGTGCGAGCTGAACGATGCGCAGGTGCGGGAAGTTCTGCGGTCGCAGTCGCAGGTAGCGCCAGCGCTGCGGCTCCATGTGCTCAGCCAGCTGGAACTTATGGGCCAGGAAGCTCCATTCAGAACGCAGGCGCCGCAGGTAGGCATCGCCTGCCGCAGCCTCGCGTGCCGATGGCGGTATTGCCTCTTCGGCCAGCAGACCTGCCGTGCCGAGGAACAGGGCTTCGAGCTGGAAGGCATCATCGCGGTGCTTGGCGGCTGCCGGCAGCGGCAGGTGGCGGGCCCAGTACTCGAAGGCTTCGCCATTGATGCCGAAGCCGAAGTTGCGGGCCAGGGTGATGAAGAAAGCCCGCTCCCAGTCGCCGCTGGTCTGGCGCAGACGCTCCGTGACCATTGCCGCCCTCGCCAGCAGCCGTTCGGCCAGGAGCGCAGAAAGCCAGGAATGAGTGGTCAGGCGCGAGAGCTTGCTGATGACAGGCCAGCAGCGGGGATAGTCCTCAGTGCGGCACAGCGTGGCGTAGTCGGCGCGCAGGCTGTCGGGGATGGGCAGCTGAAGCTGTGGGGGGAGCTTGCCGTCGGAGGTTACGATGTCGGCGTCGACGGTTTCAGCCACGTGGAGTATGATGCTATCATAAGCGGCATCGGTGTGGTGGCCGTGGCGCACCCAGTCGCTCGAGCGCAGGTGAATCTCCACGTTACCCACCCATACGGTATCGCCGATGCGGACCTTGGCGTTGAAGAAGTCAGGGCCGGCATCGGCGTTACTGAGTCCGGGATCTATCACCTCCACGGTCTCGCCCGACGTCGTGTGCAACTGTTCGAGCGGGAAGAGGCGGTGGCGCCAGACGTAGTGCAAGAGTCGTTCCACGGCGCAGGGTCACTTGATGCCGTCGACCCATCGGAAGAGTCGGTTCCAGCGCATGCGCCCGTCGGTCCACGAGCGGTCCTTGTCGATAGAGAGCCATATCATTACCGGGCGGCCTACTACGTGGTCCTCGGGCACGAAGCCCCAGTAGCGCGAGTCGGCAGAGCAGTGGCGGTTGTCGCCCATCATCCAGTAGTAGTCCAGCCGGAAGGTGTAGCTCGTAGCCACGGTGTCGTTGATGAAGATGGTACCGTTGTCGTCGACGCGCAGTTTGTTTCCTTCGTAGACGCCGATAGGCCGCTCGTACACGGGCAGGTTCTCGAGCGTGAGGTCTATGCTCTCGCCTTTCTTAGGGATCCAGACGGGGCCATAGTTGTCGCGCGTCCAGCCCGTGAAGCCGTTGAGCGGGTAGAGGTCGTCGGCTACGGCTGTCGTGTCGATGTCGATGCTCAGTACGTATGGCTCCTCGAGCAGGCGCTCGCGCGCGGCAGCGGTGAGCGGCATCATGCCAGTCTGATGGAGGTCGCGAAGGTCCTCACTGCGCAGTCGCAGCTCTTGGGCTACGCTCTCGCTGAGGTCGCGGCGGCCGTCGGCCATGTTTACGTGGTAGTTGTACTGCACGTTGTCGGGCTCCTTGTTGGCCACGCCGTCGAGGTAGATGATGCGGTCGCGTATCTCAAGCGTCTGCCCGGGCAGGCCTACGCAGCGCTTGACGTAGTTCTCGCGGCGGTCTACGGGCCGGCTCATGATCTCGCCGAACTCGGCACGGTTCTCGACTATGTACTGGCGCCCGACGCTGTAGAAGATGCTGGCAAGCTGCCGCTTCTGCATTGATGTGAGGCTGTCGATGACCGGCATCTGTGGCGAGTTCTGCTGAATGATCTGCCGGCCATAGCCGTAGCAGAGACCATAGTAGTCGGCAGCCTGATAGACGGGGTTGGCCACGACGCTGTCACCCGAAGGGTAGTTGAAGACAACTATGTCGTTGAGCTGCACGGGTTTGGGCGATACGCGCTTATAGTCCCAGCGTATGAGCTCGGAGTAGCTCTTCATGCCATTGGGGAGGGTGTGCTGCACGAGCGGCAGCGACAGCGGTGTCTGCGGCACGCGAGGGCCGTAGCTCATCTTCGAGACGAAGAGGTAGTCGCCTACGAGGAGGCTCTTCTCGAGCGACGACGAGGGGATGGTGTAGTTCTGGAAGAAGTAGATGTTGACAAAGTACACTGCCACGAGCGCGAAGACTATGGCATCAACCCACGACATGATTGTGCGGGTGACGGGGTTCTCCAGCTCTTTCCACCACGTCCAGGGTATTTTCTTAGTGATGTAGGCATCGAATATGAAGGGCACCACAATGATTCCCCACCAGGCATCCACCCAGGCGAGGAAGCAAATGTATAGGGCGACGACGACGAGCATCTTGGCCCACGATTTCCAAGTTATTGGTTTCTTGTCTATTTCTTTCATAGATCAATGGATTAATCAAAATGTCAATCAAAACTGAACAGCTGTTCCATCGTGAGCAGCCCCGAGTGGGTGGCGGTGAATTCGGCTGCTAGCACGGCTCCGAGAGCGAAGCCGCGGCGCGAATGGGCATCGTGGGTGATGGTGATGCTGTCGGCCTCGCTGTCCCATGTGATGCTGTGTATGCCGGGCACTTCGCCGCGGCGGATGCTGTCGATGGCGAGTTCATCGGGCGCGGGCTCATGCTCTGCGACGACGCTTCCGTCGGGGGCTGTCAGAGAGCCTATTGTCCAATGTGCCTTGCGCTCCACTTCGCCGATGATCTGCTCTGCCAGCGTTATGGCCGTCCCGCTGGGGTGGTCGAGCTTATGCACGTGGTGCACTTCGCTCATACGCACGTCGTACTCCGGGAAGCGGTTCATGATGCGGGCGAGGAAGCGGTTGACGGCTCCGCAGATGTAGACTCCGACAGAGAAGTTGGAGCTCCAGAAAAGCGTGCGGCCCTCCTCGGCGCACTGGCGGCGAAGCTCGGGCTCGTGGGCCGCGTACCAGCCCGTGCTGCCCGAGACGACCTTGACGCCGACCTCGAAGGCTCGCTGGACATTGCCATAGGCCACCGCCGGGGCTGTGAACTCTATGGCCACGTCGGCCGAGCGGAAGGCATCGCTGTGGAAGTCGTCCTTATTGTCGACATCGATGCGGCACACTATCACGTGGCCGCGACTGAGGGCTATCTCCTCAATCATACGGCCCATCTTGCCGTATCCTATCAATGCTATTTTCATGTGTCTCGTTAAAAATTTCCACAAAGATAGCACTTTTCTTTGAGGCGGCACCAACATAAGCCCACTTTTTCACATTCTTTACGAGAAGGAGGGCTAAAGCCTCGCAGCCGGAGGTTGAAATGCCCGGTTCAGAACCCTTAAGGGTTTTCCTCAGAACCCTTAAGGG